>DASXWV010000065.1:0-55385 GCA_036503495.1 Gaiellaceae bacterium
AGAAGTGGAGCAGCGCGTCGACGTCGATCGGCACGCGGCGCAGGTCGATCTGCAGCTTCCCGTTCCCGGCTTCGATCACGCCGTATTCGGCCCACGGCGCGACCCGGATCGTCTTCGGCCACCACTGCGAGAACGGCTGACCGACGCTGCCGGGGTTGACGATCGTCTGCCGCCCGAACCGGCGCAGCATCTGCAGGTGCGTGTGGCCGCCGACGAGAATCGGCGCCTCGATCCCCCCGAACAGCGGCTCGAGATCGGCGTCGGGCGTCGTCGAGAAGATCCAGTCCGAGAACGACTTCGGCGAGCCGTGGAAGCAGTGCATGACCGTCCCGTCCCCCGCGTCGACGTCCAGCGTCGGCACGAAGGTCGCGACGAACTCGCGGTCCTCCGGCGTCAGCAGGTCGGCCCACCACGCGCCGATCTCGTACAGCATCACGCCGAGCGGGTCGTCGGCGGCCGGAAACCCGTGCGTCGACCACGAGTCCCAGTTGCCGAGGACGACCGGGCAGCCGAGGTCGCGCACGATCCCGAGACACTCGTGCGCCTGCGGGCCGAAGCAGATGTCGCCGAGACAGACGATCCGGTCGACGTTCTGCTGCTCGAGGTCCTCGAGGACCGGCTCGAGCGCGAAGCGGTTGCCGTGGATATCGGAGATGAAGCCGACGCGCATGCCTACCCGGCTCGACCGGCGGGCGTGGAGCGCATATCCTGCGGAACGGTGTCTGACTTCATGCGCGAATCTCCCGGCCGGGAACTGCAACCCGGCGACACGCTCGGACCCTATCGCCTCGAGGAGACGTTGGGCGAGGGAGGAATGGGCCTCGTCTTCCGCGCCGTGCGCGAGTCGGACGGACAGGAGGTCGCGCTGAAGGTGATGCGCTTCGAGCTGATCGAGGACCCGGTGTTCGGGCGACGCTTCGAACAGGAAGCGCGCGCGGCGTCGGAGGTGCGCGACCCGCATCTCGTACCGGTGCTCGAAGCCGGGCAGGCGGACGGCCGCCGCTTCCTCGCCGTCGCGTACATCCCCGGCGGCACGCTCGAGGACAAGCTCGACGAGAGCGAGCGCCTCGACGTCAAGGAGACCGCCGGCTACGCGGCCGGTGTCGGCACCGGCCTCGACGCTCTGCACAACGCCGGCATCGTCCACCGCGACCTGAAGCCGTCCAACATCATCGTCGACGAGCAGGGGACGGCGATGCTCACCGACTTCGGCCTCGCGAAGGGCCGCGCCTACACGGTGCTGACGAAGCCGGGCCAGGTGATGGGCACGATCGACTATCTCGCCCCCGAGCTGATCAAAGGCGAGGCGGCGAGCCCCGCGACCGACATCTACGCGCTCGGCTGCACGATGTACGAGTGCGTCACCGGCCAGCCGCCGTTCGCCGACAAGGAAGGGATCGCGATCGGGCTCGCGCACGTCGGCGAGCCGCCGCCCGACCCGCGCGGGTTCCGCGACGACCTCTCGGACGCCTTCGCCGATGCATTGCTGAGCGCCCTCGCGAAGGAGCCGGCGCAGCGCCCTGCCTCCGCTTCCGAGTATGGACGACGATTGCTGGAGGCGGCAGGCTAGACGGCGTGAATGGTGCGCTCGCTGCGGGGTCTGAAGTTGCCGGGTACCGGATCTCGGGATTGCTCGGCCGCGGAGGAATGGGCTTCGTCTACGAGGCCGAGCATCAGCTGCTCAAACGCAAGGCGGCGCTGAAGACACTGTCGCCGGAGCTCGGCGGCGGCGAGGAGTTCCGCGAGCGGTTCATCCGCGAGTCGCAGACGGTCGCCTCGATCGACCATCCGAACATCATCCCGATCTACGACGCCGGCGACCTCGGCGGCCTCGTCTACATCGCGATGCGCTACGTGCAGGGCCCCGATCTCGAGCAGCTGCTCACGAAGGCGGGCACGCTCGATCCGCACCGGACGCTGTCGATCCTCGAACAGGTCGCGGGCGCGCTCGACTCGGCGCACGCGCACGAGATCATCCACCGCGACGTCAAGCCGCCGAACGTGATGATCGAGGACGGGTCGGGCCGCATCTACCTGATGGACTTCGGCATCGCGAAGCAGAGCGGCGCGCGCGGCATGACGCAGGCCGGGATGTTCGTCGGCACCGTCGACTACGCAGCGCCCGAGCAGATCGAGGCGAAGGAGGTCTCGGCCGCCGCCGACATCTACGCGTTCGGCGGCGTCCTCTACCAGTGCCTGACGGGACGCAAGCCGTACGAGCGCGACAGCGACATCGCCGTCATGTACGCGCACATGACCGAGCCGCCGCCGAAGGTGAGCGAGGCGCAGGGCGACCTGCCCGAGGCGCTCGACCTCGTGATCGCGCGCGCGATGGCGAAGGCGGCCGACCAGCGGTTCGCAACCTGTCGCGAGATGATCGACGCCGCGCGCGCGGCGCTGGGCTCGGGCCCGGCCGACCGGCCGGCGACGCCGACGACGACGATCCGTGCGGTGCAGGCGCCGCCGGCGCCGAAGGCGGTGCTGCCGGTGCCGCCGACGCCGCTCGTCGGCCGCGACGCGGACCTGGCAGCAGTCATCGACCTGGTCCGCCAGCCGGACACGCAGCTCGTGACGCTGAGCGGGCTCGGCGGCACCGGCAAGACGCGCCTCGCGCTCGAGGCGGCGTCGACGCTGCAGGACGAGTTCGAGGGGACGTACTTCGTCGACCTCGCGCCGATCCAGGACGAGCGCCTCGTCGGCTCGGCGATCGCCGAGGTGCTCGGCGTGCGCGAGACGCGGGAGCGGTCGATCGCCGAGACGATCGCCGAAGCGGTCGGCGACCGCCCGACGCTCCTGCTGCTCGACAACTTCGAGCAGGTGCAGGAGGCGGCGCCGACGATCGCGGAGATCCTGCATCTCGCGCCGACGCTGAAGATGCTGACGACGAGCCGCGTGCTCCTGCGCGTGCGCGGCGAGCGAGAGTATCCGGTGCCGCCGCTCGGGCTGCCGTCGGGCGCGGATGCCGACTCCGCCGCGGTGCAGCTGTTCGTGGCGCGCGCGCAGGACGCGAAGCCGTCCTTCGAGCTCGATGCGCGGAACGCCGCCGCGATCGCGGAGGTCTGCCGCCGGCTCGAGGGGATTCCGCTCGCGATCGAGATCGCCGCCGCGCGGGTGAAGCTGATGACGCCGGAGCAGATTCTGGCCCGGCTCGAGGAGAAGCGGCTCTCGTTCCTGGCCGGCGGCGGCCAGGACACGCTTCGCGACGCGATCGACTGGAGCTACAACCTGCTCGACGACACCGGCAAGGCGGTGTTCGCGCGGCTCGGCGTGTTCGTCCGCGGCTGCACGCTCGACGCAGCGGAGGGTGTCGTCGGCGCGTCGCTCGGCCTCGAGTTCGGTGAGGTGCTCGACGGGATCGCACAGCTCGTCGACAACAGCCTGATCCTGCAGGGAGAAGGTGCCGACGGCGAGCCGCGCTTCCGCATGCTGGAGACGATCCGCGAGTACGCGCTCGACCGGCTCGCGGCGAGCGGCGACCTCGAGGCGACGCGCGACCGCCATCTCGAGCGCTACCTGCAGTTGGCGGAGACCGCCGAGCCCGAGCTGACGCGCGCGGGGCAGGCGCTCTGGCTCGAGCGGCTGACGGAGGAGAACGACAACATCCGCGCCGCGCTCGCCTGGGCGTTCGAGTCGAAGAACCTCGACCTCGGACTGCAGCTCGCCGGCGCGCTCGTCCGCTTCTGGAGCATCCGCGGCCTGATGACCGAGGGCCGCCGCTGGCTGTCGGACGCGCTCGAGATCTCGACGGGCGTCCAGCCGGGCGTGCTGTCGAAGGCGTATTACGCCGCCGGGTTCGCGGCGCTCGGGCAGGGCGACTACGTCCAGGCGAAGATGTTCTTCGAGGAGGCGCTGCAGCTCGCACGCGAAGCGGGCGACGTGCGGCTCGAGGCGCAGTCGCTCCAGCAGATCGGCTGGATCGTTATGACGCGCGGCAAGTACGAGACGTCGCACGACGAGCGCGCCGTCGAGCTCGCGCACAAGGCGCTCGAGCTTGCGGAGCAGATCGGCGAGAAGGTCGTGCAGTCGGGCGCGCTGAACATCCTCGCCGAGGTGGCGGCCGAGAACGGCGACGAGGCGCAGGAGCGCGAGCTGTACGAGCAGAGCCTCGCGCTCCGCCGCGAGCTCGGCGACCGCCGCCTGATCGCGAACTCGGTGCTGATGCTCGGCAGCGCCGACCTCGCGCGCGGCGACTACGAGCGGGCGACGCCGCTGCTCCAGGAGGGGCTGTCGCTCGCCAAGGAGCTGCACGACACGTGGAGCATGTCGCTCGCGCTCACGAACCTCGGCCGCGTCGCGCTGCAGAGCACCGGCGACGCCACCGAGGCGCAGCGGCTCTTCACCGAGGCGCTGTCACTCGCGAAGGACCGCGGCGACAAGCGCGTCGCCGCCGAGTGCCTGCAAGGGCTCGCGGCCGCGCTCGAGAGCGAAGGCGACCACGTGCAGGCGGCGCGGTTCTTCGGCGCCGGCGAAGCGGTGCTCGAGGCGATCGGCGCGACGCCGTCGGCCTCCGAGACGAAGATCCGCGACAGCTTCGTGCCGCCGTGCCGGGAGTCGCTCGGGGACGTCAAGTTCCAGGAGGAGTGGACGGCGGGCTACGGCACGCCGACCGACGACGCGATCGCCCTCGCGCTGACCACGCCGGCGGGGGTTGGAAAGCAGGCGACGGCTCCCTAGACTTTTCTCCGTGGAGGCCGCCGCAGTCGAGAGCACCAGAGAGCGCGTGCACCGCCACCTGCGGTTCCAGCCGCTGTATCTGCTCGGCCTCTCACTCGCAGCAGCGGTCGCGGCGCCGCTCGTCGCGCTCAGCGCGTGGCCCGAGGAGCGGAACGTCGTCTGGCAGCTCGAACTCTGCGGCTACTCCGGCGCCGCGCTCGCGTTCCTGACCGCCCTCGCCTGGGACCGCCATTCGCGCCTCCAGGAAGAGGGCCGGCAGGCCGAGGCCGAGCGGCGGCGGACGACGCAGCGGCTCGAGCAGGAGCAGGAGCGACGGACGATCGAGGCCCGGCGGCGGTTCGGCGCGCTCGAGCTGGAGCTGCTGCGCCTGAAGGCGTCGATCGACCGCACGAAGCGCGAGCAGCACTCGTACAAGCACTTCTTCCCGGACCTGCCGACGGGATCGTGGCTCGCGGCGAGCGGGCCGCTCGGCATGATCGTCGCCGACTACGAGCTGATGGCCGACCTCTCGACGTTCTACGGCCACGTCGAGGAGCTGCGGTGGCGGCTCCGCTTCAAGGCGCAGTCGGACACCGACGAGTCGCAGGTCAACTCGATGATCGACACGCTCGTCTCGCAGATGGCCGAGGCCGTCGACGTGCTGCTCGAGCACGTGCGGGAGCAGGTCGCGCGGCCGAACGTCGAGCAGATCGTCGGCGCCCCCCAGCAGCAGCCGCGCGCCGGCGGCCGCACGGTGTCGCGGCGGCGCCAGTTCACCGGCGCGATCCGGGCGCAGACGCCCGAGGAGCTCGAGCGCGCGCTCGCCCAGCAGAAGCTGGGCGAGCTCGAGGGCTCCGCACCGGCGGCCGACGGCACGTCATGACGCCCGACGAGCTCGCGTCCGCGCCGTTCTTCCGGGAGCTGAGCGACGACGAGCGGGCGCACGTCGCCCCGTGCACGCGCCGGGAGGTGATCCCGGCCGGGCTGATGATCACGACGCTCGGCGAGCGCGGTGACGACGACTTCTGGGTGATCGAGGACGGACAGGCGCACGTCTCGTTCGGCAGCAAGCGGCTCGCCGAGCTGGGGCCGGGCGACTTCTTCGGCGAGATCGCCCTCGTCGACGGCGACCACTGGCGCACCGCCTCGGTGCTCGCGACGACGACGATGCACCTGCTGACGGTGTCGGACGGCGCTTGCAGCCGCCTGCTCCGGGACAACCCGGCCCTGGCCGAACGGCTCCAGCGCGTGGCGCGCGAGCGGCTCGCCCGCACGCCGACGCACTGGTAGGTCGTTACGCCTGCAGCGGCTCCAGCTGCGAGATGTCGTCGACGAGGACGAACGACTGCTCTTCGGCGTCGACGGCGCGGCACGCGTCCTGGATGTCCGGCTTCGCGCCGACGATCAGGACGTCCGCGCCCTCGAACGGCAGCTTCTGCCGCAGGAAGAGCAGCGCCCGCGCGCCCGCGCTCGAGATCGACTCGAGCCCTTCCGCCCGCAGGATCACCCGTTGCGGGTTCGACTCGAGCGCCTGCATCAGGTCGCGCTCGAGCGTCGCCGCCACCGTCTCGTCGAGCCGGCCGGTGAGCGTGATCGACGCGACGCCGCCCTCGACCGAGAGCTCGCTCTCGAACGTCTCGAGCGCCGACGCGACGCGCACCCGCACCGTCACCTCGCCCTGCGGCAGCTGCACCGTCAGGTTCTCGGCGTCGTAGTCCGTCCACGGCTGCCCGTCCACCCACACGCCTTCGATCCGGATCGACCCGGGCGGCAGGATGTCCGGCGAGACGCGGAGCACGCGATCCTCGGCGAAGCCGTCGGCCCGCGGCTTGAAGTGCAGGTCGAGCGGCTGCTTCGTGATCAGCAGGTTCGTGTACACGGCCGCGAGGAAGCACAGCTCGGTGTTGTGGTACGCCGACATCGAGTGGCTGCCCTTCAGCCGCTCCGTGCCGACGACGTACGGCAGGCCGGACGCGAGGACGTTGAAGTAGACGGCGCCCGAGTCGTGGTCGAGGAACCACGCGTTGTAGAACGCCGCCGCCGCGCGCGCCTCGTTCCGGTACTCGTCGCCGAGGATGCCGGTGAGGATCAGGAACGCGAGGATCGCCTGCTCCTGCTGCCACCACGCCTTCCGGTCGTGCCACGTGAAGCGGTACCAGTCCTGCTCGTCCGAGATCTCGCGCTCCATCACGTCGTACCAGCCGCCGCGCTGCCGGTCGCTGCCGATCGGCGGCATCACCTCGGCGATCTTGCGCGCGAGCTCGACGTACCGCGTGCTCGGCTTGACGCTGTTGATGCGCATCAGGTTCCACGCGATCTTCAGGTTGTGGCCGACGACCGCACGGTTGTGCTGCCAGCCCCACGCGTGATCGGGCGTCCAGTCCTCGTGGAAGCGCTCGTTGACGAACGGGCTGGTGTCGTAGTCGGCGAAGCGGTTGACGATCGTGTCCGCCGTCAGCTGCAGGAAGTTCGCGTACTTCTCCCGCCCGGTCGCGAGATAGGCGTTGATCAGGTACGCGGGCGCGTGGTCGCCGACCGAGTTCCAGTTCTTGCGTCCCTGGTTGTGGGCGAGCGTCTCCGCCCGCGGGTCGAACGTGATCGGGTCGATGTGGGAGAAGAACCCGCCGCCCTCGCGGTCGAGATAGAACTTGTCGAACAGCGCGACCGTCATCTCGATGTCGTTGAGGATGCGCGGGTCGCCGGTGACGCGGAACGTCTGCGTCGGCCCGGCGAGCGCGTAGATCTGCTCGTACGCCGGGATCGCGTCGTAGTCGTCGCCGAACTCGGAGGCGAGGATCTTCTTCTCCTTGCCGCCGGAGCGGTCGATCGCGTGCACCCAGTACGCGACGCCTTCGGCCGCGTCGACGGTGCGCATGTGGTCGCGCAGGTACTCCGTTCCCTTCTCCGCCGCCTCGAGGAACCGGTCCTCGCCCGTCAGCATGTACGCGGTCGCCATCCCGTACACGAGGCGGGAGATCGTGTCCGTCTCCTGCCGGGTGCCGGGCAGCTTGTCGCCCTCGAGCGTCAGCCGCGTCCGGTACTCGCGGTAGTCGATGTCGCCGTCCGGCCACTGCGCGTGCAGGTAGAAGTCGGCGACCTCGCGGATCTGGTGCACCCACCAGTTCGGCCGCTCGAAGACGAAGTCGTGCGACGTGCGGCCGACGAAGACGATGCGCTTCGCCTCGAAGGTGTAGTCGTTGTGCTCGGGATAGAACGTCCCGTACGCGTACAGCATGCGGCCGCGGTCGAGCATGTCGCGCATCTGCCCGCTCGCGTCGACATACGCCTCGCCGAGGTTCCGCACGACCTCGGCGAACGTCTGCGAAGTGAGAACGACGTCGAACTCCCGTCCGTCGATCGTCTGCAGCGTGAACGTGTCCTCGTCCGCACGGTACGAGGTGACCGTTCCCGCGATCAGATCGGAGAACGTGAACTTCAAGGCGTTCGGCATCGTGGTTCCTCCTCGGGGGGTCAGCGCTCGATAGACGTGAAGATGACGACACTGCGGCCGGCAGCGGTGTAGCGGTCGCCGTCGAACGGCCGCTCCTCGCCGGGCGCCGAGATGTCCTCGGGCGACGGCTTCGACGTGTCTGCGAACAGCTGCCAGCGGCGATCCGGCAGCGTCGGGATCGCGAAATCGTGCGCCGCGTCGTCCATGTTCAGCAGCACGTGCAGGTCGGCCTCGGGCGTGAACCAGTCGTCGTCGGCGGCGAGCGTGAACGCGAGCGTGCGCGCGTACGGGCTGTTCCAGTCGGGCTGGTTCAGCTCGAGGCCGTGCCACTGGATGTCGGGCAGCCCGCGCCGGTTCGGCGCGCCGGAGAGGAACGTCCGCCGCTGCAGGTTCGTCTGCCGGCGCCGGAGCGCGATCAGCTCGCGGAAGAAGCGGAACGTGTTCTGCTCCTCCTCCTGCGCCAGGTTCCAGTCGAACCAGCTGATCTCGTTGTCCTGGCAGTACGCGTTGTTGTTGCCGTGCTGCGTCCGGCAGATCTCGTCGCCGGCGACGAGCATCGGCGTCCCCTGCGAGAGCAGCAGGATCGCCGCGAAGTTCTTGACCTGGCGGCGGCGAAGCTCGTTGACGGCGGGATCGTCGGTCGGCCCCTCGACACCGTGGTTCCAGCTGATGTTGTCGTCCATCCCGTCGCGGTTGCCCTCGCCGTTCGCGTCGTTGTGCTTCGCGTTGTACGAGACGAGGTCGTGCAGCGTGAACCCGTCGTGCGCGGTGATGAAGTTGACGCTGTTCATCGGCCCGCGCGACTTCCCCTGGTAGATGTCGGCGCTGCCTGCGATGCGCGTCGCGATTGCGGAGGTCAGGCCGCCGTCGCCGCGCACGAACTTCCGCACGTCGTCGCGGAACCGGCCGTTCCACTCCGACCAGCGCGAGCCCGGGAAGCGGCCGACGTCGTAGAGCCCGCCGGCGTCCCACGGCTCGGCGATCACCTTCGTGTCCTTCAGCGGCTCCGACAGCTCGATGCCCCAGACGACGGGCGGGAACTCCATCGGGCCGCCGTCGGCGCCGCGGTGGAGGATCGAGCCCTCGTCGAAGCGGAAGCCGTCGACGTGCATCTCCTCGACCCAGTAGTGCAGGCAGTCGAGGATGAACTTCGCCGTCACGGGATGGTTCGCATTGACCGTGTTGCCGCAGCCCGAGTAGTCCATGTAGTACTGCGGCTCGGTCGGGTGCAGGATGTAGTACGCGTCGTTGCCGAGCCCCTTGAAGCTGATCGTCGGCCCCTGGTGGTTGCCCTCGCCGGTGTGGTTGAAGACGACGTCGAGGATCACCTCGATCCCGGCCTTGTGCAGCGCCTTCACCATGTCGCGGAACTCGGTGATCTGGTCGCCCTGCTCCGGCGCGACGCAGTAGCTCCCCTGCGGCGAGAAGTGCAGGTACGGGTCGTAGCCCCAGAAGTTGTGCAGCGGCGAGCCGTCGATCGGGTTGATCCCGCGCACCTCCCGCTCGTCGAACGCGAAGACGGGCAGCAGCTCGACGGCGGTGACGCCGAGCGCCTGCAGGTACGGGATCTTCTCGATCACCGCCGCGAACGTGCCGGGATGCTCGACGCCCGACGTGGACGACGCCGTGAAGCCGCGCACGTGCATCTCGTAGACGATCGTCTCGTTCATCGGCCGGCCGAGCGGCGTGTCGCCCTCCCAGTCGTAGCCGCGGCCGTCGACGATCACCGACCGCATCGACGTCGCGAGGTTGTCGCCGGGGAGGCACGCGTCGACGGGCTTCCAGAGCGTGTTCGTGTTCCCCTTCGCGTACGGGTCGAGCAGCACCTTCTCGCGGTCGAACCGCGCGCCCGGCTTGTTCGGGCCGGTGACGCGGTACGCGTACTGGTAGCCGGCCGTCAGGTGCCGGACGTAGACGTGCCAGAAGTGAAAGCTCCGGTTGACCTCGGGGTCGAGCGGCACGGTGACGATCGGGTGGATGTCGTCGTGCGCGTCGAAGAGCAGCAACTCGACGCCGGTCGCGTCCTCCGAGAAGAGGGAGAAGTTGACGCCCTCGTCGTCGACGCTCGCGCCGAGCGGCAGCGGCCGCCCGGGCTCGATCGTCGGGACGACGTCAGCGATCGAACGGCGGCGGCGGCGGGTCTTGCTCGTCGACGTAGCCTTGGTTGAGCTCAACGATGTTCCCTTCTGGGTCCGAGATCCAGGCGACACGCATCCCCTCGATGAACTCGCCCATGTCGAGCGGTCCGAGCGTGATCTTCGCGTCATCCCCCATTTCCGCAAGCTTCGCGTCGAGGTCGTCGACGAGAAAGGCAACGTGCCGCCAGCCCGGGTATGCCGGGCCGTCGGCCTCGCCGCGCGGCGGCGGCGCCTCCCCCTTCGCCGGGAACAGCTCGAGGCTCGCGCCCTCGTTGCCGATCACGACGACCTGGTCGGGCCCTGGCAGGTAGACCCGCTTCCTCGTGAAGCCGAAATGCTTCGAGTACCACTCCTCCACCCGGAGCGGATCGGCGCAAGAGATCCCCATGTGGTTGATCGCCGTCATCCGCCGTTCGCGCTTTGCTGCTCCTCCAGCAGCTGAATGATCTTCTTCGCGAACAGGTGGCAGTGCCCTCCGGTGCGGCCGGTGACGAGGTCGCCGTCGACGACGACGTCCTCGTTCACGTAGTCGGCGCCCATGTTCTTGACGTCGCCGAGCAGGTTGTTGTGCGCGACGACCCGCCGGCCGCGGACGAGCTCCGGCGCCGGCGCGACGAGCCACATGCCGTGGCAGATGATCCCCTTCAGCACGTCCGGCTCGGCGAAGGCGCGCTTGAGGAACTCCGTCGCCGGCGGCAGCTTCTCGATGTCCTCGGTGTAGCGCAGGCGGTCGGCGACCATGCCCGAGGGGACGATCACGGCCGCGTACGAGCGCAGCTCCTCGTCGTCCATCCCCTCGAACGAGCGGTCGACGTCGAATGGAACCTTCCACTCGTGCCCGGTGAAGGTGATCCGCTCCTGCCCCCAGAGGCGCGTCAGGAAGTGGACTTCCGCTCCTTCCTCCTCGAACCGGCGCTGGTAGTACCAGATCTCCGGCTCGTAGTAGTCGCTCTCGACGAGCACCGCGACCTTCTTGCCTTCGAGACTCATGAGGGGCCGATCATGTCATGGGAATATGGCTTTTCCAAGGGAAACGCTAGAGGCCTTCCGACCCCGGCATCGGGTCGAGGTTGTCGACGGCGTAGCGCTTGATCACGGCCTTGCCGGTCTCCGGCGAGCGCACGACCTGCCACGTCTGGTACGCGTCGAAGCCGAGCCACTTGCTCTTCGGCTCCGGCGGATTCCACGTCTTCGCCTGCCAGTTGACGACCACCTCGACGTCGGCGGAGTCGCCGTCGATCTTCGGCTCGACCTTCTTCAGCGTGTGCACCTCGTCGAAGAAGAGGCGCGTCACGCGGTCGTACCAGCCGGTGAACTCCTTGTGGCCGTGCGTCGGGCCCTCGGGCCAGAGCATCTCGTTGCCGTCGTCGAGCAGCATCGCGTGCAGCTCCTCGACCGGCGCGTGGACGTCGAGCGCCTTGTACCAGCGGTCGGCGAGATCGTCGATCTCCTCCTTCGTCAGCGCATCGCTCACTGCAACCTCCTTTTCTCGATCACGAATGGGCCCGGGTGCCGGCGACGGGGCGCCGGTTGGCGGCGTCCTCGTCGTGCTGGGGGACCTCCTGGTGCACGACGAGGTCGATCAGGTACGGGCCGTCGGTCTCGAGCGCCTCCGAGATCGCGGGCGCGACCTCGTCGGGCGACTCGACGCGCGTTGCGGGGACGCCCATGCCGCGGGCGAGCTCGTCGAAGCGGAGCTCCGGCTGCCCGAGGTCGAACGAGCCGGGGAAGCCGTGCTCCGACACGTCGCGCTCGCGCCAGTACTGCTGGACGTTCAGCTTCAGCAGCTGGTAGCTGCGGTTGTTGCAGACGACGAACTTCGCGCCGATCCCGTGGCGCGCCGCCGTCCACATCGCCTGGATCGTGTACATCGCGCCGCCGTCGCCGCTGAAGCCGACGACCGTCTTGTCCGGCAGCGCGAGCTTGAGGCCGATTGCGCCCGGAAAGCCGACGCCGAGCGAGCCGCCGCGCGTCGAGAAGTAGTGGCCGGGGAGCCGCGGCGGCAGGTGCAGCGTCAGCTCCGGCGACGCGGTCAGCGCCTCGTCGAAGACGACGACGTCCTCCGGCACCTGGCGCGCCAGCTCGGCCATGAACGTCGACGGGTGCATCGGCACGTCGCCCTCGTGCTCGCGGTCCTGCGCGTGCGCCGTCTCGAGCTCCTTGCGCTTCTGCTGCTCGAGCCCGGTCAGCCGCTGCTCCGCGGCCTGCCGCTCGGCCGGCCCGAGGATCCGCTCGAGCTCGTCGGCGAGCAGCCCGAGCGTCGTCTTCGGGTCGGCGACGAGGCCGATGTCGACGGGATGGTTCTTCGCGATCTCGTAGGCGTCGAGATCGACGTGCACGATCCGTGCGTCGGGCGCAAACGCGCCGTCGAGGACCGGGAACACCTCGGGGAAGACGTACGTGCCGACGATCAGCACGGCGTCCGCCTCGGCGGTGACCGACTTGCTGTGCTCGCCGAACATGTGGCCCAGCTGCCCGCGGAAGAGCGGATGGTCGGAGTCGATGTTGACCTCCGACGAGTTCGCGCCCCAGACGGCGGCGCCGAGCAGCTCGGCGACCCGCGTCAGCTCGGTTTGGCCGCCGGAGAACGCGACGCCGTCACCCATGATCACGAGCGGCCGCGCTGCGTTCGCGAGCAGCGCGGCCGCCCGGGAAACGGCGTCGGCCGTCGGCGCGACGCGTGTGTCGGGGAAGCTCGTCGGCCGCACCTCCTCCGTGCAGTCGGCGTCGAGCACGTCCATCGGCAGCGCGACGAAGACCGGCCCCGTCGGCGGCGTCGCGGCGATCTTGATCGCCTTCCGCAAGACGCGGAGCGTCGACGTCGGATCGACGACGCGCGTCGACCACTTCGTCACCGGCTTCGCGATCGAGACGAGGTCGGCGGCCATCTGCGCGTCCATCGAGTCGTAGCGGACGCCCGACTCGCCGGCGATGACGACGAGCGGAGCTCCGCCCCGCTTCGCCTGGTACATCATCCCGACGCCGTTGCCGAGGCCGACGCCGCTGTGCAGCTGCACGAGCGTCGGCCGCTGCGTCGCGCGCGCGTACCCGTCGGCCATCGCGACCGCGATCGTCTCCTGGAGCGCCGTGATGTACCGCAGCTGCGGGTACTCACCGAGCGCGTCCAGGAACCCCTGCTCGACGGTGCCGGGGTTCCCGAACATGTATGTGATTCCGTCCTCGAGGAACTGCTCGAGGATCGCGAAGCGCCCTGCTTTCGCCTTCGCCACTACGTCGTAGCCGCCACCGCGCTCGGGTGGAAGCCCCACTGCTTGAGGCCCTGCTCGAGCACCTCGACCATCTTCTGGCCGGTCAGGTACGAGTCCGGCGTCGAGCGGCCGGTGACGAACGGGTAATCGACGATCACCGACGTCTCGTGGCCGTAGTTGCCGTGATACGCCCCGCCCGGCGCCGTCGCGTCGCGGAGGATCCACTCGAGCGGATACGGCGGCGGGCCCATGACGAAGTTCGTGCCCATGAAGCCGGTGCCGTACTTGTAGTCGTACTCGATGCAGTGGCCGGTGACGTGCTTCCCGGAGATGATGCTCTTGCGATCCTCCCAGTTGCGGGCGAACGCGAGGCACGTGACGCCGTAGCACTCCGCGCCGATCAGCTTGTCCGCGTCGTAGAACGCGAGGATCAGGTCGTGCAGGCGCTGGTTGTTGACGAGGTCGACGATCGGGCCGGAGCCGCCGACGATCAGCAGCGCATCGTACTTGTCGAGGAACTCCTTCGCCTTCGCGTCGCGCTCGCGGTAGTAGGCCTCGTCCTTGCGGAGGAAGTCTTCCTCGCTGTGGTACGGCCGCTCCGGCATCAGCTCGGACAGATTCATGGGATTGTCGAGGCGCGGCGAGGAGTCGATCTCCTTCACCTTCTCGGCCATCGCGTTCGACGTGACGCTGCGGCCGAGCGGCGGATCGACGTAGTCGGGATCCATGCTCACCCCGATCGCGACGGGGCGCTTGCCCGTCGGCGTCATGAAGTCGACGTCGTACCCGTTCTCGTCGAAGACCTCCAGCGGGCCGACGAGCTCCTCGCCCCAGAAGCCCCACTCCGACAGCACCACGAGGATTCTCTTGCTCATTCTGCCCAAGCTCCCTTCACGCTTTTGATCCGACGCACGACCTTCGAGTCTATGAAGGAAGACCAGTGCCGTCTAGACCAGTACCGTCTAGACCGGGAGCCGCGGATGGCGCATGATCGCCTCCGAGACCAGCGACTCGGAAGGAGACCCCCCGATGGATGAGGCAACGGTGCAGCGCCTGCTCGACGAGAAGCAGATCGTCGACGTGATGAACGCGTACACGACGGCGCTCGACACGCGCGACTGGGATCTGCTCGCGTCGTGCTTCACGCCCGACGGCGACGCCGACTTCGGCAACATCGCCGGCGTGGGCGCGCTCGACACGCCCCAGGCCGTGGTCGATCTCTGCCGGGGCGCGCTCCAGAACCTCCAGGCGACGCAGCACCTGCAGGGGAACTACGCCGTCGAGGTCGACGGGGACACCGCGACGGCGTTCTGCAACCTCCAGGCCAACCACTTCCAGGAAGGCGCGCCGGGCGGGGGCGTCTTCACGGTCTGGGGCACCTACACCGACCGCTTCGTGCGCACCGACGACGGCTGGAAGATCAAGCACCGCGACCTGCGCTCGATCTACGCGGGCGGCAACATGAACCTCTTCAACGAGGCGGCCGAGCTGGCGGGGCAGGCGGCGCCGACGCCGGGCTAGGCGGGTGCGGCGGCCGCCCGTGGGGCGAGCTGCTCGGCAAAGAACCCCGCCGCGCGCTCGACAGCCGGGTCGACGAACTGCGGCTGGTCGTAGAGATCGATGTGGTTCGACGTGTCGAGCCACTCGATCTCCTTCGGCCCCGGCGAGCTGTCGTACGCGATCTGTGCGCCCTCGGGCGTGCAGTACGCGTCGACGCGGCCGTGCACGATCAGGAACGGCGTCCGGTCGAGCAGCCTCACCGCCGAGAGGGCGTCGAGCGTCATCAGCTGCCAGAACGAATCGACGCTGAGCCGGTTCTCCCAGACGGCGCTCTTCGACCGCTCCGTGCCGTAGTAGGCGAACGGCTCCTCGCCGGCCATCGCCGCCGGGCCGTCCTCGCTGACGGCCGGCACGTACGCCGTGTCGCCGCCCTCGGCCTCGCGCGCGAGATTGTCGACGACGTCGCCGAGCCGCTGCCGAAAGCCGTCGGCGCCGAGCATGTCGCGCATACGGTGCGGGCTGTTGTACGCAGCGGCGATCCCGGCCACGGCGCGGACACGTGGATCGAAGGCGGCGGCGCGCACGGCGTACGAGCCGCCGAGGCAGACGCCGACGACGCCGATCCGCTCGGCGTCGACCTCGGGCCGTGACGCGAGGTAGCTGACCGCGTCGCGAAGGTCGGTGACCTTGCCGGCCTGATCCTCGTGCTGGCGCGGCGTCCCCTCGCTTTCGCCGAAGTTGCGGTGGTCGAACGCGAGCGTGACGAAGCCCCGTTCGGCGAGCCGCTCGGCGTACGTCCCGACGACCTGGTCCTTGACGCCCGTGAGCGGCCCGGTCAGCGCCAGCGCGGGCAGATTGTCGCGTCCGCCCGGCGGCAGGTGCAGGTTGCCGACGAGCGTCAGCCCGCCGCTCGTGAATGTGACCCGTTCCATCGAGCGCGCTCCTACGCCGGCGCCGGCTGCTCGCCCCCGACGCCGAGCTGGCTCATCAGGCCGGTCATGTCGGTCTGGAACCACGACGCGACGATCTTCCCGTCGGCGATCCGGCAGATCGCCATCTCGCCGAAGTCGACGGCGCGGCCGGTCGGCGGGATGCCGAACAGCTCGCCCTCGTGCGTGCCCGTCTGCCGGAAGCGGCAGCAGACGAGATCGCCTTCCGCGACGACATCCTCGACCGTCATGTTGAAGTCGGGGAACGCCGAGCGGAACATGCGGGCGACCACCTTGCAGCCTTCCGGGCCCGGCGGGAGCTGCGGCGCGTCGGGCGTGATCGCGCCGGGATGGAAGATCTCGTCGGCGACGTCGTAGTCGCCGTGGTTCCAGATCGCGAGCTGGCGCTGCATGATCTCCGTGTTCTCGTCGACAGTCGTCTCGCGGCCGCCCGTGACGTCCGGCATCGGCGGCACCGGCGGCGGCTCCTCCCAGCCCGGCACGACGCCGATCTGCTGCAGCAGCTGCATCGCGCCGAACCGCTGCCACCGCTCGGCGATCCGGCCCTCCTCGTCGAGCCGGCTGATCACGATCGCCGACGTGCTGATCGGCTTGCCGGTCCCGGGGATGCCCATGAACTCGCCCTGGTGCGTCCCGCGGGAGGCGACGTGGTCGACGACCTTGTCGCCTTGCACGATCGTGTGCACGAGATCGACCTCGAAGTCGGGAAATGCCGACCGGAACATCTGCACGACCGTCTTGAACCCTTCGCGGTTCGCGGGCATGCCCGGCAGCGGGTCGTGATCGACGAAGTCCGGCGAGATCAGCTCGTCGGCGCTCTCCATGTTGCCCTGACCGAAGACCTCGCGGCTGACGCGCTTGAGAACGTTCCGTTTCTCCTCCGTCGACAGGGCCGTCGTCATGCGGTCGCTTCCGCCTCCGCCTGCTGCCCGATGCCCAGCTGCTGGAACAGCCCGGCGATGTCGCTGTCGAACCACGTGCCGAGGATCCGGCCGTCGCCGATGCGGAGGATCGCCATCTCCGACCACTCGACCGTCTTGCCGGTCGCGGGGACGCCGAAGAACTCGCCCTGGTGCGTGCCGCCCTGCGTGATGCGGGCGCCGACGCGGTCGGCCTCGGCCGCGAGGGTCTCGATCTTGATCCAGTAGTCCGGGAACGCGGAGCGGACCATCTGCACGATCTGCTTCGTGCCCTCCGGCCCGACCGGGAGCGTCGGCGCGCTCGGGCAGATCGCCTGCGGATGGAAGAGCTCGTCGGCGAGCTCGATGCGGCCCTTGCCCCAGACCTCGTTCATCAGCGTCTCCATGATCTGCCGCGATTCCTCGCGCGTGCCGGGCGAGCCGGTCGGCAGCGGCGGCGTCGGCGGCGGCTCCTGCCAGCCCGGGATCGCGCCCATCTGCTGGAGCAGCCCGACCATGTCGACGTTGAACCAGCCGTCGGTGACGATGCCGTCCTGCACGCGGAACAGCCGGGTGCCCGTCCAGTGCACCTTCTTGCCGGACGGGGGGATGCCGAAGAACTCGCCCTCGTGGGTGCCGCTGATCTCGCCGCGCCCGAAGACCATGTCGCCCTCGCAGATCAGATCGGCAAAGACGAAGTACGCGTCCGGGAACGGGCCGGCGAAGATCTTGTACGCCTCCTTCAGCCCTTCGCGGCCCGGCTGCTGCCCGGGGATCGGGTCGTGCTCGACGTAGTCCTCGGCGACGTAGCCGTCGAAGCTGTCGAAATCGTTCACGTTCGTCGCGTAGACGTAGCGCGCGATGATCGCCTTGTTCGCGATCTCGGTCGGATCGTTCGTTGCGACCAGCCGGTCCCACTGGCCGGCCTTGTCCTCCAGCGTGATGTCTTCGGGCTTCGCCACCGTTCCTCCTCGATCTCTAGCGCAGGATCACGACTCGACCGGCACCGGCAGGACGCCTGCCTGCTGGTACAGCGTGAGCGTGTCGCTCGCGCTCCAGCGCTCGACCACCTTGCCGTCGGCAATACGGACGAAGTCGGTGTGCGTCCACACGATCTCGTTGCCCGACGGCTCGGCGCCGAACAGCGGCTCGCCGGTGTGCGTGCCGCGCACGATCGAGTGCGCGGCGACCTGGTCGCGTTCGGCGACCATGTTCTCGCGGTCGACGTCGAACCGCAGGTCGGGCATCGCGCGGCGCAGCTCGCCGTACGACGCGAGCACCGCGTCGGCGGTATCGGTGCCCCAGCTCGGGCTGTGGTCGACGAACGAGTCGGCGAGGAGCGCGCGCGCGGCGGCGTCGTCGCCGGCCGCGAGCGCCTGCACGAGCCGGACGAGGACGTCCTTGTTCGCCTGCGGGTCGCCGTCGCCGGCGCTCGAGCGCGTCTCGCCCCAGTCGGAGGAGCGTCCGGCGGCGACGGCGCCGGGGCCGACGGCGGGCAGCGCGCCCATCTGCTGCATCATCCCGACCATGTCGAGCTCGCCCCAGCCCTCGGTGACGAGGCCGCCGACAACGCGGTCGATGCCGACCGACGTGACGGCGACGGTCTTGCCGCTCGGCGGCACCCCGTAGAACTCCGCGTCGTGCGTCCCGTGCCACGTGTTGCGAATCGCGACCGTGTCGCCCTCGACGATCAGGTCGTCGATCGCCATCGAGCCGTCGGGGAACGCGGTGCGCCAGGTCTTGATCAGGTCGATGAGCCCGTCGGGCCCCATGCCGACCGCCTGTCCGCCCGCGCCGTGGACGGTCATGTTCGGCGAGATGATCTCGTAGGCGAGGTCGTACTTCCCGCCGGACCAGCCCTCGTTGTTCCAGCGGCGGATGACTTCCTTGGCTTCCTCCGGCGTCGACATCCCTACGCGGCGTTCTCGGTCTGGTCGCCCTGCTCGGCCATCTGCGCGATCGCGTCGCGCATCGCCTGGTTCGACCGCTCGATCACGCCGGCGTGCTCCTCGCCGATCAGGTACTCGAGATCCGGCATCGGCTTGCCGGCGATCCCCCAGGCGCCGACGGGCGTCTCGTCGATGATCACGTAGGTGAACGGGCGCACGACGTCGCCGAGAACGCCCACGAAGGTATCCGTCATCTTGACGATGAGCTCGGCCTTCTGCTCCTCCGTCGCGACGACGTCCTTGATGAACTTGATGTTGATGACCGGCATCTGACTGACTCACTTTCGACGCGGGACAGTTGGATTCGAGTCTCGCAGAGACG
This sequence comes from Gaiellaceae bacterium, assembly GCA_036503495.1. Classification (GTDB taxonomy): domain Bacteria; phylum Actinomycetota; class Thermoleophilia; order Gaiellales; family Gaiellaceae; genus Palsa-739. The sequence continues at coordinate 19,072 of DASXWV010000065.1, forward strand.
CGAATCGACTACAACCAAGGGGTCACGCCTCGACTTCGAAGGCCACCTGGTCCTCGAAGCACCAGAACCAGCTCTCGCCCGGCTCGAGCGAGCGGATGATCGGGTGGCCCGTCGCGTGGTGGTGCTTCGTCGCGTGCCGGTTGGGCGAGTTGTCGCAGCAGCCGACCTCGCCGCACTCCATGCACTCGCGGAGGTGCACCCACCAGCCGCCGATTTTCAGGCACTCCGAGCACCCCTCGGTGCTCGAGGGCTCGACATCGAGGTTGATCGTGTCGACGTGGCTGCAAACAGCGCTCATTCGGCTCCATTCGTCTGGGAGATCGTCAGCAGGTCGGCGAGGGAGAACGTCTCGCCGGCGGCGGGCAGCGACGGCCGCCAGTCGGGCCCGTTGGCGACGAACGACTCCGGATCGGCTGCGAGGATGCCGGCGAGCACCTCGCCGACGATCCGGCCGCCGACCGGGCCGAGACGATCGCCGTCGCCGAGCACGTCCGCCTCGCGGAGGATGTAGAACCAGAGCGGCGTCTCGCCGCGCCAGCCGTGCGCGCCGAGGCCGATCGTCTCGGGCTCGACCAGCTCGGCGCCGATGTGCCGGGCGACCGCCTCGCCCGACGGGAGGCCGATCGCCTGCCCGCGCTGCAGGTCGCGCGCCGCGAGCGAGTGGTACGCCTCGTCGTCGACGTCGCCGGTGATCTGCGCCGGCAGCTGGATCAGGCTCGCCGGCAGCTTCCCGTCCATCCGCTTCGACCGCTGCGCGGGCGGCATCCCCGGCAGGTCGAACAACAGGTGCCAGTCGACGCTCCGCTCCGGCGTCACCGGGCCGAACCCCATCAGATCCGGGAACATGGGCAGCTCCGGCCCGCCCTCGGTGATCCGGTAGCGGTGGCGGATCTGGCTGTGGCCGTAGCGGAACGCCGCGTCCGCGAACTCGAACGGGATGTACGGCGTCCCCTCGTGGTGGTAGTACCGCGGGCCGTTGTCGCGGAGGTCCTCGACGAGCTCCCGCCCGATCAGGACGGGCAGGTAGTCGTGGACGAGGATCCACTGGTAGTGCCACATCGTCGCGCGGCGCGCCTCGTCGAAGACGTCGGGCTCGGCCACGCCGTCCTCGCGCAGCGCGTCGACGAGCAGGTTGTGCGCATGCAGGAACGCGACGTGCAGCTGGTTGACGAAGACGTGCACGTCGTTGCGCGGGTCGCCGATCAGTGCGAGCCCCTCCTGGTTGCGCGGGACGTCGTTGCCGCCCGGCCCGAGCAGCAGCTTCGCGGGATCGTCGCGCGAATAGAGGTACGGGCTGCCGACGGGGCCGCCGCCGTACACGCACTCGAGGTTGAGGCGCGGCGTGCGGAAATTGCGCAGCTGTCCTTCCTCTGCGTGCGAGCGCAGCGGCGAGCGGTCGGCCGTGATGTCGTGCGCGACGAACTGGCCGAGGAACGGCCAGCCGGCGGCGACGGTCGCGTCGTCGGAGCCCGCCGACTCGGCAGGCGACGCGTCGCAGATGCCGCCCGCGGAGCCGATCATGTGGAGGAACGCCTCCTCGGCCGAAAACGCCGGCAGACCCTCGAACATGCGGCCGTAGCGGCCGCCGTAGATCGGTGCATCGACGACCCGATCGGGCGCAAGACAGTGGTCCCGCGCGACGACGGGCTTCGCCTGGATCGTCGTCATCCCCCCATGAGCCTAGCTCTCGATCGGCCCATTCCCAAGCGCTGATTTTCGTGCAAGACTCGGACCTCAGTCGCCGATTCAGGAGCTCTCGACATGGCCCAGAACAAGCTCGCGTGGACATTCCTGATCACCACGATCGCGCTGTTCATGACGGCGCTCGACAACCTCGTGGTCGTCACCGCGATCCCCGTCATCCAGCGTGACCTGCACGCGACGCTGTCCGATCTCGAGTGGACCGTCAACGCGTACACGCTGACGTTCGCGGTGCTCCTGCTCACCGGCGCGGCGCTCGGCGACCGCTTCGGCCGCAAGCGGCTGTTCATCATCGGTCTTGCGATCTTCACCGCCGCGTCGGCGATGGCGGCGCTCTCGAACGACATCAACGTCCTGCTCGTCGCGCGCGCGCTCCAGGGCCTCGGCAGCGCGATCGTCACGCCGCTGACGCTGACGATCCTGGCGTACGCGACGCCGGCGGAGAAGCGCGGCGCGATCATCGGCGCCTGGGGCGGCATCGCCGGGCTCGCAGTCGCGATCGGCCCCGTGGTCGGCGGCGCGATCGTCACCGGGATCGCGTGGCAGTGGATCTTCTGGCTCAACGTCCCGATCGGCCTGATCGCGATCCCGCTCGCGTGGCGGGCGCTCGACGAGTCGCGCGGCCCGTATGCCCACCTCGACTTCGAAGGGCTCGTGCTCGCGAGCGTGGGCCTGTTCGGGATCGTCTGGGGGCTCGTACGCGCGAACGCGATCGGCTGGGGCTCGACGGAAGTCCTGCTCGGCCTGATCGGCGGCGCGGTCGTGCTCTGCGTCTTCCTCTGGTGGGAGGGCCGGTCGTCGACGCCGATGCTGCCGCTCCGCTTCTTCCGGATGCGCTCGTTCGCGGCCGCGAACGCGGCCTCGGTGTTCATGTACTTCGGGATGTTCGGCTCGATCTTCCTGCTGACCCAGTTCCTGCAGACGGTGCAGCACTACAGCGCGCTGCAGGCCGGCCTCCGGATGCTCGCGTGGACGGGCGTGACGATGTTCGTGGCGCCGGTCGCCGGCATCCTCTCCGACCGCGTCGGCGGCCGCCTGCTCATGGTGGCGGGGCTCGTCTCGCAGGCGATCGCCCTCTTCTGGATGGCCGCCGTGGCGACGCCGACCGTCCCGTTCTCGCACCTGCTCGTGCCGTTCATCCTCGCCGGCGTCGGCATGGGCCTCTTCTTCGCCCCGGTCGCGAACGTCGTGCTCGCGGCCGTCCGGCCGGAGGAAGAGGGCCAGGCGTCGGGCGCGAACAACGCCCTCCGCGAGCTCGGCGGCGTCTTCGGGATCGCCGTGCTGGCGGCGATCTTCGCCGAGAAGGGGCATTACCCCGCTCCGCCCGACTTCGCGGGCCAGCCGTTCGTGGACGGGATGAAGATCGCCGTCTACGTCGGCGCCGCGATCGTCGCGGTCGGCGCGGTCGCGTCGTACCTGGTTCCGCGCGCGAAGAACGTCTGGGGCGAAAGCGGCGAGCCCGCCGCGGCGTCGCCGGACGGCACGGTCGCCGCGACCGATGTCTAGCGCAGACGCCGCCGGCCCCGCACCGGACCCCCGCCGCTGGCAGGCGCTCGGCGTCGTCGGCGCAGCGTTCCTGATGACCGGGCTCGACATCTCGATCGTCAACGTCGCGCTGCCGACGATCGGCCGGCAGCTCCACTTCGCGCCCGAGAACCTGCAGTGGGTCGTCAGCGCCTACGCGATCGCGTTCGGCGGCTTCCTCCTGCTCGGCGGCCGCGCCGCCGACCTGCTCGGGCGCCGCGCCGTGTTCGCGGCCGGCGTCGTCCTCTTCACAGGCGCCTCGCTCGGCTGCGGGTTGTCGCGCTCCGAGACGACGCTGATCGTCTTCAGGGCGGTGCAGGGCGTCGGCGCGGCAGTGATCGCGCCGGCCGCGCTCTCGATCGTCAGCACCGCGTTCCCCGAGGGCGCCGAGCGGAACAAGGCGCTCGGCGTGTGGGGCGCGCTCGGCGGCAGCGGCGCAGCCGTCGGCGTCATCCTCGGCGGCATCCTCACGAAGTACGCCGGCTGGGACTGGATCTTCTTCGTCAACGTGCCGATCGGCGCCGCCGCGCTCGCGCTGACGCCGGTGTTCGTGCGTGAGAGCCGCATCGCCGTCACGCGCCGCCGCTACGACCCGCTCGGTGCGGTCGTCAGCAGCGCTTCGATTGCGCTCCTCGTGTACGCGATCTCGAAGGCGCCCGACGTCGGCTGGGCCGCGACGAGGACGATCGTGCTGCTCGTCGTCGCGGTCACGCTGCTCGGCGTGTTCCTGCTCGTTGAGCAACGGTCATCGGAGCCGCTGATGCCGCTCTCGATCTGGCGTCTACGGACCGTGACGACGGCGAACGTGCTCGGCATCGTCGTCGGCGCCGTCATGTTCAGCACCTTCTTCGTCCTGACGCTCTATGCGCAGCAGGTGCTGCGTTACTCGGCGCTGCAGACCGGCCTGGCGATGCTCGCGACCGCGCTGACGGCGATCGTCGCGGCGGGCGCGGCGGAGGCGCTCGTCACGCGGCTCGGCCCGAAGTACGTGATGACGGCGGGCGTCGCGTTCATGTGCGGCGGGCTCGTCTACTTCGCGCAGATCCCGGTCGACGGCACGTACTTCCGCGATCTGTTCGGGCCGCTCGTCCTGATCGGCCTCGGCACCGGCTTCAGCTTCGTACCGATCTCGATCGTGGCGCTCGCGGGTGTCCCGGAGCGCCAGACCGGGCTCGCGTCGGGGCTGATGAACACGACCCAGCAGGTGGGCGGCGCGGTCGGCGTTGCCATCGTCTCGACGATCTTCGCGACGCATCTCGCGCACGCCGTCGCCGACGGGATGCCGCCGGCGCAGGCGATGGTCGACGGGTTCCGCCTCGGCTACTGGCTGCTCGCGGCGGTGGCGCTCGCAGGCTGCGCGGCCGTCGTCCTGCTGCTGCGCGGCGTCCATGTCGGCGAACCGGCGGAGACGCACGTCGTCTCGCCGTTCTGCGTCAACCGCGCCGCGACGAGCGCGCTCGCGACCGTCGTGCTCGGGGGCGGCGCCGCGGCGGAGCTGCCCGCCGCGGCGTCGTCGCTCCCTACTGGCTCGGGATGACGCCGAGCTGCCGCATCAGCCCGACGTCGTCGCGCGCGATCCAGCCTTCGGCCAGCCGGCCGTTCTCGACGCGGTAGAACACCGTCGCCGTCACGTCGACCTTGTTGCCGGTCGGCGGGATCCCGAACAGCTCGCCCTCGTGCGTACCGGTCGAGCGCCAGCGGCACCCGACCTTGTCGTCCTCGGCGACGACGTTGTCGACGTCGACCCGGAGGTCGGGGAACGCGGCGCGGAACATCACGTTCAGCGCCTTGAACCCCTCGCGTCCCGGCGGTAGCCCGGGCATCGCCTGGTGGTCGGTGAAGTCCTCGGTGACGAGCTCGTCGTACACGTCGAGGTTGTTCTTCGTCCACCCTTCGTCGTAGAAGCGGCGGATCAGCTCGCGATTCTGCTCGGCGCTCATGACTGCACCTGCGCCTCGAGCGTGCCGCTCGCGCTCTCCGCGTTGGGCGGCGGGATGACCCCGATCTGGATCAGCAGCCCGAGCAGGTCGGGGATGCCCCAGTGCTCGCGGATCTTCCCGTCCTCGACGCGGAAGAAGCCGACCGACCGCCATTGCGCGTGCTTCCCGCTCGGCGGGAACTGGATGAACTGGCCGGTGTGCGTCCCCTCGCCGTGCACGAGCGTCGCGACGTAGTCGCCCTCGCCGACCATCTGGTCGATCGTGAACTTCACGTCCGGGAAGCCCGTCCGGAACATCGAGAACACCATCTTCACGCCCTCGAGCCCGGGCGGTGAGCCCGGCGGCGCGGCATGGTCGACGTAGTCGGGATGGAAGAGCTCGTCGACGACGTCGAAGTTGCCCTTGTTCACGACCTCCTCGACCATCCGCGCATACACGGCCTTGTTGCGGTCGACGTCGTCGCTGCTCTCGTTCGCGGCGCGCATCGGGTCGCCGTGCTGCTCCTCACCTGACACATCCTGCGGCGGCCCGGGCACGAGCCCCAGCTGCTGCATCATCGTCAGGACGTCGAACTGGCCCCAGCGCTCGGCGATCATCCCGTCGCGCATCTTGAAGAAGTTGACCCCCCACACCCGCATCGAGCGACCGTTGGAGGGGAAGCCGAACAACTCGTTCTCCTGCGTGCCGGAGATCATCCCGAGGTAGGCGACGGTGTCGCCCTCGGCGAGCACGAGCTCCGGCGTGTCGTGGAAGTCGGGAAACGCGTTCCGGAAGCTCCGGCCGGCCTCGATCAGCGCGTCAGGGCCCGTTCGACCGACGTCGAAGAAACGGGTCGGCGGGTGGTCCGTGAACTCCGGATGCACCGCTTTGTCTGCGAACTCGAAGTTGCCCTTGTTCCAGATCTCGTCGTACTCCCGGAGGACGAGCTCCTTGTAGCGCTCTTGCTCTTCGCCCATCTCGACCTCCTCGCCTAGTGCGACGGGATGACACCGAGCTGCTGGAGCAGCCCCATGTCGTCGCGGTTGACCCAGCCCTCGATCGCCTGACCGTCGCGCGTCCGCCAGGTGTTCATCCCGCTGATCTCGATCGGCTTGCCGGTTGCCGGCATGCCGAAGTAGTCGCCGGTGTTCGTGCCCCGCGCGGTCCATTTGACGATGATCTGGTCGCCGTCGGAGATCGTGTCCTCGACGTCGAAGACGAGATCGGGGAAGCCGCCTTTCAGCGACTCGAGGTGAGCCTTCACACCCTGCGGCCCGACGACCGGCCGCGGATCCGGGTTCGCCGGATCGTGGTGCTGGTAATCGGCGGCGAAGATCTCGTCGCAGAGATCGAGGTTGCCGCCGTTGGCGCACTCGTCGAAGTACCGCTGGAAGAGTTGCTCGTTCGTGACCACCGCCATGCAATACCTCCCTGATCGATCCGGCTTTCGATCCTACGCCGCTGTCGCAGGGGATACAAACGCGGTTGACTCGACGCAGCAGACGGTGGTATGCCCCTCCTCTCCGGGGATCGCGATCACACGACGAGGAGGAACAGATGGCGCTGGGTGAGCAGATCGGGACCGAGTCCGGGACGGTGACCGCCTTCCGGGTGGTGAAGGACGGCTTCGGCGTCAAGGTCGAGAGCCAGTTCCAGGGGCGGGGCGAGATGCTCGGCATCCCGTTCGTCGACTATGCGACGTACTGGTCGGTCTACCGCCCCGACGGGAACTTCACGGGCGGCGCGAACGGCGTCATCTTCACGCAGGAGGCGGAGGCCGCCTCGTACGAGGGCACCGGCGTCGGGCATATGCTCGGCCGCGCGGGCGCGGCCTCGTGGCGCGGGGCGCTCTACTTCTTCAGCGCCTCCCCGCACTTCGTGCAGCTCAACAGCGTCGCGGTGCTGTTCGAGTTCGAGATCGGCGACAACGCCCGCGACATGGAGATCAAGTACTACGAGTGGAAGTAGGAGCGCGATGTCGACCGAACAGAACAAGAGCATCGTCCGGCGCGCCTTCGACTCGATGAGCGAGGGCCAGGACCAGTTTCTCGCGGAGCACGACGAGATCTACGGGGAGAATCTCGTCGGACACTTCTCCGGCATGCCGCCCGTCGACCGCGACATGCACCGGCAGTTCGGGCTCGCGACCTATTCCTCGTTCCCGGATCTGAAGCGGCCCGTCGAGGATCTCGTCGCCGAGGGCGACAAGGTCGTCGCCCGCTGGTCGTCGGTCGGGACGCACAGCGGCGACTTCATGGGCACCCCGCCGAGCGGCAAGACCGTCCGGACGACGGGGATCACGATCTTCCGCCTCGCGGACGGGAAGATCGTCGAGGAGTGGAGCGAGTCGGACATGCTCGGAATGCTCCAGCAGGTCGGAGCGCTGCCGATGCCGGAGCCGGCCTAGGAGGAACGGTGGGCGGGGCCGGGCCCCGCCCACAGCCCGCTTCAGTCCATCCAGAACGAGTCGCGCTTCGCCTCGTCCTCCGGGATGCCCCAGAACTCGGTCGCCTTGCCGCCGGCGTCGAGGTGGAAGAGGCTGACCTCGACCACGTCCATGTGCTTGTCGGGCCGGTCGGGCCGGTCGGCGGTCAGGTGCGAGCGGCCGATCGCGTGCGCGTCGTCGACGAACAGCTCGAGCACCTCGACGGCGAACGTCCCGCCCGTCGCCTGCTTGAGCGCCTTGAACGTGCCGACGACCTGCTCGAGGCCCTCCTTCTCCTGCGCCCAGCCGGTGCGGCCGCCCATGTGCCACGTCACGTCGGGCTCGAAGAACCGCTCGAGCGCGGCGATGTCGTCGGGACCGAAGTCGCCGCGCATGCGGGCCTCCTGGGCGGCGCGGAACGCGGGCAGGACCGGATGGTCGCCGCTCGGAATCGTCCAGATCTCGGTCACGCGGCCGTTCTCGTCGACGTGCAGGACCGTCGCCTCCCGCTCGCCGCCGACCGTCGCGAAGGAGACGGTGTGGATGCCGTCGGTGTAGACGGTGTCGTCGAGGGCGCCGGCGTCGCCGCGGTTCCAGGCGTCGATCACCGCCGCCTTGCCCTCGGCGGTGCCGTGCCAGACGACGTCGTCCGCGAGCAGCGACTCGAGCAGCGCACGGTCGTCGGCGGCGAGCGTCGAGGACGAGCGTGCCCGCAGCGCCTGCTGGAAGGTCGACGCCGGCGGCGGCCCGGCGGGCGCGGACTCCCCGTCGGGCCCGACGAGGATCTTCTGCAGCTTCGCCGCGGCGGCGCGGTCGCCCTTGACCTTGATCTTGCCCGTCATCACGGCGCGCATCGGGTTCTGCTCGCCCGCGACGAGCTTCCTGAAGACCGGCTCGGACATGGCGATGCGGACGTCGGCGTCGCCGTCGCCCTGCGCGACGTCGAGCTTCCCGTCGGCGACCGCGACGCGCCACATGCCGGCGTCCTTGATGTCGAACAGGTACGAGCTCGTGAGGCCTGCGAGGTTCTCGCTCCGCACGCGTGCCGGCAGCTTCTCGAAGTAGTCCTGCAGCGTGTATTCCTGCGCGGTGCTGGTCATCGTCTCCTCCGCTTCTACGCGAGCCGGTACGCGACCGGCATGAGCCCGACCTGGTTCTCGTCGAGGTTCGGCCGGACGTACGTCCAGAAGCTCCGCTTCGACATCATCCGCGGCGGCATCGTGTACTTCCAGCGGGCGTTGTTGACCGCGCAGAAGTCGGACTGCGTCCCGTCGAGCGGCACGAGCAGCGTCGAGCTGGTGAGGCCCGCCTTCACCTGGTACCAGCCGGCGAAGTAGTCCCACAGGTCGACCATCGTCTCCGGGTCGTCGGCAACGAAGTAGTTGAACGCGAACAGGCCCTGGTGCGTCTTGTCGACCTCGCCGACGCGCTTGACGTTGTGCGCGGTCATGACGTGAACGCTCTTCGCGCCCTTTTCGAGCTCCGCGATCAGCTCCTGGTACTCGGGCGTCGCCTGCACCTCGGGAATCAGCTCCGGCGACTTCGGCTCGACGAGGACGACGACGTCGAACGTCGCCTTCCGCAGCTCCGGATGCTGGTGCACGTAGTTCGTATACGGCATGAACATCGCCGCCTGGAAGACGGTCGCCCGCTCGACGTTGTCGAGCTGTGCGATCCGCTGCGCGAGCTCCTTGAGGCGCTTCAAGAGCGCCTTCTTCTCGGCGCTCTTCCGGAACACAGGGCCGGGCTTCGTCCGGCCCTCGACGTCGGCCGCGATGTGGATGTAGCCCAGCGGCGACGGCTCGATGTACTTGCCCTTCGGGAACTTCGGATTCGCGTTCACGATCTTGACCGGCACGTCATTGCCTCCCTGGCCGACACTGCCCCCCGTACGCGCGAGTCTAGGACTGGCGGCGTGCGTTTTCCAGCGCCGCTACGCGAGCCGGATCGTCCCGTCGAGGACGTCGTTCGCGGTGAAGGTGACGGCGCTCGCGTTCGCGATCGTCGTGCCGCTGCCGGTCGCACCGGCGAACCTGCCGGTGCCGCCGGTGATCGTGTACGTGCCCATGGCGTGGATCGCCCCGCTCGGGTCGAACGGCGTCGACACGTCGTAGACGAGGAAGAGCCTGCTGGCGTCGGCGGCGGTCAGCACGGCCGCGCCGTGCACGAGGATCGTTCCCGGACGGCTGAGGAAGTCCAGGCACTCCTGGCTCGACCAGCCGCCGGCGCCGAGCTCCGTTCCCATGACGGTGCCGGTCGCCGCGACGGCCAAGCCCGGGCACGTCGGGTCGAAGCCGAGCGACGTCTGCAGGCTTGTCTCGGCGTGGAAACGCGCCCCCGTTCCGTGGTCCGCGGCGGTCGCTGCCGGCGCCGCGATCGCCGCGACGGCAACGAGCAAGCACCACGCGCTCGTGCGCATTGCCGCAAATTGTCCCACGCCGGTCGCGCCGTTACAAGTCGATCCGGCCGTCGAAGTGGTCGACGACGCCCGGCCGCGTCAGCTCGTAGACGGCGACGCGCTGGCCGTCGGGCAACTCGACGCTCGCGCACGGCCCCTGCGGGATCTCGAGCTCGTGCACGACCGTGACGCCTGCGTCGCGCAGCTGCGCGAGCGCGTCGTCGTAGCTTGCGACGCGGTAGACGAGGATCGGAACCTGTCCTTCGAGGTGCCCGCTGAGCAGGATGCGCGGCCCGTCGTTCGCGACGCGCACGCACGCGACCGTCGTGGCCATGCCGCGCACCTTCCACACGAGCTCTGCGTCGAAGGCGGCGACGTACGTGCGGATTGCGGCGTCGACGTCGGACGTCGGCACGTACACGAAGTCGAGCGATTCGAACATCCGCCCAAAATATGATCGCGTCTCCCAAGCCCATGCAACACGAGCAGAAGGAAAGGAGACCAGCCTGTGGCAGAGCACCAAAACGCCGCGCGAGTCCGTCGTGGCCTCGAGGCGCGCTCGCGCGGCACGTTCGACGAGCACGACATGGAGATCCTCAACGACGTCTTCGCCGACGACGTCACCTGGCATAGCACCGGCCGCGGCGCGATCCAGCAGGACGTCGTCGGCAAGGATGCGGTACTCGGGGCCTGGCAGTCCGTCGCCGCGCTGAGCGGGGACAGCTTCAAGCTGATCCCGCAGCAGGTGTACGGCGACGACTACCACGTGATCGGCGTCTCGCGCATCAGCGCACACCGTGGCGACCAGACGCTCGACATGGGCGAGGTCGAGGTCTTCCACATGACTCCCGACGGGAAGATCAGCGACTTCTGGGGCATCGCCGAGGACGAGGACGCCCTCGACGCCTTCTGGAAATAGCCGTTCTCTGGCCGCTCCGGTGCGTCGGGATTGAGTTTTCCCGGCGCACCGGAGTAGACTCGGCCGTCCGCGACAGGAGGTGGCGATGTCCGCTGCAGAGACAATGGGAACCGCGTCGACCGCCCGGCGGTTCATCGAGGAAGTGCTGGACACAGGCGACTGGTCGCGCGCCGACGAGCTCCTCACCGACGACGTCGTGATGCACCATCCCAGCGCGCCGGAGCCGATTCGCGGGCGCGAGGCGGTGCAGGGATTCCTCAGCCAGTTCCGGGCGGGGATGCCCGACCTGCACCTCGCCGTCGACGACGTCGCCGGCAGCGACGACCGCGTCGCGGTGCGCTGGCACGCGCAGGGCACCCACCGGAACGAGATGTTCGGCATCCCGCCGACGAACAACGAGATCTCGATCCGGGGCATCAGCTTCTTCCGCTTCGAGGACGGCCGCATCGCCGAGGACTGGATCGAGGAGAACACGCTCGCCGTCCTACAACAGCTTGGAGTCGTGCCACAGCTCGGCTAGCTCGCGCGCGGGCGCGCTCGCTGGTCATACGGAACTGCGCACGGCCGAGAGCGCGGTCTCGGCCGTGCTCCGTGCGGGAGGGCTTGCTCCGGTGGACGGAGCCATCGACACGTTCGGCCGTCCGTAACGCTGCGCGTTACGTCCGGCCTTGGGCGCTTACGCCGGCTGGAGGCTCAGAACGCGCCTGGCGACGACCATCAGGACGCCTGTCAGCACGATCGCGCACACGAGCGTCGGGCGGAAGAAGCCGACGTGCTGGGCGAAGATGCCGACGGCGAGGGCGGGCATGGCGATGCCGCCGTAGACGCAGAGGAAGAAGGTCGACATGATCTCGCCGCGATGCTCGGGCGGCGCGATGCGGTTCGTCGTCGCGAGCGCACCCATCAGCACGAGCCCGGTGCCGACGCCGGCGCACACCGTGCCGGCCATGAACGGGGGGAACGTCGCGGCGTCGAGCCCGTAGAGGAACAGCCCGAGCCCGACCAGCAGCCACGCGAACCCGGTCAGCAGCGCCTGCCGCGGCGTCAGCCCGTGCAGCACGAGCTGCGTCGCCGTCGCGACGGCGAAGACGACGAACACCACGAGCCCCGCAACGGCGTGATTCGTCTGGTGCAGCACCTGTCCGAGGAACGACGGCACGAGCCCGACGAACAGGCCGAGCAGCGCCGAGACGGTGAACGCGGCGCCGGCGGCGGCGAGGAACGCCGGCCGGATGTGCGCCGGCACCGACGGGCGCTGTGGGCGAACCGTCAGCGGATGCCGCTCCGGGATCGGCTCGGGAACGCGCGACAGCGCGATCACGGCGACCGCAAGACAGGCGAGATAGACGAAGAAGACGAGATGCGTCTTCCACGCGACGTACTGGACGAGGATCCCCGCGAGCAGCGGCCCGATCCCGGCGGCGCCCGTGCTCACCGTCGAGCTGAACAGCGCCGCGCGGCGCTGGTCGTGGTGCGGCTCGAGCTCGGCGAGCGCGGCGGCGGCCGCGCCCTGCGTCAGGCCCGCTGCGAGCCCTGAGAGGAGACGCGCGACGAGCAGCCAGGTGACGCCGTCCGCCAGGAGGAACACGACGGTGCTCGCGGCCGCGAACGCGAGCGCGGCGACGAGGACGGTCTTGCGGCCGACCTGATCCGACGCGCGCCCGAACACGAGCAGCGCGCCGAGCACGCCGCCCGCGTAGATCGCGAACACAGCGGTCAGCACGCCCGCGGAGAAGCCCCACTGCGCCTGGTAGACGACGTACAGCGGCGTCGGCAGCGTGACGCCGAAGAGCAGGATCACGAACGCGACGGCGACGCGCCCGAACGCCTGCGGGTGCGGCAGGTGGTGGTGCCGGTGCGTGATGCGCTGGTCCAGGTGCTCGAAGCAGCTGCCGCCGAGCCCCTCGTCATAGCTTGCGACCCCGCTCGAGCCCGTCAGCGCGCAGCGACTCCGTGCGGGTACGCGCGCATCCCGTCACCCTGCAGGGCGACGGCGACGCGGGCTAGCCCGTGCTCTTCCTTGATCATGTCGGCGCACCGCTCGGCGATCATCACGATCCCGGCGTGGCAGTTGCCCGACGGGACGGCGGGCATGACGCTCGCGTCGGCGACGCGCAGCCCCTCGATCCCGTGGACGCGCAGGCGCGGGTCGACGACCGCCAGCTCGTCCATGCCCATCCGGCACGAGCCGGCCTGGTGGTGGTACGAGTCGGCGGTGTTCTTGACGAACTCGATCAGATCCTCGTCCGAGCTCGACACGTCCGGGCCCGGCATGAGCTCGTCGCCCACCCAGTCCGAGAATGCGCCGGTCGCGAAGATCTCGCGCGACAGCCGCACGGCCTGGACGAGGCGGTCGCGGTCGGCCTTCGCCGCGAGGTAGTTCGGGTTGATCCGCGGGCGCACCGTCGGGTCGGAGCTCGACAGGCGCACCCAGCCGCGCGAGAGGGGCCGCACGACACCGGGCAGGATGCTCACCGAGTTCGGATGCCCCTGGCCGACGATGATGTTGAACGGGACGTGCACGAAGCCGAGCTGCAGGTCGGGCGCCGGCCATGACGGATCCGACTTGCAGAAGAGCGCCGCCTCCGACAGGTTCTGCTTGCCCTGCGGCACCGGCTGCTTGCACTCGCGGATCACGCCGGTCAGCACGTGGTTGTGGAAGTTCTCGCCCACGCCCGGCAGCGACGCCTGCACGTCGATCCCATACGCCTTCAACTGCCCCGCCGGCCCGATGCCCGACGACAGCAGCAGGTGCGGCGACTCGATCGCGCCGGCGCACACGATCACCTCACGGCTCGCACGCGCGCGCGTCAGCTTCCCGTCCTTCACGTACTCGACGCCGACGCACCGGCCGTCCTCGATCAGCAGCCGCGTCGCGTACGAGTCGGTGCTGACCTCGAGGTTCTTGCGGTACCCGATCGGGTCGAGGTAGCCCTCCTTCGTGCTGGAGCGCTGTCCGTCCTTGACGTTGATGTGGTGCCAGCCGGCACCTTCCATCTGCGGGCCGTTGAAGTCGTCGGTCTCCGGGAAGCCGAGCTCGTAGCACGCCTGCAGGAACGCCTGCGACGTCGGGTTCGGCGAATGGAGCTTCGCGCTCGAGACGTGCAGCGGGCCGCCCTTGCCGGCCGTCGGATTCGTCTCGTCCTCCTGGCCCTCCAGCTTCATGAAGTACGGAAGGCAGTCGTCGTAGCTCCACCCCGGACAGCCGTTGTACGCCCAGTTGTCGTAATCCGACTTGTGGCCGCGGATGTGCATCATGATGTAGAGGTTGCTCGAACCGCCCGGCATCTTTCCGCGCGGCTCGTACGTGACGCGGCCGCCGAGCGCCGGCTGCGGGACGCTCGTGTAGCCCCAGTCGATCTCGGAACCGAGCAGCGTGTACCAGAGGTTCGCGTTCGAGCGGTTCTCCGGGTACGGGCCGGCGCCGCCGGCCTCGAGCGCCAGCACCGAGACCTCGGAGACCTCGCTGAGGCGGTTGGCGAGCGCGCTGCCGGCCGAGCCCGTGCCGACGACGATGAAGTCGTAGTCGCCGCGCCTGCCGTCGCCGTTGCGCGAGGCGCCGGCGCCGTTCGTCGACGGCTGGTTCTGGTTGACGAACGGATCGAACGGCCGCGTGTCGTGGAAGTTCGCCATGTACGCGATCTTCCCGTCTTCGAGGCGGAAGTAGTTCGCGACCTCGGCCTCGATCGGCTCGCCGGCGGCGTTCGCCGCCGAGATGTGGGAGATGCAGGTTGCCTCGTCGCCCTCGACGACGATGTGCTTCGGGACGTTCTGGAAGCGCGAGTACCCGGTCTTCATGACGTCGATCGCGCCGCGGAGGATGCCGATGCCCTCGACGTGGCCGGCGAGCTGCTCGTCGATCACGACGTCGTCCTTGAACAGCGTCAGCCAGGTCTCCCAGTCGCCGCGGTTGACGCTCGCGTAATAGGTCTCGATCGTCTCTCTCGTCGTCATGACTCCCCCATCGTCCTGAGGCATCGAATGTTCCTCCGGAGGAGGAGGTGTGTCAATCTCGGGACTGCGAAACGGCCAGCGAAAGCGAAAGCGCATGCTCCGCCGCTGTTTCGACCCCTTGCGGTTGGCTCCTCCTCGTCCGATCCTTACAGCCGCTCGCCGTCCTCCCCGCGCGGTGACCAGAACTGGTCGTACTCGGTCGTGCCGTCGCCGAAGATCGCACCGCGGCCCTCGATCACCTTGCCGTCGCGCCAGCGCAGGACGTGCACGACGTCGATGTCGAGCTTCGTGTACGGCTTCTCGGCGGTCGACTCGTCGTAGCCGGCGCGGTAGCCGACGTTGCGGGTGATGTCCGCCGAGTAGTCCTCGCCGATGCAGATCGGCGTCGTGCGCGTCATGTTGAAGCTGTTGCCCGACAGCGCGCCGACCTGGCCCATGAACGCGACGAACGCGTCCCGGCCGCGGTACATCCCCGACACGGGGTTGTGACCGGGCACGAGCCAGATCATGTCCTCCGCCCAGAACTCCGAGATCTGGTCGATGTCGCCGGTCATCAGCGCGTCGTAGGCGCCGCGGACCCGCTCGGGCGTGACCTGGCTCGTGGTCGCGGTCTCACTCATGTCAGTGGCTCAACCGCTCCGGCAGCGGCTTCAGCTGGTAGGCGCGCCAGAAGTAGTCGTCGACGCCGTGCTGGTCGGCCGTGTAGACCTGGACGTGCTGGATCTTCCCGTCGCGGATCGTGTAGACGCTGCACGTCGGGAAGAGGTAGTCCTGGCCGTCGACGTTGCCGTGGCCGCTGTGCGTCTCGACGACGCGGTCGTCGCCGATCGTCCCGAACGACAGGTTGTCGACGTTGATGCCGGTCTCCATCAGCGCGCCGAAGAACGCGATCACCTCGTCGGCGCCCTTCTTCGCGCCGGAGAGCGGATGGTGCCCCGGGAGAACCCACTCGATGTCGGGCGCGAAGACCTCACCCTTGAGCGTGTCCATGTCGCCCTGCGCGAAGCAGGCGTACATCCTGTCGACGGTGGCCATCGGGCCGGTCGCCGTGTCGGTCGCCACGTCTTCTCCTCTCTTCGTCAGACGGTCGGGGAGCGGCTTGAGCATGTACGCCTTCCAGAAATAGTCGTCCACTCCGTGCTGGTCGGCGGTGTACACCTGGACGTGCTGGATCTTCCCGTCGCGGATCGTGTAGACGCTGCAGGTCGGGAACAGGTACTCCCGGCCGTCCACGTTGCCGTGGCCGCTGTGCGTCTCGACGACGCGGTCGTCGCCGATCGTCCCGAACGAGACGTTGTCGACGTGGATCCCGGTCCACATAAGCGCGCCGAAGAACGCGATCACTTCCTCGGCGCCGCGCTTCACACCGGAGAGCGGGTGGTGCCCCGGCAGGGCCCACTCGATGTCCGGCGCGAAGACTTCGCTGCGCAAGGTCGCCATGTCCCCCTGCGCGAAGCACTGATACATCCGATCGACCGTGGCCATCGCCCCGGTCGCAGGAGGTGCGTCCTCCATGGTCGCCACGTCGCTCCTTTCGTCCCTGTTGCGAACGAGTCTTACACGGGCCTCGTTCGGGTTACAAGACTGGGAAACGCGGTCCGATCTTCCATCCGGTCAGGCGGTCGGCACGGCTGCCGGCACCGCGTCGGGCACCTGAGCGGGCGCCGCGGCAGGCGCGACGATGCCGCGAAGCGACCACACCTTGACCTTCTCCTGCCGGCCGCGCACCTCGAGCTCGGCGACGTAGACGAGATCCTCGGGATCCGCCTGCATCAGCTCGCGGGTCGTGTCGGACATGAAGAGCGGGAAGGGCGTTCCCTTCGTCATCCCTTCGAGCCGCGACGCGGTGTTCACCGGGTCGCCGATCGTCGTGTACTCCATCCGGCGTTCCGAGCCGATGTTGCCGGTCATGATCGTGCCGCTGTTCAGGCCGACGCCCATCCGGAAGCCCTCGCCGTACCCCTGCTCGCGGATCCACTCGTTCACGCGCGGCAGGCGCTCGGTCAGGATCTCGCGCGCGGCCGCGACGGCGCGGTCGGCATGGTCCTCCTGCTCGAGCGGCGCGCCGAACACCGACATCATCCCGTCGCCGAGATACGAGACGAGCGTGCCGCCATGGTCGAACACGGCCTGCGAGATCTCGCCGAAGTAGTAGTTGAGGATGTCGATCACCTCGTCGGCGGGCCGCGACTCCGAGAACGTCGTGAACCCGCGGAGATCGGTGAACATCATCGTGCAGACGCGCAGCTTGCCGCCGAGGTGGCCGCCCTCGCCCGCCTGCGCGAGCACCTCGTCGACGACCTGCTCGGGCACGAAGCGGCCGAACAGGTCGCGCATGCGCTCGCGCTCGAAGGCCTCGAGGACGGAGCCGACGCCGACGGTGCCGACCGCGGAGATCCCGAGGGCGACGAGCGGGTGCACGAGGTCGAGCACGCGGCCGTGGTTGAACGCGACCTGCGTGAGCACTGCGAACAGCGCGCCGCCGACGAGAGCGACGAGCAGCGAGCGGAAAGGCGAGAAGCGGAGCGTCGCGAGCGGCGCGATCAGCGCGAGCAGCAGGATGATCAGCCGGTCGATCCACGTCGACACGCTCTTCAGCGGGAAGCCGTGCATCGCCGTCCAGATCGCGTTCGCCTGTACCTCGGCGCCGCCCATCAGCTCGCCGCCCGAGATCGACGTCGGGTGGACGTCCTGCAGCGACGGCGCCGTCGGGCCGACGACGACCACCTTCCCGCGGAAGAAGTCCTTCGGGAACCTGCCCTGCATCACGCGGGAGAACGAGATGCTCGGAACCGTGCCCGGCGGGCCGACGTAGTCGATCCAGGCACCGCCGTGCAGCGCCTTCGGGTCGATCGCCTTGCCGGTCGCGCGCTCGGCGGCGGTGACGGCGAAGCTCTTCAGGCCGTCGACCTGATAGAGGAAGCGGCGGATCACGCCGCCTGCGTCGGTCGGGATCAGCGCGTTCGCGGCGACCGCATGGATCGGCTTCAGGTTCGCGTCGCCGCCGAGCACGTCGCTGCCGCCCTGCGCGTTCACCTCCGTGGTCGAAAAGACGAGATTGCGCGCCCGCCCGGCCGCGTCGTACAGCGCCAGGTCGTCGCGCTGGTCGGTCGGCTCGGTGAACTGCACGTCGAACGCGATCACCTTCGCGCCCGCTTTGTGGAGCTGGTCGATCACCTGGGCGTGCAGGCGGCGCGGGAACGGCCAGCGTGCCTTCAGGTCGCCGAAGGTGACGTCGTCGACCTTGACGACCCGGACGTCGGCGGGCGGCCCGAGCGGGCCGCGGATCCCGAAGCGGACGTCGACCGTCGACTGCTCCTGCGAGCTCATCAGCCCGAACTCGTCGATCGTGAAGGCGACGGCGGCGGCGATCAGTCCGACCGCGAGGAACATGCCGAGGCGAAACCGGTGCAGGCTCTTACGCATCTATCACTCCAGGGTGCCAGAGAGGACCGGCGCCGTATAGACGCCGGTCCTCTCCTATCGGCTCATTTCTTGCGTGACGCGAGCGCCTTCGCGAGCCCCGGGTACCTCTTCGCGAACGCGGAGTACGGAACGTGCTTCCTGTTCATCCACTTGGCGACCTGGGCCCGGGTGTGGAAGACCTGCCCGGCCCAGCGGAGCCCCTTCGCCTTGACGGTCTTGACCGTCTGGTGCTTGGCGATCGCCGGCAGGCTGGCGAGCGTCCCCGTCTTGATCGTCGGCGGCAGGAACGTCTGCGGCGCTGCCGCGAGGTACGTCTGGCCGCCGGTGATCGTCACCGTCTTGTTCAGGGCGATGTCGACGACGTCGACCGGGTCGTCGAGCGCGGTCGTCAGCGTGCCGTCGCAGCGATCCTGGACGCCCCACGTCGTGCCTCGGATCGTCGCCGAGCTGTACTTGGCGGTCGTCCGGAACTTGCCCTTCGCCTTGCCCCAGAGCTGACGGACGAGCTTCGTGTTCGGCGTGTTGGCGCTGAGCTTGCGCGGCGCCGTGCACGTCGCGAAGTCGCCGTTGATCAGGGTCAGGTCGGTCAACCCGCCCTTCTCCGACTGTGCGTTCAGCGTGAAGAACGTCGACGGTGCGTTCTCGGCCGCCCGCAGGTTCGCGAGCCGGCTCGAGAGCGTGCGCGACGCGGTGAACGGCACGTTCGAGAAGGTGCCGACGCTGCCGTCGATCGTCGTGAACGTCAGGAACCCGTTCAGCTCGACCGTGTCGCCGGCCTTGATCAGGAACACCGTGTCGGCCGGGATCGGCACGCCGTTGACGAGCACGGTGCCGGTCGAGATGGCGTTGACGGTGCCGGGCTGCGTCGGCGCAGGCGGGGCCGGCGGAGCCGCACCCTGCTCGACGACCGTCGTGAACGCGGTGGCGTCGTCATCGGCGCCGCTCGTGTCGTAGTCGCCCGTGATGTGCGCGGAGACCGAGAGGCTCCCGGCCTTCGCCGGCGTGACGGCGAACGTCACCGTCGCAGTCGCACCGCTCGCGATCGTGCTCAGGTAGCAGTGCGGTGCGGCGGTGCCGCCCAGGCACATCCCCTGCGACGGCGTGATCGTCGAAAAGGCACCGTTCGCCGGCGCGGGAGCGGTCAGCTCGACGCCGGTCGCCTGGTCCTTGCCGGTGTTCTTGACCGTCGCGGTGAACGTCGCGGTCTTGCCGACGCGCGCGTCCGCCGGGCCGGCCATCGACACCGCGATGTTCGCGGTCGGCGGCGGCGGCGGGGGGCCGCTCGGCGCGCCCGCCGGCGGGTTGACGATCGTCGTGCCGGCCTTGTTGCCGCACGTCGGATCGAACGCGCCGGTCCAGGTCAGTTTCACCGTGACCGACGTCGGCGCGGCATTGTCGCCGCGGTCGAGCGTGATCAGGAACTGCGGCAGGCCGGAGTTCGTGTTGAGGCTCAGACCCCGAAGATCGGCCGTTCCTGTGGCGTCGAGCGTCACCGGCTGCGCGGTCAGCGCATTCCCGCTCGCGTCGGCGAAGGAGACGTTGCCCGACTTGTAGGACGTCGGCGCCGGATCAGTGATCTGCAACGAGGTGTAACTGCCGGGAGTACAGGCCGGAGCATCGACGACGAAGAACGAGCCCGGCAGTCGGATCGGCCCTTGACCGCAGGCCCCGCCGGTGAAGGCGTCGAAGTTCTGGATCTGAGCGCCACCGTTGTCCGAGTTGACCCAGAGGCACGTCGGCCGCTGCGGGTCGCTGTTCACGGTGTAGAGGAGCGAAAGGTTGCTGAACGACTTCGGATACCCGGCACACCCGCTCTGCGTGTTGAAGTCGTAGCAATTGACCTGGTTGCCCCACTTCGGCACGAAGATCCGTGGCCCGATCTGCGCCGCCGGCCCGTTCCAGTACGTGGAGTCTCCGGTCGAGGCAATCGCAGAGACGAGAGCCGCGGGAGGCGCAACCGTTGCGCCGTCGGCGAGATTCCAGCACGGCATCGTGCCGTCCGGCAGGCACACCCCGGTCGCCTTGCCGGATGCGGTGAGCATCGGCACAGGCGCGCCGACGTTACCCACCTGACCGCTGGAGTCGACGACCGGCCAGCCGGAGCAGTTGGTGAGATCGAGGCCGTTGAAGCAGCCGATCGTCGGGCCGGCGGATGCGCCGGTGATCGGGACGATGACGTCGTTGCCGATCGCCGCGATAGCCGGCGGCGGAAGGCTGACCGATGCGGTGCTGTCGCCGAGGTTCAGATTCACGGTGTACGGCTGACCGCCGCAGGCATCGAGAGTCGTCGTGTCGAAGCACATCAGGGTGTTCTTGGTGCCCGAGACGCCGGAGCCGCCGACGTAGTTGAACGCGAACCACCGCGGCCCGACGTGAACCGGGTCACTGACCTGGCTGTACCCGAAGTTCGTCGCGTCACCGACGGCGGACAGAGCTTTGAACCCGCAGAACGGATTGGCATTTCCGCCGGTGTCGGCCACGAGCGTGTCGAAGCAGACGACGCCTGCCGTGCTGACCGTTGTGCTGCGGTCGTTGACCACGACGTTTCTCGTCTGCGTCGCGAAGACGTAGAGCTTGTACGTCTGCTGGTCGAGGTACGTCCCGGGCTGCCCCGTACCTGCGAAGCCCTGGCCGTCAGCGTCGTGAACGACGACCGGGGAGTAGCACGGCGATCCTGCGGGCACGTCGCTGCTCTGGGCGAACTGGAAATGGCAGGCAACGATCAGCGACCCGTTGTGGTGGAAGACGTTGTAGACCTGAGACGGGTGTTGATCGCTGACCTGCGGCCGCAGGGAGATGTCCCAGCCGTCGCCGCCGCCCTGGCCGGCGTAGTTCGAAGCCGGCGGCACCGGCAGCGTCTGTGTCGACGTGAAGGTCACGCCTGGATCGGCCGCTCCCGCGCCCGGAACGAGCACCAGCACGAGCATCAACATCGAAAGAGCCGCAACCCAAAGCGCGGCACGTTTGGCCGACCCGGCGGCCCCCTGCCTACGGAACTCCACCTCTAGAACACCCCCAACTCGTTTCCCTGTCCCTGTTCGCGACTTATCGCACGGGGTGGGACCCACTTCAAGACCAGGTTTCCCGGACCTGGACCCCACTCCCTACAGGGACACGACGGTGGAGATGCTTGGAATCTTCCCTAGGCGGCGCCCTTGCCCCAGTACGCGTTGAGGGCGCCCGCGAGCGTGTTCAACCGGCTCGAGAGGTCGTTCAGGGTGTAAACGAGCTCGCTCTCGAACGAGGTCGGCGGCGCGAGGGTCACGGGCGCGGGGGCGGGACGGGCATGCGCGGCGACCTCGCCCGGGGGGTGGGCGACGAGGTGGACGCGGGCCTTGCCGTCGATCTGCTCGATCCTCGCGACGTCCCAGAGGGCGCCGCCGATGTCGAGCGTCTCGCCCGGCTTGGGCACTCCGGCGTCGTCGTCGAAGACGATCTCGTAGCCGGTCATGAGGAGACCTCCGTCGTCATCTGACCGTTGACCATTCGATGTGAACGCTGTCGATTCGCCGTTTCACCAGGAACTCTTTCCGCCGACTTTCACTGATGTTGGTCTACCACCGGGCCGGGCCCGTGTCGTTCGCGGCCTCGACACATGCTGTGTATCGGCCGTCACACACGACTTCCGAAGCCCGACATACAGTTTTTCCATGCCGTGGCAGCTCCTGGACGGGGTTCCGGACGAGGAGGTCCAGCACCTCATGTCGGTCGCGCGCCGCCGGACCTTCGGCCGGAACGAGGTCGTCTTCCACCAGGGCGACCCGGCCGACTCCATGCACATGATCCGCCGCGGCCGCTTCGGCGTCCGCATCCGCACGCCGATCGGCGACGTCGCGACGATCGCCATCCTCGGCGCCGGCGACGCCTTCGGCGAGCTGGCGCTCGTCGGCGACGAGACCGACCGCTCGGCGACCGTCGTCGCGCTCGAGCCGTCGGAGACCGTCTCGATCTCACGCCCCGACCTCGAGCGGCTACGCCACGACCAGCCGCAGGTCAACAACGTGCTCGTCAAGCTGCTGGCGGCGCGGATCCGCCGCACGAACCAGCTGCTCGCCGAGGCGCTCTACGTCCCCGCCGACAAGCGGGTGCTGCACCGGCTGCGCGAGCTCGCCGAGCTCTACAGCCGCGACGACGGCGAGCAGGTCATCCCGCTGACGCAGGAGGAGATCGCCACGCTCGCCGGCACCTCGCGTGCCACCGTCAACCGTGTGCTGCGCGCCGCCGAGCGCGCCGGCGCACTGGAGCTGACGCGCGGGAGAACGACCGTGCTCGATCCCGCGCGCCTGCGCTGAGACTTACCCGTCGCCGTTCGTGCGGGAGGCCGTCCAGGCCTCGTCGCGGAGCTCCTCCTCGGCACGCTTCCAGTTCTCTTCAGGCGATCCGCCGTCGGCGCGCAGTGAGATCTCGTACGCCCGCTCGCGGATCGCCTCCTCCGAAGGCCGTTCCGGCTCGTCCATTCGCGCGATGGTATGGCACCGCGCGCTCGCCTGTCTACGGAGCCGGGCTCGGGAGGAGCGCCGCGGGATCGAAGGCCGTCCCGCCTTCGCGCAGCTCGAAATGGAGGTGCGTGCCGGTGCAATAGCCGGTGCAGCCCGCAATTCCGAGCAGCTCGCCGGGGAAGACGACGTCGCCGACGGCGACCCGGTACGACCAGAGGTGCGCGTACAGCGCCTCGAGCCCGGAGCCCATATCGACGAGGACGACGTTCCCGTACCCGTCGAAGCCTGGCGCGTAGCCGACGGCCTCGACGACGCCCGCCCCCGCCGCGCGCACGGCGGGCGAGCGCAGCGAGCCGATGTCGATCCCCGGATGGTCATCGCCCATCGTCGGGTCGTAGCCGAACCCGCGCGTGACCGCGCCGAGCGCAGGCCAGCTCAGCGAGAGGCCGGCACCGCCGTCGGTCATGCCGAAGGCCGGCGCGGCGCAGCAGAACGTCAGTGCAGCCGCGAGCGCGGCACGTGCCCTTCCCATCGCCGACCCTAGGGTCGCCGAAGGCGGCCCGTTTGTCTAGGCCGGGCGGCGGCGGCTTTGCCGCCGACGCTTCCAGCCGCCGGCAAAGGTGACTCAGAAGATCTCGGGGCACCAGGGCAGCGGCCGCCAGGCGAAGAGGCGGTCCGCCCTTTCGACCGCTCCGTCCGACAATTCGTCGAGGCGGAGCGCCGAGCGGAGCTGGTCGAACGAGACCGCCCCCAGGTAGGCGGCGCCGAGCGCGGCCACGTCGAGCGCGATCTCGGCCGCCGCATCGGTGCGCGAGGCCCCGCCCGGCTCGACGCGCCAGCGCCCCTCGTTCCACGGGCAGGCCGCATCGCGGACGTCGAAGACGACGGCGCCGTCGCCGGCATACGACCGGCCCGTCAACGCCGCCCCGACGTCGACGAGCCGCACCCAGAGCGCGTCGGCGAGCCGGTACTGCAGCCGCCGCGGCGTCGCGCCGAGCAGGAAGAGCGGGTGGTCGGGCGGCAGCAGGGTCGCGTGCACCTGGGCCTGCCAGTCGATATCGAGCAGGAACCGCCAGATCTCGGCGGTCGCCTGCGGCGTGGTGCCGATCGCCTCGGTCACCTCGAGCGTCGACGCCGGCAGGCCGTGCTCGAACTTCATCTGCGACCGGTAGATCGCGTACGCGCGCACCTCGCCGTCGAGGTCGAGGACGGCGATGCGCTTCGGGTTCGCCTTCTCCTCGTCGGGGATGCGCAGCGTCCGCAGCGACCACCACTCGTGCGTGCGGGCGAACATCCCCGGCCGCTGCTGCCGGGCCGCCTCCCACACGGGCGCGAGGAGCGGCTCCGCCTCGTCCTGCCGGACGAAGCGCACGCGGCCGCGGCGCTCGAGCGGCTGCGCGAACGCCGACCATTCCTTCGGCACCGTCACCTCTCCGCCCCACGACGCAAGGCCGTAGCCGAACCGGCCGTAGATCGTCTCCTCGCTCGCCCACAGCGCCGCGATCGGCTCGCTGCGCTCGTGGATGTCGCGCAGCTGCGCGTCCATCATCGCCCGCAGCACGCCCCGCCGCCGGTGCGTCGGGTAGACGCCGACGACCGTGACGCCGCCGCAGCGCAGCGAGCCGCCGGGCACGGAGAAGTCGAACGGGAACGCGCCGGCGCCGCCGACGATCTGCCCGTCCTCGAGGCCGGCGTGCATGCGGTCGAGCGGGAGCACCTGCGTGAAGCGGCCGATCTGCTCCTCGGTCGGGTAGCCGCCGAAGTACTGGCCGATCGCGTACAGCGCACGCGCGAACTCGTCGGCATCGCCGACGGGACGGACGTCGAACATGCGGCGACCCTAACGGACGCGCACGATCAGCTTCGGCGTGCGGGTCGGCCCGAGCGTCTCGAGACCGCGCTCCTCCGGCGTCTGGACGTTCGTCGCCGTGAAGCGGTAGACGCCGCGCTTCGAGAAGACGATCGTGTGCACGGTGCCGGTGCGCCAGCGCGGGTCGCCGAGCGTCACCGTCGGCCCCGCCGTCTGGGCGATGTCGAAGTCCATCGGGCATGTGATCCGGATCTGGACGCGGGCGCCTGCGTGCACGACGAGCGTCCGCGCCGCGCCGAGCGGCCGGCCGTCGGCGGTGCCCCACACGTGGCAGCCCTGCATGACGTGGATCAGCGACAGCACGGTGACGACGGCGAGCTTCATGTCCCGAGTCTCGCGCGGGCGGCCTGCGGGGGAATCCGCAATCGTCCGTACTCTCGATCCGTGCCGGAGCGCTGGACACGCGCGGTCGTGCGGGGCCGCGTGCCTGTTCTCGCCGCCTGGGCCGCCGTGCTCGTCGTCGGCTTCGTCGCGTCGCTGCACCTGAGCGGCCTGCTCGCCGACGTCTTCACGGTGCCCGGGACGGACTCTGACCGCGCGCGGATCGTCCTCGAACGTGATTTCGGCGAGCGGCCCGACGGCGTCTTCACCGTCGTCTTCCGCGCGCCGAAGTCGGAGATCGCCGACGCGCGGCGGCGGCTCGCTGCCGCGGCCCGCATCGTGCCGCACGCGCATCCGTCACCCGTGCACGTCGGCGTCGGCGTCCTCTACGGCGAGATCGACTCGACGCTGAACCTCCAGCAGGCCAAGGGCTACACGCCGGAGCTGCGGCGGTCGCTCGCGGGCGAGCCGCGCGCCTACCTGACCGGGCAGCCCGCGATCCAGCACGACCTCGAGCCGGTGCTCGCCACCGACCTGCACCACGGCGAGGCGATCGCCCTGCCGATCGCGTTCCTCGTGCTGCTCGCCGTCCTCGGCCTGTCGTTCGCGGTCGTCGTGCCGTTCGTCTTCGCCGGCTGCACGATCTTCGGGACGCTCGGGATCGTGTGGCTGCTCGCGCACGAGCTGACGATGGTCAGCTACGTGACGAACCTCGTCGAGCTGGTCGGGCTCGGCCTCGCCATCGACTACTCGCTGCTCGTCGTCTCGCGCTTCCGCGAGGAGCTGGCGGCGGGCGACGCCGTCGAGGACGCGGTCGTGCGGACGATGGCGACCGCCGGACGCGCGGTCGTGTTCTCCGGCGCGACGGTCGCGGTCGGGCTCGCGCTGCTGCTGTTCGTCCCGGTGCCGTTCATCCGCTCGCTCGGCATCGGCGGCTTCCTCGTGCCGCTCGTCTCGCTCGCGGCGGCGGTGACGCTGCAGCCGGCGCTGCTCGCGGCGCTCGGCCGGCGGGCGCTCGGCCGCGGCCTGCGGGCGGACGGCACCTTCTGGTCGCGGCTCGCCGCCGCGATCATGCGGCGGCCGAAGCGGTTCCTGGCCGCCGGCGCGACGCTGCTGATCGCGGCGGCGATCCCCGCAGCGTGGATCCAGCTGACGCCGGGATCGATCAACGCGCTGCCGCTCGGCCCGGAGTCGGTGACCGGACTGTCGCTGCTTCGCGACCAGGCGGGCGCGGGCGCGTTGACGCCGACCGAGATCGTCGTCGACCGCGCGCACGATCCGCGCACGCAGGCGGCGGTGCGGCGCCTGATCGACCTCATCTTCGACGACCCGGAGGCGTACGTCACCGCGAGCGGCTCGCAGGCGCCGTATGTCGCCGGCGACAAGCGGCGCATCTACGTCGTCAACCGGCACGAGTACGGCGACGAGCCGACGCAGCGGCTCATCCGGCGGATCCGCGAGCGCTACGTCCCGGCCGCGCGCTTTCCCGCGGGCGTCCGCGTCTATGCCGGCGGCGGGCCGCCGCAGGGCGTCGACTATCTCGACCGCTCGTACGGATGGTTCCCGTGGCTCGTGCTCGGCGCGCTCGCGCTGACGTATCTCCTGCTGCTGCGCGCGTTCCGCTCGCTCCTCTTGCCGCTGAAGGCGGTCGTGCTCAACGTCCTCTCGGTCGCGGCGACGTACGGCCTGCTCGTCGTCGTCTTCCGGTGGGGCGTCGGCTCGGCGCTGCTCGGCCTGCACCATGTCCCGCAGATCGAGGGCTGGATCCCGATCTTCCTCTTCGCGATGCTGTTCGGCCTCTCGATGGACTACGAGGTCTTCCTCGTGACGCGGATGCGCGAGGTCTGGGACGAGACGCACGACAACGAGCTCGCCGTCTCGCGCGGCCTCGAGCGGACGGGGCGCATCGTCACCGCGGCGGCGTTGATCATGGTCGCGGCGTTCAGCGGCTTCCTCGCCGGCCGCATCGCCGGCCTGCAGGAGTTCGGCGCCGGCCTCGCGCTGGCGATCCTGCTCGACGCGACGATCGTGCGCGCGATCCTCGTGCCGTCGCTGATGGCGATCTTCGGGCGCTGGAACTGGTATCTGCCGAGGGGAGGGAGCCGAAGCCCCCTCCCCTCCTCCACGCGATCTACTTGACGACCGTGATCGCCAGGCGGATCGCCGGCAGCTCGTAGCCGAGCGCGAGACCCGGCGCGTCCTGCTCGTACGTGAGCACGGGGATCATCCCGTAGGGCGTGTTCGCGTACGACGGCTGCTGCGTGTAGAGCAGCGGATACATGTCGATCAGGTGCGTTCCCGGTGCGCCGGTGGCGACGAGGTTCATCACCGTGTCGCCCTGGCTGTTGAAACCGCACCCGTAGCCGACGTAGCTGTTGTCGTAGTCGACGGCGATCGTGTTGTCGAGCTGCGTCCAGCCGAGGCCCTTGAGGTGGACCGTGAACTTCTGGCCGGCGTGCAGGACGAGTGACGAGACGCCCTTGCCGTCGATGCTGCGCTTGACGTAGTACGGCGTCTGCGCCTTGACCTGGCCGTTCTGGATGACCTGCACGACGTGCCAGCCGCCGAGGCCGTCGGGGACGCTGATCTTGCTCGTCAACCGGCCGTTGGCGTCGGTCGTCGGCGTGCCGAGCGGCACGGAGACGAACGTCCAGCACGTGCCCGTGCAGTTGACGCGGTTGCCGACGACCGTCGACCACTCGAGGTCGACGGGCGTGTTCGAGGCGAGGCCGGACGCGCTGATCGAGAGTGCGGAGTTGACGGCTCCCGACGTCGAGGACAGCGATGCGGAGGCCGCCGAGCTCGTCGACAGCAGCTGCAGCGTCGTCTTCGCGTCGAGCGTCGGCGTGACGCGGTTCGGCCAGTCGATCCGTGTCTTCGGGCGGCCGTTGTCCTTCGTGACGTTGAACGACATCACCTTGCCGGTGCCCCACGGGATCGGCGACTGCTGGATGTTCAGGTACTTGAACGAGATCGCGTCGGCGACCTCGATCGTGTGGCGGCCGACGGGGCCGGCGGCGCGGATGTGCATGATCGCGGTGCCGCGCGTCCAGTTGGCCATGACGGCGCCGGTGAACTTGTTGTCGTAGAGCAGCGACGCGCCGCCCTCGTACAGCGAGGAGCCGAGCCCGTCGTAGCGGACGGTGATCATCGTGCCGATCGGGCCCTTCGTCGGCGTCATCACCGCCGACCGTGCGATCAGGAAGCCGCCCTTCGCGATCTGCTTGCCGTTGACGACGGCGTAGATGTCATGGATGCCGCCGAAGTCGCGCGGCGCGACGAACGACTTGCGGAATGCGCCGCTCGCGTCGGTGTGCACGGAGCCGAGGATGACGTTGAGCTTCGAGGCCGAGCGGCCGAGGTAGTCGACGCTGTCCGGCCGCGCGTCGACGACCCAGGTGACGTTTGCGGTCGCCCAGGTCAGCGTGACGTCCTGGTTCGCCGGCAGGCCGGCGCCGCTGAGCGTGAACTTCGTTCCCGCGACGGCGACGTCGGGTGTGGTCGTCAGCGCTTGCATCGAGGCGGCCGGTGTCGCCGCGGGCGCTGCGATGCCGGGGAGGGGGGCGACGCCGGGGATCGACGGGATGACGAGCGCGGTCGGGGTGGCGGAGGCCGGGCCCGGCAGGAGCACCGCTGCTCCTGCCAGGCTCGCGACTGCCACAGCCATCTTCATGTGGAGGTTCATGGCTGTGCTCACTCCTCTTTACGGGATGATGTTGATGTCGTAGTCGTACGTCCCGACCGTGCCGTCGAAGAGCGTCCAGCTGACGTGCACGGTGGTCGTCCCGAGCGGGAAGTCCTTCGGGATGTTCCAGGCGTTCGTCCAGAACCAGACCTTCGCGCCGGTGGCGCCGTGAGCGCCCCAGTTGAGCGTGATGTCCGGCTGGCCGGCGATCGAGTACTTCGCCGCCTTGACGTTGTCGTCGGCGAGGACGTCGCCCGTCTTCAGCGAGACGCCCCAGGTGCGGAGCACGAACTGCTCCCCGCGCTTGAAGACGTTCGTCTGCGAGCAGCCGACGAGCCGCGGTGCGGCACCGGTCGGGCGCGTGCCGTTGACGCTGTCGACGTAGAGGCCGAGCGTCGGCTTGCCTGCCGGGTTGACCGCGGCGCCGGTCGGCGACGGGCCGAGCACGGGCATCGCGTTCGTCGCGACGTTCAGCTGCGCCGTCGCGACCGGCATCTGCACGAACTCACCCGTCCGCTTCGCGCGCAGCTTGATCAGCGTGCGGAAGTTGACCTGGCCCGCGAACGTCGACGGGATCGTCCACGTCCCCGTCCACGGCATGTTCCCCATCTGCGTCGGCTTCGCGTCGAACGTCAGCTTGACGTTCGGCTGGCCGGGGATCGTCACGTAGAAGTTCTGCACGTCCTTCGCGGCAACGAGCTTCTTCGTCTTGCGGTCGATCGCGAACGCGCGGAACACGACCTGGTCGCCCGGCCTGAACCAGCTCGCCATGACGCCGTCGGGCGTCGTCGTGTGCGACGCGATGAAGACCGGTCCGGCCTTCGCCGACGGGAACGGGAGCAGCGGATCCGCGGCGAACGCGGAGCCGGCGAGCGCCGCGGCCGCGACGAGCGCGGCGGCGGCGACTGTGAGAGCTCTCATCGTCTTCTCTCCTTACTTCTTCAGCGTGCCGGTGAGCTTCACGGTGAACGTGCCGCCGTCCCGGTCGTAGACGCCCGTGAAGCGGAGAGCGCCCTTCGCCTTCGCGAGCTTGCCGGTCGCCTTCGTGATCTGCAGCACGCCCTTGACGCTGAAGACGTGGCCGCCTTCGTCACCGCAGCCGCTCGCGCCGGTCGGCACCTTGTAGGTGAGCACGGTGCCGGCGCCGGTCAGCGTGCCGGTGCCCGCGAACGGGATGCACGGCTGCTGGCTCGAGTCGCCCGTGCCGGCGCCCTGGATCTTGCCGGCGCCGAGGCCCTTGGCAGTGCCGGTGCCCTGCGCGGCGATCGTCGCGGTGTTGCCGTCGACCTTCGTCGACGCAGTCCCGGCGTACTTGCCGGAGATGAGGATGCTCTTCTGCGGGGCGGCGACCGCCGACGTCGCGAGCAATGCTGCCGCGAACGCCAAGAGCACCAGGTAGCGGAATGTCCTCACGGTTGTCTCCTTGGTCGTGGAGGAACGCTTTCCGCTGATGCTGCGCCGCGGGCCTCCCGGCGCCATCCGTGGCGCCGCTGCCAGGAGCTACGGAGAACTACTCAGCTTCTCGAGCGGCGCGTAGTCGAGCATCAGCCGCCGCTCGGACCCGTCGGCCGCGAATCGCACCGTCACGACGCCGCCCGCCTCGATCCGGGTGACGACGCCTTCGCCGAGCGTGCCGTGGCGGACCGAGTCGCCGGTCGAGAGCGACGGCACGTCGTCTCGTGGTGCGATGTTCGACTGGCGCGGCGACCCGTAGTTCGACCAGCTCGCCGGCTTCAGCCGGTCGCGCTCGACGTGCCGCTCGGGCAGCTCGTCGAGGAACCGCGACGGCAGGTTGTACGACCGTCCGCCGTAGAGCATCCGCGACGACGCGTGCAGCAACGTCAGCCGTTCCATCGCCCGCGTCATGCCGACGTAGCAGAGTCGCCGCTCCTCCTCGATCCCCTGCTCCTCGATCGACCGCGAGTGCGGGAAGATCCCCTCCTCCATGCCGATCAGGTAGACGGCGCGGAACTCGAGGCCCTTCGCGTTGTGCAGCGTCATCAGTGTCACGAGTGACCCCTCGCCGCGGATCGCGTCCTGGTCGGAGTAGAGCGAGACCTCCTGCAGGAAGCTCGACAGCGTCGGCTCGGCCGCACTCTCGAGCCATTCGCGGGCGAGCGCGACGAGCTCCTGCAGGTTCTCGATGCGGCCCTGCGCCTCGATCGTCCGCTCGGCCTCGAGCGATTCGAGGTAGCCGGTGCGGTCGAGGACCGCCTCGATCAGCTCGGCGACGTTCAGCTCCTGTGCGGCGCTCATCAGCGAGAGGACGACGGTGCGGAAGCTCGCAACCGCCTTTGCCGGGCCGGTGCCGACGCCGGCGGCGGCGCAGCGATCCGTCGCCTCCCACAGCGTCATCTCGGCGTCGTCGGCGAACGACATCAGCTTCGCGAGCGTCGAGTCGCCGATCCCGCGCCGCGGCCGGTTCGCGATCCGCAGGAGCGAGACCGCGTCGTACGGGTTGTCAATCACCTGCAGGTACGCGACGAGGTCCTTGATCTCCGCGCGCTCGTAGAAACGCGGCCCGCCGATCACCTGGTAGGCGACGCCCTGCCGGACGAGGACGTCCTCGAGCACGCGCGACTGCGCATTCGTCCGGTAGAAGACGGCGATCTCGTTGCCGTTGAAGCCCTGCTCGACGAGCATCGCGATCTCGGCGGCGACGTAGCGCGCCTCGGCGTGCTCGTCCTCCACCTCGACGACGCGCACCGGGTCCCCCTCGCCCAGATCCGACCAGAGGTTCTTCGGCTTGCGCTCGCGGTTGTGCGAGATGACGCCGTTCGCCGCCTCGAGGATGTTGTTCGTCGAGCGATAGTTCTGCTCGAGCGCGATCGTGCGCGCGCCCGCGAAGTCGCGCTCGAACTCGAGGACGTTGCGGATGTCGGCGCCTCTGAACGCGTAGATGGACTGGTCCGGATCGCCCACGGCGAAAACATTCATGTCCGGTTCGGCCAGGATTTGCAGGAAGCGGTACTGGGCGTGGTTCGTGTCCTGGTACTCGTCGACGAGCACGTAGCGGAACGCCTTCTGCCACTTCTCGCGCGCCTCGGGGAAGCGCTCGAGCACGTCGACGGTCAGGTAGAGCATGTCGTCGAAGTCGACGGCGTTCGACGCGAACATCCGCCGCTGGTAGAGCTCGTACACGTCGGCGACCGTCTGGTCGTAGAAGCTCGCGACGCGGCTCTTGTACTCCTCCGGCCCGATCAGCTGGTTCTTCGCATTCGAGATCTGCGAGTGGATGCCGCGCGGCGTGAACCGCTTCGGGTCGCGGTCGAGCTCCTCGAGGCACTGCTTCACGAGCCGGTTCTGGTCGGCGGAGTCGTAGATCGTGAAGTTCGTGCGGTAGCCGAGCCGCGGCGCCTCGCGGCGCAGGATGCGTCCGCACGCTGCGTGGAACGTCATCACCCAGCACGCCCGCGCGGGCGGGCCGACGAGGTCGGCGAGCCGCTCGCGCATCTCCCCCGCCGCCTTGTTCGTGAACGTGATCGCGAGGATCTCCGGCGGCTCGACGCCGACGGCGTTGAGGAGGTGCGCGATCCGGCGCGTCAGCACGCGCGTCTTGCCGGAGCCTGCGCCGGCGATCACGAGCACCGGCCCCTCGGTCGTCAGCACCGCCTCGCGCTGCGCCGGATTGAGGTCCTGCAGGTACGTCTCCGGCGTCGTCGCGGCCACCCGCCCACGGTATCTAGGGTCTCAGCTAATGCGCGCAGGACGCGGCCGCGAGCCTCAACACGACATGTCCGCCGAGGACGCGGCGGCGATTCTCGACCGGCTCGAGGGCGCCGGCCTCTCGGTCTGGGTGGACGGCGGCTGGGCGGTCGACGCCGCGGCGGGGCGGCAGACGCGGCCGCACGACGACCTCGATCTCGTCGCGCCGCGCGAGGAGATCCCGGCGCTCGAACGCGAGCTCGCGGCGCTCGGCTACGAGCGCGCGGGCGGCGCGCCGCCGATGAGCTTCGAGAGCGTCGACGCGCTCGGGCGCCAGGTCGACGTGCACCCGATCGCGCCCGACGGCGAGTACGCCCTCCGAGAGGGCGGCACGTGGCACTACCCGCTCGAAGGACTCACCGGCCGCGGCACGATCGGCGGCCGCGTCGTCCGCTGCCTGACACCGGCCGTGCAGCTCGTCTGCCACGCGGGGTACGAGCCGATCGACCTCGACCGCCACCGCCACGACCTTGGCCTGCTCGAGAGGCTGGAGCCGTGAAGCTCGCGCTGATGATCGAGGGACAGGAAGGCGTGACGTGGGAGCACTGGTGCGCGCTCGCCGATGCGTGCGAGCAGCACGGCGTCGAGACGCTGTTCCGCTCCGACCACTACATCTCGCAGGCGGACGAGACCGGGAACGTCGCGCACGACGCGTGGACGACGCTCGCCGGCCTCGCCGTACGGACGACGACGCTGCGCCTCGGGACGATGGTGTCGCCGGTGACGTTCCGGTCGCCGGCGCTGCTCGCGAACGCGGCGGCGACCGTCGACCACATCTCGGGCGGCCGCGTCGAGCTCGGTCTCGGCGCCGGCTGGATGGAGCGCGAGCACCGGGCGTACGGCTTTCCGTTTCCCGAGACGAAGACGCGGCTCGCGATGTTCGCGGAGGCGCTCGAGATCATCCACCGGCTCTGGACGGAGGAGCGCGTCGACTTCCGCGGCGAGCACTACACGCTCGAGGACGCGCCCGCGCAGCCGAAGCCCGTGCAGGATCCGCATCCGCCGCTGATCGTCGGCGGCAGCGGCGGCCGCGGCACGCTCGAGCCGGCGCTCCGCTTCGCCGACGAATACAACGCGCCGTTCGCGTCGCCGGAAGATGTCGCGGCGATCCGCGCGAAAGCACCCGGCCTGCGTGTCTCGGTGATGACGGGCTTCGTCGTCGGCGTCGAGCGCGCCCGTCTGCTCTACGGCCGGGTGGAGCGCGACGTCGACTTCGACACGTGGCTCGAGCGCTACCGCGCCCGCGCGATCGTCGGCTCGGTCGACGAGGTGGCGGAGCGACTTCGCGAGTACGAGCGCGCCGGCTGCGACCGCATCATGCTGCAGCACCTGCTGCACACCGATCTCGAGCCGGTCAGGCTGATCGGCGAGCTCGCGCACGGCTGACGCGTTTCTCGAACCAGTGGTGTGCGTAGCGCTCGTCGTTGAACGGCGCGACCTCCGCCCAGCCTGCGGAACGGTAGAGCGCGATCGCCTCCGTCAGGTTCTTGTTCGTCTCGAGGCGGAGCGCGCGCACGCCGTGCTCGGCCGCGAGCCGCTCGAGCTCGACGAGCAGGCGCCGCCCGAGGCCGACGCCGCGCGCATCCGGTCCCACCCACATCCGCTTCAGCTCCGCCGGCTCGCCGCCGTGGAATTTCAAGCCGCCGCAGCCGACCGGCTCGCCGTGCAGCCTCGCGACGACGAACAACCCTGCCGGCAACCGCAGCTGCTCCGGCGTGGCGGCGAGGGAGACCCCGTGGTCGAAGCCGTCGTCGAAGCGGCGACCGAGCTCCGCGTAGTACTCGCCGAGGCAATAGGCGGCATCCGGGCTTTCGGGATCGACGACGTCGATCTGCACGAGCCCCGCCGTCAGCAGCCGCTCCACTTCCGCCATCGCCGTCACCAGCCGCTGTCGCTGCGACTCGCCGAGCGGCGCGAGCAGCGCGCGTGCGAGCTCGTCGCTCCGCCGGTCGAGCTCGGCACGTTCGCGGCGGCCGGCCGCCGTCAGCCGCACGGTGCGCACGCGGCGGTCGCCGTCGCTCGGCCGGACGCTCACGAAGCCCGCGTCCTCGAGCCTCCGGAGCAGCCGGCTCAGATAGCCGGAGTCGAGGTCGAGTCGCGCGCGGAGCGTCCGGACATCGCAGCCGTCGTGCCCGATCTCCCAGAGGAGGCGCGCCTCGCCGAGCGGCAGCCGCCGTGAGAGGTACCGGTGGTGCAGGGCGCCGACCGATTGCGTGACGAGCCGGTTGAAGCTGCGGACGCGACCGACCGCCGCTGCGGACATTCTCTGATCTTAGTCAGAGAACCCGATGCGGGGAACAGCTGACGCCGGCACCGGCGTCGCGTCGATCCTGAACGGCGGGTACTCCGGCGTCAGGAACGCGCCGAAGGCGAACGCGCGCAGCACGTACGTGTTGAGCCCCATGACGAGCGAGAAGAGCTCGCGCGGGTATGGACGCCCGACGGCGAGGAGCACGCCGGCGACGAGGACGAGGATGAGCAGCGCGCCGCCGTGGACGGGCCAGGCGCCGCTCGCGAGGATGCCCGCGACCGCGTAGTGCGGGACGCCGAGCAGCCACCAGCCGAGCAGCGGCAACCCTCGGCGGTGGTGCTCCGGATAGGCGATCTCGAGGTGCGCCGGGTAGTCGGGCACGTCGGCGAGCGTGAACGGCGGGTAGCGGTCGGTTGCGATCGCCGACGTCGCGTAGAACGAGACGCGCCAGCCCCAGCGGAGGACGCCGACGTTGAAGTCGAAGATGCCGCGCGGATAGCGGCCGGTGCAGAGCAGCGCGACGAACGCGATCAGCGTCAGCACCGAGAACGCGGCCCAGAGGAAGATGAGTGCGACGACGTGCGGCAGGACGAGGAGCCACTTGACGAGCCAGCGCCACCTGCCGAGCGGCTCGTCGAGCGAGCCCGTGATGACGACCGGATAGCTGTTCATGACTCCAGGGTCGCCGACCGGCGTGCGCGCCGCATCGGGAGAACCTACGGAAGGAGCTCGTTCAGGTCGATCCGCCGCACCGTCCAGCGGTGCTGTCTCGGCAGGGCGTTGCGCGTCAGCAAGGCTGCGATCCACGCGACGAAGAAGGTCGCGACCGGCGGCAGCCCGAGCCAGTCGAAGAGAAATGCGTAGCCGGTGGCGGCGGCCGGCCACAGCGCCGTGTTCCAGGCGCGGTCGAGACGGCCGCGGACGAGCGCCCCGACGACCCGGCCGGCACCGAACGCGACGAAGAACGCGAGGAGCCCGTACCAAAAGGAGTCCGTCCAGTTGCCGACGAGGACGGCCGCGACGATCGCGAGCACGAACGTGATCGGCCGGAGGATCAGCGCTGCCGTCCACCGCATGCGGTCAAATCTACGCGGTGGAAGGAACCGCACGGATGGAGACGTTCAGCGACGGGGTCTTCGCCATCGCCGCGACGCTGCTCGTGCTCGAGATCGGCGTCGGCGCCCACAGCTCGAATCTCGGCCACGACCTGCTGCACCTGTGGCCGTCGTATCTCGCGTACGTGACGAGCTTCATCACGATCGGGATCATCTGGATGAACCACCACTGGGTCGTCGCGACGATGGCGCGCGTCGACCGCGTGCTGCTCTTCCTCAACCTTCTCCTGCTGATGACCGTGTCGTTCCTGCCGTTTCCGACGCGCCTCGTCGCCGACTACCTGAACGAGCCCGGCGAGAAGAGCGCCGTCGTCGCCTATGCAGCGACCCTGTTCGTGATGGCGGTCGTCTACAACGTGACGTGGCGGTACGCGAGCGGACGCAGGCGGCTGATCGCCGGCGACATCGCGGATGCGCGCGTGCACGCGATCTCGCGCGCGTTCAACCCGGGCGTGCCCATCTACGCTGCCACGCTGCTCGTCGCGTTCTTCAGCCCGCTTGCGAGCGTGCTGCTGACATTCGCGATCGCGGCGTTCTACCTGCCGTCAGCTGCGCTCTTCGAGCGCTGACGCGAGCCACGCCGACGCCGCCGCCAGCTCGTCGGCGTCGCTCGACTTGACGACGACCTCGACGGTCGGCCCGTCCGGCCCGAAGGTGGGATA
>DASXWV010000066.1:0-4073 GCA_036503495.1 Gaiellaceae bacterium
AGGCCCATGCGCACGCGGCTGCAACGGCGCTCGCACCACGCGAAGGCACGCCGAGATGGAAGTCAGAAAGATGGACGATCCGAAAGTCGTCGAGCTCCTCCGGTAGCGACGCGAGCGCCACCTCGAGAGTTCGGTACCTGACCCACCCGGCTTCGAAAAACCCCCACGCGAGTGCGCCCGTCGCCGCGCTAGCGCCGAACCGCGCGGCGCGCCGCGACGAAGACCGCGGCGCCGCCAATCGCCGCGACGGCGATCTCATATGCGAGTTGCCGGTCGTTCCAACGCCGCTCGATCGTCGCTGAAGAGGGGCGAGGGCAGCGCGTCCCGAAGTGCACGCAGTACCACTCGCCGACCTCGACGCGGTTCATACGCCGCTGCTTCCACCGGTGGTCCGCGACGGCGATCACGCCGATGACGCCCGCGAGCACGAAGAGCGCGACCGGGAGCAGGAACCGCCGCAGCCGCATGCTTCCACGATAGAGCTCCGGCGCGGCCCACCCAGCGGGGAGCCGCGCCGGAATCCGCCCCTCCACTAGCCGTAGATGCCGGCAGGCGGAGAATCTTGCGCCGCGCTAGACCTGGAGCTGCTCGAGCGCCGGCCGCGGGTCGACGATGTGGCGCTTGAACTTCAGCTCCGACTCCTCGAGCCCGGCCGCAACCCCGACCAGCTGGGCCAGGTGCAGGACGGGCATGTTGAACGTCCGTCCCGTCGCCGCCTCGAGCTTCGACTGCCAGGCGTCGAGCGAGAGGTGGCAGAGTGGGCACGGAGTCACCATCACGTCGGCGCCGGCCTCGATCGCCTGCTCGACCGGCTGGATCAACTCGCCCATCGCCGTCTCCTCGCGCGCCTGGATGATCGGGAACCCGCAGCACTTGATCTTCGCCGGGTAGTCGATCGCCTCGCCGCCGCACGCCTCGATGATCCGCTCGAGCGACCACGGCCGGTCGGGATCCTCGAAGCCCATGATCTTCGACGGCCGCAGGATCTGGCAGCCGTAGAACGGCGCCACCTTCAGCCCCTTCAGGCCCTTGTGCGCCGCCGTCTTCAGGAGCTCGTACCCCTCGCCCTCGGCGATCTCCCAGAGGAGGTGCCGGACCTCGATGTTGCCGCGGTACTCCGGC
This sequence comes from Gaiellaceae bacterium, assembly GCA_036503495.1. Classification (GTDB taxonomy): domain Bacteria; phylum Actinomycetota; class Thermoleophilia; order Gaiellales; family Gaiellaceae; genus Palsa-739. Next base: position 1,123 of record DASXWV010000066.1, read on the forward strand.
ACGCCGACCGTCTTGAGGTTCGCGTTGACGCGGTCGAGGAGGTTCTGGTCGCCCTGCAGCATTGCGTTCGCCTGCCGCAGGTTGAGGGTGCAGACGTTGCAGACCGTCAGCAGCGCGTCGGCGACCTTGCCGGCGTAGGCCAGGATGCGCGCGTTCAGGTGGAGGTAGTAGTCCGGCTCGGCCTCGTGGATGTCGCCGGCGCCGCAGCACGTCACCGCCTCGAGCTCGATCAGCTCGAGGCCGACGCGCGGCGCGAGCGCCTGCGTCGACGTGTCGAGCTCCTTCGCCGACAGCGACGCGAGGCAGCCCTTGTAGTACGCGACCGTCTTCACTTACGCGCCACCTCCCGGCTTCTTCGTCGGTTCCTGCCCCGGCGTGACGTCGGCCTGGGTCAGGCTGCCCTGGCCGCCGGCCGAGCCCTCGCCCGGCAGGTACGGCCGGGCGTACGCGCCCTGACGCGCGTAGATGTCCTCGAGCGACTCGTCGCCGCTGTGGCCGTGCGCGAGCCGCGCGAGCGCACGCTCGCCCTGCACGTGCCCGAGCGCGCCCTGGCGGTCCTGCTCGCGGACGAGCTTGCGCAGGTTGCGCGCCTCGCCGACGTCACGGGCGACGTGCGGTGGGAACGCGAGACCGGCCTTGTTGTGCTTGATCAGCCCCATCGCGAACTTCATCTGCTTGATGCTCGAGACGACGCCCTGCGTCTTCGGCACGAGCTCGGTCTCGCGCAGCCAGCCGGTCGTCTCGGTCGAGCGGATGAACCACTTCGCGTGCTTGGCGCCCATGTCGCGGTCGATGCCGTTGCGCACAGCCTCGGCGCCGAGCTTCGCGATCGCGTCCCGCGGGTCGACGCCCTTCGGGCAGCGCTCGTTGCAGAAGAAGCAGCGCGTGCACTCCCAGATCCCGTGCGGGCCGCTGTACTCCTCGAGCCGCTCGACCGTCGCGGCGTCGCGCGGGTCGCCGACGAAGCGCATCCCCTTGGCGAGCGCCTGCGGGCCGAGAAACTCGGGGTCCGACTCCATCGCGTTGCACTCGGAGACGCAGCAGCCGCAGTTGATGCAGAGCGCCTCCTTGTGGATGACGTTCATCCGCTCCTGTGAGATCCGGTACTCGCGGCCGTCCTCCGGCACGTCGTAGCCGGGCTGCAGGTACGGCTTCATCGCCTTGAACTTGCCCCAGAAGGGATCCATGTCGACGACGAGGTCCTTGACGATCGGCAGGTTGCCCATCGCCGAGATTACGGGCGCGCGGCCTTCCTGCGCGATGTCGTACATCCGCGTCTTGCACGCGAGGACGGCCGCGCCGTCCATCCGCATCCCGCACGAGCCGCAGATCATCATCCGGCAGCTCTTGCGATAGGCGAGCGAGCCGTCGTGCTTGTCCTTGACGATGTCGAGGCAGTCGAGGAGCGTCGCCTCGTCCGGCGCGTCGATCTCATAGTCGCGCAGCGCGCGCTCGCCGCTCGACGAGTCGTAACGCCAGATCTTCAGAGCGACCTGCACCGGCTAGCCCCCCAGTCCGTTGATCGTTTTATCGGTTGCGTCGACGGTCTCGTCTGCCGGCGGGACGGTCACGGCCACGTCCTTGCCGAAGTCCGAGAAATCCATCGTCATGCTCGCAGCCTGCCGGCCGACGCCGGGGGCCGAGTACGAGTACGTGTTCTTCGTGCGGCGGATGTAGCCGTCGTCCTTGCCGACCCAGACGTCGTACGGGCCGTACTTCGCGTTCGTCAGCGCCTCGATCTTCGCGCCCTGCGGAATCTTCGCCGGGTCGATGTGCGCGCGGTAATGGGTCGTCTCGACCCCGTCGATCGTTTCGTCGCCGATCTCCTTCACCCGGCCCGACGCTCTGAGCTGCGCGAACGACTGCGACGGGTTCTGCGTCAGCAGCTGGTTGAAGTCGATCCCCTTCGACTGCCCGAACTTCTGGAGATCGAGCTTCAGCCAGGTCTTCCCGTTCGGCAGCGCGCCCGAGAAGAGCGGCGACTTCATGTAGATCGTCGTCCCGTCGAGCACCTCGTCGATCTGGACGTCGAGGCCGCTCACCGACGCGTGTGCCTTCATCTGGCCCTGGTGGCTCGCGCTGTCGAAGTCGCCCGAGCCCGTGATCAGCACCTGCTGGCCTTGCACCGACGCCGCGCCCTTCAGCTCGAGGTGCTCGCTCGAGGCCTGTGCGCTCTTCAGCGCCGCCTGCTTCAGCGACGCCGACGGTGTGGCCTTCGTCTCGGACGAGCTCGAGCTACTGCTGCCGCACGCTGCGAGGGCGAGCGGCGCGAGCGCGAGCAGCAGAACGGCTCGGCGCACTAGTACTTCCGCTCCTCCGGCTGCCACTTCGTCACGCGCACGGGCGCGGTCGTCAGCTCGACGCCGCCGTCCTTCCAGCGCGTGATCGTGTGCACCATGAAGTTCTCGTCGTCCCGTGTCGGATAGTCGTCGGGACGGGAGTGCGCGCCCCGGCTCTCCTTGCGCCAGATGCCGCCCTCGACCATGCAGAGCGCCGTGTCGAGCATGTTGCCGAGCTCGATCGCGCTCGTCAGGTCGCTGTTGAAGACCTCGCCCTTGTCCTCGACGTAGACGTTTTTGTAGCGCTCGCGCAGCTCGAGCAAGATCTCGCGCTGCTTGACCATCTTCGACTCCTCGCGGAAGACGGCGAAGTTCTCGAGCATCGAGCTGCCGAGCGCCTCGCGGATCTGCCACGGCCGCTCGCCGCTCTCGCGGTCGAGCAGCTCGCGCAGCTGGCGCTCGACGTCGCGCTCTACTGACTCCGGCACCTCGATCGTCGTGTGCGACAGCGCCCACTCCGCAGCGGCCGTGCCGGAGCGGCGGCCGAACGTGATCGTCTCCATCAGCGAGTTGCCGCCGAGCCGGTTCGCGCCGTGCACCGACACGCACGCGCACTCGCCGGCGGCGTAGAGCCCGGTCAGCTCGGTCGCGCCGAAGTTGTCGGTCGAGATG
>DASXWV010000067.1:0-10776 GCA_036503495.1 Gaiellaceae bacterium
CGCTCCCTGATGAGCTCCGGCGAGCCTACGCTCATGCCCGCTCCCGGCGCCGGCAAAGCCGGCGCCTCCGCTCTTTCATGAGCTCCGTCGAGCCTACGCTCATTCGAGCACCATCTCCTCGCGGTTCCCGAAGATCCCCTGCGGACGCCACGCCATCAACGCGATCAGGATCGCGCCGATCACCATCAAGCGCAGGTACGCGAGCTGCGCAGGGTCGAGGTACGTGAACGGCTTGAAGTTGAAGAAACGGGTGCCCGAGAAGATCAGCCCGAAGATCGCCGCGCCGACGGGCACCGCCCACACGCGTGCCGTGCCGCCGAGCAACACGATCATCCAGGCGTAGAACGTGATCAGCGGGTCGAAGTCGTCCGGGCTGAAGAACTGGAACTGGAACGCGTACATGAGGCCCGCGATCGCACCGAAGCCTGCGCCGAGCGCAAGCGACTGCAGCTTGTACGAGAGCACCGGCTTGCCGAGTGCCGCAGCAGCGTCCTCGTCCTCGCGAATCGACCGCAGGACGCGTCCCCACGGAGAACGCACCATCGGCTGCAGCACCGCGAGGCACGCGAGTGCGACCACCCACACGATCACGAGCATCGTGAAATCACTGCCGGCGTGGTCGCCGACGATGTGGTGCAGCCAACCCTGCACATCGCTCTGGAAGGCTTGCCAGGACCCGTTGTACTGCGCGACCTCGGTCGGGCCGGCGAGGTTGCTCGTGCCGAGTGGGCCGCCGGTCAGAGACTGCTCGTTCAGCGCGAAGTAGCGGACGATCTCGCCGATCGCGATCGTCGTGATCGCGAAGTAGTCGGTGCGCAGCCGGAGCGCCGGCAACGCGAGCAGCGCGCCGAACACCATCCCCGCTCCGATCGCGGCGAGCGCTGCGGCCCAGAGGGGCAGGCCGGCCTTCACGACGAGGATCGCCATCGTGTACGCGCCCACCGCCATCGACGCCACGTGCCCGAAGTTCAGGAGGCCCGTGTAGCCGAACTGAAGCTGCAGCCCGGCGCTGAAGATCGTGTAGATCCCGACGACGACGCCGACGAGCGACCAGAACTCGAGCGACAGCAGCTGGCTCACAGGCTTCTCGCCCTGCCGAGGAGGCCCTGCGGCCGGATCAGGAGCGCGACGATCAGGACGACGAACGCGATCACCGGCTTCCAGATCGGATTGACGCCGCCGGCGAAGCCGCTCCACGTCGAGACCTCCTCGACGAGCCCGAGCGCGAGCCCGCCGAGCAGCGCGCCGTACGGGCTGCCGACGCCGCCGAGCACGACCGCGGCGAAGAGCGGCAGCAGCAGGAAGAAGCCGAGATTCGGGTCGAACGAGCTCTGGATCAGCCCGGCGAGCACACCGCAAAGACCCGCCAAGACGCCGACGAGGATCCAGATGTACATGACCATTCGGTCCACGTCGACGCCCGCGACCGACGCGAGGTCGACGCTGTCCGAGATCGCGCGCACCGACCGCCCGAAGCGCGTCTTCGCGAGCAGGAGCGCGGTGGCGACGATCGCCGACAGCGCGACGATGATCGAGATCAGCTGGGCGAGCGACAGCCGGATGCCGCCGATCGAAAAGACCTGGAACGGATCGACATGGAACGAGCGCTGCCCGTTGCCGCCCGCGAACAGGATCGAGCTGCGCATGATGAACGCGAGCCCGATCGAGGTGACGAACAGGCTCATCATCTTCGCGCCGCGGCGGCGCAGCGGCCGCCAGAGCACGAGCTCGAGCACGATCGCGAGCACCGCCGTGGCGAGCAGCGCGAAGAGCGTCGACCAGACCATGTTGCCGCCCCAGCCGAGGTTGACGGCCACCGCTGCGTAGGCGCCGAAGGTGAGGTAATCGCCCTGCGCGAAGTTGACGATGCGCAGCGGTCCGAACACGAGCGAGATGCCGGCCGCGCCGAGCGCGAACACCGAGCCGGTGATGATCCCGTTGACGACGAGTTGCAGGAAGTCCGTCATCACACCACCTGCGTCTCGAACCGGAGCTCGGAGCCGTTCCGGAAGCGCGAAGAGCGAAGGGCAGCTGCGCCTTCGCCCGGGTCGACGTCGCAGATCCAATCCGCGAGTGCGCGGCCGACGGCGGGCGCCATCATGAATCCGTGGCCGCTGAACCCGGCGGCGAGCCAGAGCCCCGCCAGGCCGTCGACCGGGCCGAGGATCGCCTCATGGTCGGGAGTCGTGTCGTAGATGCCGTCGACGAGCAGGTCGAAGGAGACGAACGAGAGCGTCGGCGTCAGCTCCTCGATCCCCCGCCGCACCGTCTGCCGCCACGTGTCGCGCCTGAGCGCGGGGTCGCCGGTCGCGCCGAGGTCGCCCGCGAGCACGCGGCCGTTCGCGAGGTGCTTCGCGGCAAAGCCGATCTCCGACGCGACGACGAGCGGCTCGAGCAGCCGCTCCTGGATCGGCGCACTGAGGAAGACGTACCGCGGCTCGCGCTCGATCGGCAGCTCGAGGCCGAGTGGTTGCGTCAACGCCGGCGTCTCGTAGCCGGCGGCGAGCACGACGTGCGTCGCGCGGATCCGATCGCCGTTCGCAAGCCGAACGAGCCACCCGTCGCCGTCGGGGACGAGCTCGTCGACCTGCGCGAGCGTCAGCTCTGCGCCGCGCCGGAGCGCCGCCTCGCCGAATGCCTCGACGACGGTCTGCGGCCGGTCGAAGTAGCCGTCCGTGCCGCACCAGGCGCCGCCGAGGAGGCTCGACGCGTCGAGGCCGGGCACGAGCTCCTCGAGGGCCGCCGGCGACACGATCTCGGACGGGACGCCGAGCCCGTTCTGCAATTCGACATTCGTCCGGAGCGTCGCGAGCGCCTCCTCGGAGCGCGCTGCAAAGAGATAGCCGCACGGTTCGAGCAGCGCGTGCGTACGCGTGTCGAGGCGCGCATCGAGCTCCTGCCAGAACGCGTACGACTCCTGCGCGAGCAGGCAGTGCTCGCGCGTGCCCCACTGACGGCGGACGCCGCCCGGCTGGACGCCCGAAGCGCCCGCCCCGATGCCAGAGCGCTCGAGCACGACGACGGGGCCGACGCCGCGCTCCCGCAGCTGGAATGCGATCGAGAGACCGGTGACGCCGGCTCCGACGATCGCGACCTCGACGGTCGCCGTCACTCGGCCTCGAGCACCGCGTCGAGCTCGACCTCGACGAGCACGCCTTCCGGGATGAAGCCGTGCACGAACCACGTCGTGTTCGCGGGCTCGCGCCCGGCGAAGAGCTCCTTGTGCACGGTGACCGCGCCGCGCGGATCCGCATCGCGATGCAGGAGGACGCGCGTGCGCACGACGTCGTCGATCGACCCGCCGAGCGCCTCGAGACCTGCGAGTGCCCGCTCGAAGCACACGCGCGTCTGCCGCTCCGTGTCACCGGGGTGAAGCGCCCGTCCGTCGGGACCGGTCGCCGCCGTGCCGCTGACGGCGACGACCGGCCCGCGGCGCACGGCGCGGGAGTAGGCGGCGGCGGCGAGAGAGCCGCCGCCGTCGCTGTACCGCTCGATCATCCGTCTCCTACTTGCCGCCGTACTTGAAGATCTTTTCCGTCGTGACGTTCGTCCCGTCGTAGTGCCACAGCTTGAACAAGGACGAGCCCACGTCGCCGTGCGTGTCGTAGTCGATCGGGCCCCAGACGCCCTGGTAGGCCACGCGCTTGCCTGCGAGGATCAGCTTGATCGCCTTCGCGAGCGTGAGATACGTGACCGGCGTGCCGGTCGGTCCGGAGATGCTGCGCATGTTGGCCTTGATCGCGTTCGGGCTCGACGAGCGACCCTTCAGCGCTGCGAGGAACGAGAGGATCACGGAGTCGAACGACGTCCCTTCGTAGCCGGTCACCGGCTTGCCCTTCTTCTTCGCCTTGAACAGCTTCGCGAAGGCGCCCGTCTGCTTCACGCTCGCCGACTGCGACGTCGGCGCGACGCCGCGCAGGCCGGTCGTCGCCTGCGCGCCGACCTGTTGCAGCGATGCCGGGACCGACATCACGTCGTTCATGAACGTCTTCGCGGGCGACCACTTGCCGGTGCGGACAAGTGCCGGCCCGACCTTCGTGAACGTCTCGGGGAAGTCGATGATCACCCAGCCGGCAGGGTTGCCGGAGACGAGCTTCTGCGCTTCGCTGTCGAAGCTCGCCTGGTTCGGGTCCCAGTTGACGTCGGCGCCGATCTTGCCGCCGTTCTGCTTCCACGTCCGAGCGAAGACCTGCTCGAGCGCCGTGCCGAATGCGTCGTTGCGGGCTCCGACGTTGATCGTCGCACCCTTGCCGAACGCGCCGGCGACCGCCGACGCCATCGCCTGCCCCTGGAAGAGGTCGGACGGCAGGATCCGCCACACGGTGTTCTTGTCCACCAGCGACGTGATCTGCGGCGCGCTGCCCGTCGGCGTGATCACGATCACGTTGTTCGGGATCGTGACGGCCTGCGCCATCGCGATCGTCGACTGACTCGAGAGCGTGCCGATGATCACGCTGACCTTGTCGACCTTGACTTCCTTCGTCGCTGCCTCGATCGCCGGCTGCGTCGACGTCTGATCGTCCTGTGAGTCGACGATCTTGACCGAGATCTTCTTGTCGAGCTTGTCACGCTTCAGCGCGGCATTGATCGTGTCGGCTGCGAGCCGCGCGGACGCGTCGATCGACGGGCCGACGGCCGACAGGTCGCCGGTGAACGGCAGGATCGTGCCGATGCGCAGCTTGAACGACGGTGCCGGTTTCGCCTTGTGCGTCGCCGCGGGCGACGCGGCGACGGCCGACGCCGCGGTTGCGGCCAGGATTGCGCCCACGACGGCGAGCGCAGTCCAACGATTGCGAATTCTCATGCGTTAACCCTCCTCCTAGACCCTCCGTCTTTCGACGGCCTCTGCCGCCGAGCGGCAGATGTTGGCATAGACGTACAGCGGCGCCTAGAGTTGGCCCGCGATTGGTCGATCTCGATCACATGCGCACCTCGTGTTCGTCGTTCCACGCGTCGGCCAGACGGCCGAGCGCGAGCGGCTTCACCGGCGGCCGTGCCGTGAACGGCCCGAGCTCGGCGACGCTGCGTCCGGTTGCGACCGCTGTCAACGCGGTCACGGTGAGCTGACAGAAACGGCCCTGGCAGGGTCCCATACCGACGCGTGTCAACTGCTTGACCGCGTCGACGTCGCCGAGGTGCGGATGCCCCTCGAGCGCGGACCGTAGTTCGTCGGCGGTGACGTTCTCGCACCGGCACACGATGGTCGAGCCGTCCGCGAGCGCGGCGAGCGCCGCACGCTGCGGCTCGAACCGCTCCTGCACGAGCGCGCTGAAGCGGCGCAGCGACCGCAGCCTCCGCCGCACCGGCGCGGCGAGACGGATAGCCTCACCGGTATCGAGCCTGCCGAGCTCGTGCAGGATTCCGAACGCTGCGACACGGCCCTCCGCCGCCGCCTGCTCGGCGCCGGCGACGCCGCCCACCTCGCCGGCCACGGAGATGCCCGGTCTGCTCGCGCGCTGCCATTCGTCGTGATCGGTCACCCAGCCGCCGGCGGCGGAACGCCAGCTGTGCGCGCAGCCGGCCTGGCGCGCGAGCTCGGTCGACGGCACGAACCCGTAGCCGAGGGCGAGGGTGTCGCAGTCGAAGCGGAGATCGGGCTCGCCCGTCGCCCGCCACGCGCCGTCGACCGGACGCAGGCGCGCAGCCTCCACAGCGTCGCCGCCCTCGGCCGCCGCGACGAGATGCGAGAAGAGCACCGGCACATTCGCCCTGCGCAGGCGCAGCATCGGGCCGGCGGCTGCGCCGAGGCCCGCCACGCGGGCGCGGAGCCGTGCCGCGGTCGTCAGCGCATCCGTTGCCCGCGGTCGCGGTTGCGCGAGCGCGACGGCTGCAAGCTCCGCCCCCGCAGCGAGCAGCTGGTCGGCGACGAGCAGCAGCAGCGGGTGAGCGCCCGCGAGCACGAACCGGCGGCCGGGAAGGAGCTTCTCGCTCTTCACGAACGCCTGCACGCCGCCCGCGGCCATGACGCCGGGCAGCGTCCAGCCGGGGAACGCGACGGGCAGGTCGTACGCTCCGGTGGCGACGAGCACGTGACGCACCGCGAGCCGCTCGGTTCCGCTCTCGCCGGCGAGCGCGAGGATCCACGCCGGCGCCGGCAACGAGCCGTTCAACCGGATTGCCTCCTCGTCGTCGGGCTCGAAGACGCCCCAGACGAGCGTGCGCTGGAGACGGCGGAACGCGGCGCGCTCCGCAGCGGCGAGGAGCTCGCGACCGCTCGCGTACGCGGACGCCGTGGCGGCGAAGCTCTCCGGGGGCTGACGGTAGATCTGCCCGCCCGACCGCGCCTGCTCGTCGACGAGCACGACGTCGGCGCCGTGCTCCGCGAGCACGAGCACCGCCGCGAGCCCGGCCGGGCCGCCGCCGACGACGGCGACGTCAGCCCGCTCCAACGGTTCCCGTCTCCACGCGCAGGCCTGCACGGACCGGCGTCGCGCACGCGCGCACGCCGGGCTCGCCGTCGACCGTGACGGCGCATTCGAAGCAGACGCCCATGTTGCAGACCGGACCGCGAGGCGCACCCGTTCGCGTACGCCGGAACGCGCGCACGCCTGACGCCAGCAGGGCCGTCGCGAGCGACTCGCCCGGGTACGCGTCCACGCGCTCCCCGTCGACCTCGATCGCGATCGGCGCGGGACGGGTCACTCCGTGCTCGATCCGCGTCGCCGTCATACGGGAATCAGGTGGCCGTAGCGCACCGGGTCGTAGAGGTCGAGCGCCAGCGACGGACGGCCCGAGAGGATCAGCTCGCTGAGCAGGCGGCCGAGCGTCGGACCGAGCGTGAAGCCCGCGCCGCCGGTGGCGACGTAGAGCCCGGGCCGTCCGTGCAGCTGGCCGAGCAGCGGCACCTGGTCGGGGGTCACCCCGACGACGCCGGACCAGACGCGAAGCACCTGCAGCTCGCGCAGCGACGGGACGAGGCGCGCCGCCACGGCTGCGCTCCCCGTGATCGACTCGTACCGGAGCGCGGGCCGTTGCTCGACGTCGACCACGCCCTCGCGCTGACGGAGGCGCGCCGGCCAGCCGCCGCCGACGAGGACGTTGCCGTCGCCGGTCTGCTTGAGCGAGAGGCGAGCGCCGACGTGCTGCACGAGGTGGTCGATCGAGGGGTCGGTGCGCGCAGTCGCGAACATGGTCAGCGCCCGCGGCACGATCGGCAGCACGGCGTCGGCCATCCCCGTGACCTCACCCGTCCAGAGACCGGCCGCGACGACGACGACGTCTGCGTGCACCGGCTCCGCGTCGCGCAGCGCCACCCGCCAGCCGCTGTTCGTGCGAGCGAGCCCGACGACGCGCGACCGCGTCCGCACCGTTGCGCCGTGCCGCACCGCCGCGGCGGCGAACGCAGGCCCGACGAGGCGCGGGTTCGCGTGTCCCTCGGTCGGGCACCAGCATGCCGCCTGCACGACGGACGACAGGTAGGGCGCGAGCGCACGCGCCTCGTCGCCGGTGATCACGGTCGTCTCGAGGCCGTGTCGCCGCTCGAGCGCGCTCTTGCGCTCGAGCACCTGTCGCTGCTCGCGCGTCTCGGCGACCATGAGCCCGCCGCCCAGGTGCACCTCGACGGCGTCGCCGAGCTCCCGCTCCAAGGTCGCCCAGGTCCTCTGCGCCTCGAGGAAGAGCGGCATCGGGACTGCGAACTGCTCCGCGATCGCGTCGCCGAGCTCGACCATCCGGTACTCGAGCTGAAAGTGGAGGCTGCCGGCGTTCTGCCCGGACGCCTGCCGGTTGAGCTCGCCCTTCTCGAGCAGGAGCGTCCGCGCGCCGCCGCGGGCGAGGTAGTAGGCGGCGGCTGTGCCGAGGAGCCCGCCACCCACCACGACCGCGTCGAACCGCTCCATCAGACAGCGACCCCCGTCAGTCCGAGGTCGACGAGCGTCACGCGCACGCGCTCGACCTCGTCGTCCGTCAACGGCAGGAGCGGCGGCCGAACGTGCCCGCCGGGGACGCCGCGCAGGTTGAGCGCGGTCTTCAGGATCGCGAACTGCGAGCCGAAGCGCGGCGTGAAGTCGGGCTCCCAGAAAGCCTCGAAGAGCGCGCGGTCCCGATCACCGCAGCGAAGAGCCGCCTCACGGTCGCCCGCCCACACGTGCTCGAAGAAGTCCGAATGGTCCGAGCCGAGAACTGCGCCCGCGCCGATCGTTCCGTCCGCGCCTGCGTCCTCGACGAGCATGATCCCGAGCTCGCTCGCAGGAACGCCGAAGATTCGCACGCGGTCGCGCAGCGAGAAGAGCGTCTGCAGGACCGCCGCCATGTTTCCGGTGGAGTTCTTGACGGCGACGACGTTCTCGATCTCGGCGATCCGGCCGAGAAGCGCCGGGCTCATGTCGACGCCGGTGCCGCGCGGCCAGTTGTAGACGCAGATCGGGATCTCCACCGCGTCCGAGACGGTCTGATACCACGCGATCGCCTCGGACTCGTTCGGGACGACGTAGGGCGGCAGCGTCAGCAGGATTCCGTCGAACCCGGCCTCCTTCGCCGCGCCGGCATACCCGATCGACTCGGCAGGCGTCAACGCGCTGCAGCCGGCGAGCAGCGTCAGCTTGCCGCCGAGCGACTCACCTGCCACGCGGAAGAGATCCGCGCGCTCCTGCGGCGCGAGACTGAACCACTCGCCCGTCGTGCCGGCGACGGCGATCCCGTGCATGCGCTCACCGTGGAGCCAGTCGAGCAGCTCCCGCCACGCGTCGAGATCGAGCTCGCCGTCGGCCGTGAACGGCGTCGTCACCGCCGGGATGTAGCCACGCCAGTCGACGCTGTTGCGATCCATGCCTATCTCCTCTCCTCGTCGACGAGCCAGCAGGCCGCCGCGCGCGCGCCGACCCCGAGCAAGGGCGGCTCGTCGACGCAGCGGTCGAACGCATGCGGGCAGCGGGGCCGGAAACGGCAGCCGACCGGCGGGCGCGCCGGGTCCGGCACCTCGCCCGGCAGCGCCTCCGGCAGCCGGCGCTTGCCGTCGGCGACCGGCACTGCGGCGATCAGCGCCCGCGTGTACGGGTGCATCGGCGCTTCCCACAGATCGTCCGTCGGACCGAGCTCGACGATGCGGCCGAGATACATCACGGCGACGACGTCGGCGACATGGCGCACGAGCGCGAGGTCGTGCGAGATGAAAAGCATCCCCATCTCCATCTCGCGGCAGAGCGCACCGAGGAGATTGGTGACCTGAGCCTGGCTCGACGCGTCGAGCGACGTGACCGGCTCGTCCGCGACGATCAGCGCCGGATCCGCCGCGAGTGCGCGCGCGATCGCGATCCGCTGGCGCTGCCCGCCGCTGAACTCGTGCGGATAACGCTTCGCGACGACCGGGGAGAGCCCGACCCGCTCCAACAGCTCGCCGGCCTCCATGCGTCTGCCCGAGCCACGCAGTCCGCGCTGACCGTCGAGGATCTGTGACTCGACACGCCGCCGTGGATTCAGCGACGAGTACGGATCCTGGAAGATCATCTGCAGACGCACCTGCTCGGGCGGGCGCGCGCCGCGCGACACCGGCAGCACCGGCCGGCCTTCGAACCGCACCTCACCGCGGCGCGGTGCGAGCAGGCCGACAACCGCGCGTGCGAGCGTCGACTTCCCGCAACCCGACTCCCCGACGAGCGCGACGATCTGACCACGGCCGACCTCGAGGTCGACGCCTGCGACGGCCGGCACGGGCGGCAAACCCCTGCGCTCGTACTCGACGTGGACCGAGTCGACCTCGAGCAAGCTCACCCTGTCGCCTCCTGCGCAGCCTCGACAGCGACCGCGCCGAGCGGATCGACGGGGCACGCCGCGAGGCGGCCCGGCGCGATCTCGGTCAGGACGGGGCGTGACGCGATGCACTGCGGCTTCGCGTAGCCGCAGCGCGGGTGGAAGACGCATCCCTCGGGGAGCTCGCCCGGGCGCGGCGGCGAGCCCGGGATCGGCAGGAGCAGCTCCTCCTTCCGCTCGGGGTGCGGCAGGGCGCGCAGCAGAGCGTCGGTGTACGGGTGGCGCGGCGTCGCGAGCAGCGGCGCCGCCTCCCCCGCCTCGACGACGCGCCCGGCGTAGAAGACGTACAGCCGGTCCGCAACGGACGAGATGACGGCGAGGTCGTGGCTGATCAGAAGGACCGACAGCCCGGTCTCGGCGCGGAACGAGTCGAGAAGCCGCAGGATGCCGGCCTGCACCGTGACGTCGAGCGCCGTCGTCGGCTCGTCGGCGATCAAGAGCTTCGGCCCGCACGCGAGCGCCATCGCGATCGCGATCCGCTGGCGCATGCCGCCGGAGAACTGGTGCGGATACGACCCGAGCGCTGCCTCGGGATCGGGAATGCGGACGCGGCTCAACAGCTCGACGGCGCGCGCGCGTGCCGTCGACCCTGTGATGCCGAGATGCGACTTCATGTGCTCGGTCAGCTGCCGCTCGATGCTCAGCATCGGGTGCAGCGACGACATCGGGTCCTGGAAGACGACGGCGATCTCGGCGCCGCGCACCTTGCGAATCTCTCGCCGGCCCAGGCCGAGCAGGTCGCGGCCCTGGAAGAGGGCGCGCCCCTCGGTCTGCGCCCGCCGCGGGAGCAACTGCACGAGCGACAGCGCCGTCATCGTCTTGCCGCACCCACTCTCGCCGGCGACGCCGAGGATCTCGCCGTCGCCGATGACGAGGTCGACGCCGTCGACGACCGCGGCGCGGCCCTGCTTCGTCGGGAGCGTGATCCGCAGCCCGTCGATCTCGAGCAGCGGTGCGCTCATTCCCGCTCCCGGCGCCTGCAACGCCGGCGCCTCCGCTCCGTGATGAGCTCCGGCAAGCCTACGCTCA
>DASXWV010000068.1:0-21676 GCA_036503495.1 Gaiellaceae bacterium
CGCGAGCGGCGGCCAGCCGGCCTCGGCGCGAATATGGTCGAGCTCCTCCAGCACCTCCTCGAGGCGGTCGCCGGCGCCCTGCGCGCGCAGCGTCGCGTCGACGCCGGCGACGAGGCCGGCGGGCAGGTCGTGCTGGGCGGCGCGGACGGCGATCCGCGGCGCGAGCGGCGCCACCGGCTCGTCGCCGAGATGCTCGTCCACGAGGTCGGTCGCCTCCCACAGCTTCGAGACGTCGACGCCCGGGTCGAGGCCGATCCCGGCGAGCGCCTCCGCGAGCGCCTCGCCCGAGACGCGGTGGAGGCTGAGCGCCAGCGGGAAGACGGTGCACGCGATCAGCTGCGCGCCGGCGCGGGCGGCCGAGAGGCTCGCGGCGAGCGCGCTCCCGCCCGAGCCCTGGACGTAGATGCCGATCGGGAGGCCGCTCGCCTCGGCGAGCGCGTGCACGAGGTTCTCGGCCGTGTGCGGCTGCAGCGAGCCGGTCGGGTCGTGCAGGAGCACGCGGACCGCGCCGAGCTCGGGCAGCGCCTTCGCGCGCTCGATCAGCGTGTCGACGTCGCCCGTCGGCCCCGGGCTGTAGACGAGGCCGGCCTCGAAGTCGCGCTCGGCCGCGACGATCGCCTCCGCCGCCTCGCGCAGGTTGGACACGTCGTTCAGCGGGTCGTGCAGCCGGAAGACGTCGATCCCGTTCTCGGCGGCAGACGCGACGAAGCGCCGCGCGAAGTCGACGTGCACCGGGCGCGAGCCGACGAGGAAGCGGCCGCGCAGCGCGAGCCCGAGCGGCGTCTTCGTCCGCGCCTTCAGCGCGCGGATCCGCTCCCACGGGCTCTCGACGCCGCGCTTGACGGCCGACTCGAAGCAGCCGCCGCCCGAGACCTCGAGGTACGAGAAGCCGGCCCGGTCGAGGATCTCCGCGAGCTGCAGCTGGGCCGACGTCGGCATCGCGCCGGCCAGCGGGTCCTGCCCGAGCAGGCGGATGGTCGTGTCCGCGAGGGTCGGCACGCGGAGACCTTATCGCGGCTCAAGCACGGGCTCGTCCGTGCCGATCCTCAGCGCATGGTCATCGTCGTGCGCCTCGTCCTCGCGGTCACCGCCTGCCTCGCGGCGCTGGGCGTGCTGATGTTCTCGCACGCCGCGTAGCTACAGGACGTCGACGATCCCGCCGACGACGCAGAGCACGACCGCGGCCGTCATGAAGACCCAGGCCTCGATCAGCGGCAGGTTCGTGCGCCGGTAGAAGCGGCGGCTGCCGGCGATCGGCATCGCGATCAGGATGAGCGCGGCGGCGGCCCAGAAGCCGAGCGCGAACGCCTCGGGTGTGCGTGTGGCGCTCGTCGCGGCGTAGAGCCCGCCGGCGACGAGACCGACGAAGAGGCCCGCGCCGACTAGGCGCGCGAGATGTATCGCCGCTCTTTCGGATCGACCTTGAGGCGGTCGCCGACGTTCACGAACAGCGGCACCTGCACGACGGCGCCCGTCTCGAGCGTCGCCGGCTTCGTCACGTTGCTGACCGTGTCGCCCTTCACGCCCGGCTCCGTCTCGACGACCGTCAGCTCGACCGACGCGGGCAGCTGCACGCTCGACGGCTTCCCGTTCACCGCCAGCACCTGCACGGTCGCGTTCGGCTGCATGAACGTCAGCTCCTCCTCGAGGTCCGAGCGCGGGACGGCGAACTGCTCGTATGTCTCGGCGTCCATGAAGTGCGCCTCGTTGCCGTCCTCGTAGAGGTACTGCACGTTCTTCACCTCGGTGTGGACGCGCGGGAACTTCTCGCCCGCGCGGAACGTGCGGTCGACGACGGCGCCGTTGTCGAGGCCGCGCAGCTTCGTGCGGACGAACGCGCCGCCGTTGCCCGGCTTGACGTGCTGGAACTCGAGGATGCGCCAGACCTTGTTGTCCAGCTCGATGTGCATCCCGTTCTTGAAGCTGTTCGTGTCGACCTGTTCAGCCATTTCGGCGCGCCAATATACCGCTAGGCAACTTCGATCCAGTCCTTGCGGAAGCCGGTCAGGTTCTCGATCCCGTCCTCGGTGACAACGACGTCGTCCTCGATGCGGATCCCGAACCTCCCCTCGACGTAGACGCCCGGCTCGACGGTGACGACGTTGCCGGGGACGAGCGTGTCGCTCGACTCCGTCGACAGGCGAGGAGCCTCGTGGACGTCGAGGCCGAGGCCGTGTCCGAGGCCGTGCCCGAGCGCTCCCTTGAAGGCGCTGCCGTCGATCACGTTACGCGCGAGCGCGTCGGCCTCGACGCCGGTGATCCCGGCGCGGATGCCGTCGAGCGCCGCCTGCTGCGCAGCGAGCACGACGTCGTACGCCTCGCGCATCTCGCCGTTGACGCCGCCGGTCGAGAACGTGCGCGTGTAGTCGGATGCGTAGCCGTCGACGATGCCGCCCGCGTCGACGACGACGAGCTCGGCGCGCCCGATCACACGATCGCCGGCGCGGCCGTGCGGGCGCGCGCCGGTCGGGCCGGAGCCGACGATGAACTCGAACGACGGCTCGTGCGCTCCCTCTTCGTGGAAGATCTGCGCGAGCTCGTACGCGACGTCGCGCTCGGTGCGGCCCGTGAACTGCGTCTCGCTGAGCCGCTCGAAGGCACGGTCGGTGATCGCGCACGCCTTGCGGAACGTCGCGAGCTCGTCCTCGTCCTTGACGGCGCGCAGCTCCTCGACGATCCCGCTCGTCGGCGTCAGCTCGACGCCGTCGTCGCGCAGGCGCTCGTAGAACATGAACGGCAGGAGGCCCTCGAACGACACCTGCTTGCCGGCGAGCACCTCGCCGAGCGCGCCGATCGTGTCGCGCTTCGTCTGCACGGCTTCAACGCTTTCGACGGCCCGCGCCTCTTCGATGTAGCGGAAGTCGGTGAACAGCCGGACGCGGTCGCGCTCGACGAGGAGCGCGCAGTTCGAGCTGTCGAAGCCGACGAGGTACTTGACGTTGACCGGGTTGGTGACGAGGAACGGCTGCTCGAGCCGTTCCTGCAGGCGCTGGACGCGATCGCTCACGTGTCGTGCTCCTTCAGGTATTCGAGCGCGCTGCGGTAGCCGTCGGGCCCCTGCCCGACGAAGCGCGTCGCGCGGATGTCTGCGAGAACGGAGTGCTTCCGCCACTCCTCCCGGCCTTCGACGTTCGAGAGGTGCACCTCGACGATCGGGATCGTCAGCGGCTCGAGCGCGTCGCGGATCGACCACGCGTAGTGCGACCAGGCGCCGGGGTTGACGACGAGGCCGTCGGCGTTCTCGTGGGCGTCGTGGCACCACTTGATGAACTCGCCCTCGTCGTTCGTCTGCCGGCACTGCACCATCAGCTCGAACTGGCGCGCCCAGTCGTAGATCCGGCCCTCGAGCTCGGCGATCGAGAGGCCGCCGTAGACGCTCGGGTCGCGGCGGCCGAGGATGTTCAGGTTGACGCCGTTGAGGACGGAGACGCGCATGGGCCGCGGACTCTAACCCGCGATCAGCTCGTCGAGGGCGGCGCGCACGTCGTGCTCGGGGACCGGGACGTCCCATTCGCGGAGCAGGACGAGGCGGAGCTCGCCGCCGACCGTCTTCTTGTCGCGGCGCATCGCCGCCCAGGCGGCGTCGCGGTCGACGCGGACAGGCTTCGGCTGGAGCAGCTCGTCGACGAGCCGTGTGTCCTCCCCGCTCAGCTTCAGCGCCGCCTTCAGGCCGAGCGCGACGGCCTGCCCGTGCGTGACGCCCTCGTATTGCGCCGCCGTCTCGAGCGCGTGCGCGAACGTGTGGCCGAGGTTGAGGCGCTTGCGCTCGCCGTGGTCGTGCGGGTCGCGGAGGCAGATCGCCGCCTTGAACGCCGCGCAGCGGCGGACGTCGAGCGGATCGTGCAGGTTCTCGCCCGCGAGGAGGCTCGTCTTCACGACCTCGCTCATCCCCTCGCGCCGCTCCTTCTCCGGCAGCGTGTCGAGGAGGAGCGGGTCGATGACGGTGCGGGCCGGCCAGTGGAACGCGCCGACGAGATTCTTGCCCTGCGGCAGGTCGATCGCGGTCTTGCCGCCGATCGCCGCGTCGACCTGGCCGACGAGGCTCGTCGGCACCGGCACCCAGTCGATGCCGCGCAGGTACGTCGCCGCGGCGAAGCCGGCGGCGTCGGTCGTGCAGCCGCCGCCGAGCGCGACGAGCGTGCCGGTGCGGTCGAGGCGGAGGTCCTGCCAGAGCCGGTCGAGCGCGGCCAGCGTCTTCGCCTCCTCGCCGGCGGGAAGCTCGTGCATCTCCTGCAGCCGCTGGCCGAGCGCGAGCTGCGCGTCCATGCCGTGGATGCCGGCGACGTTCGGGTCGCTGACGAGCGCGACGGGGCCGTCGACATAGTCGCCGAGCTTTTGCAGCGCGCCGTTCGCGACGACGATGCCGGCGGCCGCGAGTGCGACGTCATCCGCGTCGCGTGCGCGCACGTCGGCGACCTCCTCGTACAGGACGCGCCGCTCGCTGTACAGCCGCTCGAAGTCTGCTCGGTTCTGCGCGAGCGGGCGGTCGCTCCCCGCGACGCGCTCCCAGCAAGTGTCGACGTCGGCGTCGATCCAGACGACCGTCGCGCGCTCGCGCAGCAGCGCGCGCGTGCGCTCCGACGTGACCGCGCCGCCGCCGAGGTCGACGACGACGGGGTCGTTGCGCTCGAGCATCTCGCGCACGACCTGCTCCTCGCGTGCGCGGAACACGTGCTCGCCCTGCGCGAACAGCTCGATCGGGACAGATGCGTCGGTCTCGACGACCGGCAGGCCGAGCGTGCGCGCGATCGTCGTCTTGCCCGCGCCCATGAAGCCGACGAGCGCGACGTGCTTCCTCAGAGCCGCTCCCGGTACGCCTCGTGGGCGGCGACGAAGTCGCCGACCGCATCGCCGCCGAACTTCTCGTGCGCCGCGCGCGCGAGCTCCCACGCGACGGCCGCCTCGGCGACGACCGCGAGCGCTTCGACGGCGCTGACGTCGCTGCGCTCGACGAGCGCCTGCGCCGGCTCGCCCGTCGCGAGGTCGACGGACTGCAGCGGCTGCATCAGCGTCGGCAGCGGCTTCATCGAGCAGCGCACGACGACCTCCTCGCCGTTCGACATCCCGCCCTCGATGCCGCCTGCGCGGTTCGACCTGCGCGTGCGATCGGGATTGATCTCGTCGTGCGCCTGCGAACCGCGAAGCGAGGCGAGATCTTTGCCGTCGCCGACCTCGACGCTCTTCACCGCCTGGATGCCCATCAGCGCGAAGGCGAGCCGCGCGTCGAGGCGATCCTCCTTCCGCCCATACGAGCCGAGTCCGGGCGGGACGCCCGTCGCGCGGACGACGACGGTGCCGCCGAGCGTGTCGCGGTCCTGGCGCGCGGCGTCGATCGCCTCCGCGTCCGCCCCGTGCTCCGGCAGCGCCTCGCCGTGCACCTCCACGCCGATCTGCCCGAGCAATGCCTTCGCGACCGCGCCGGCCGCGACGTGGACGGCCGTGTGCCGGGCGCTCGCGCGCTCGAGCGCGTTCCGCACGTCGTCGTGGCCGTACTTCTGCACCCCGGCGAGATCGGCGTGGCCGGGCCGCGGCAGCGTCACGGGCTTCGTTCCCTTCCCCGTCGGCTCACCCTCGGGCGGCCACGGGGCCATCCCCCACGTCCAGTTCTTGTGGTCGCGGTTGCGGACGACGAGCGCGAGCGGCGTGCCGAGCGTCCGGCCGTGGCGGAGCCCGGCGAGCACCTCCACCTCGTCCTGCTCGATCTGCTGGCGCGGCGAGCGCCCGTAGCCCTGCTGGCGGCGGTGCAAATCGGCGTCGATCGCCGCCTTGTCCAGCTCGAGCCCCGCGGGCAGCCCGGAGACGATCGCGACAAGCGCCGGTCCGTGCGATTCGCCTGCCGTTGCCAGCTCGAGCGTCATTCCCGCTCCCGCTCTTTGCTGAGCTCCGTCGAGCCTACGCTCATGTGTCCAACCCTAGAGCGCGGCGCATCACGGCGACCGGCGCGGGCACGCCCGTCCAGAGCTCGAACGACTGCGCGCCCTGCGCGACCAGGACGTCGAGGCCGTCGTACACCGTCGCACCGACCGCGGCGGCCGCGTCCGCCGTCGCCGAGCGCGGGTAGGGCAGATCGACGAGCGTCTGCCCCGCGCGCAGCTCGACGAGCACGTCGTCGCGGACGGGCGTCGCGTTGATCACGAGGTCCGCGTCGGCCACGTCCGGCGGCCACGTCCCGCGCCGCGAGAACACGTGCGCCTCCGGCAGCGCGTGCCGGAACGCAGCCGAGGCGCCCCCGTCGCCGAGGATCACCGGCTTGTGACGATTTGTCACAAGCTCGAGGATCGCGGTGTCGGTCGAGTACGCGCCGCCGCCGGCGACGAGCGTGTTCACCGACGGCAGGTCGCTGCCGACGATTCGGGCCACGTCCTGCTTGTGCGGCGCGGTCACGTTGGCGCCGGCGAAGCCGAGCGCGTCGAGCCCCTGCACCGCTTCCTCGAGCCGCCCCGGCGCGACGTCGAGCGCGACATACGTCCAGTCGAGGCCGCGCGCGGCGAAGGCCGCGTTCTGCATCCGCGGCGAGAGCGAGTGGGACACCGGGTGCCCG
Organism: Gaiellaceae bacterium; assembly: GCA_036503495.1. Taxonomy (GTDB): domain Bacteria; phylum Actinomycetota; class Thermoleophilia; order Gaiellales; family Gaiellaceae; genus Palsa-739. The sequence continues at coordinate 6,542 of DASXWV010000068.1, forward strand.
AGGAGCGCGACGATGCGCGTCATCTCAGTGCCCGAAGCCGTACTGCACTTCGTGGTTCTGAAAGTCCTGGAAGCTCGCCGTGAAGTAGTGGTGCACCCGGTCCGGCTTGCGCACGAAATAGAGGTAATCGACCTTGGCCGGATGCGCGGCCGCCTGCAGCGAGGCGAGCCCGGGGTTGCCGATCGGCGTCGGCGGCAGCCCGAGGAACTTGCGCGTGTTGTACGCGTTGTCGCTCGCGAGCTGCGACTCGTGCAGCGGCTCGGTGCCCGGGATGTGCAGGCCGTAGCGGATCGTCGCGTCGATCCCGAGCGGCATCCGCGCCTTCAGCCGGTTGTAGATGACGGCGGCGACGAGCGGCCGCTCGTCCGGCGCGAGCGTCTCCCGCTCGACCATGGACGCGATGATCAACACGTCGTACGGGGTCAGGTGCTTCTTCCGGGCGTAGGCGAGGTCGACCTTGTGCCAATTTGTTGCAAACGCCTGTAGCTGGTCCTGCACGAGCTGCCGCGACGTCGTGTTCTTGAGGAAGTCGTAGGTCGCCGGGAAGAGGAAGCCTTCGAGCGAACGCTTCGGCTTGCCGAAGCCGACGATCGTGCGCGGCTGGGACCAGTGCAGGTAGCCGCGTGAGGTCAGCTGCACGTGCTTGTGCGACTTCTGCTCGGCGATCTTCGCGACGACGGCGACGCGATGAGCCATGTCGTCGCGCGTGAAGCCCTCCGGGAAGATGATCCGGAAGGGCTTCGGCGGCGGGATGACGGCCGTCGTCGTCGGCTGGGACGAGCCGCCGCCGTGCTGCGCGACGAGGATGACCGCGACGATCACGAGCGCCGCAAGCAGCGCTCCCAGCGCGACGAGCCGCCGCACGAGGATCCGGCGGCGGGGCACCGGCCGGGGCGGCGGCCCCGGCCTCGGCGGCATCACGCCTCTACTCAAGCCGTGCTGCCGGCGCTCGACCACGCGAGGAAGCTCGAGAGCAGGTGGGCGGCGGCGCGGGCGTCCAGCTCGGCCTCGTCCGACGGCGCCTGCTGCGCGAGATCGGTCGTGAAGCGCTCGTCGAACAGCACGACCGGCACGTCGAGCAGCTTGCGCAGCTTCGCCGCGAACTGCTCGCTCGCCCGCGCCTGGTCGCCGCGCTCGCCGCGCAGGGTCAGCGGCAGGCCGACGACGACCTGCTCGACGGTCTCGTCGGCGACGAGCAGCTTCACCCGCTCGAGCCCCGCGTCCGTGTGCGCGCGCTCGACGACGCAGAGCGGGCGGGCGATCGTGCCGGTGGGATCGGAAACCGCGACCCCGGTGCGGGCGGGGCCGAAGTCGAGCGCCATCACCTTCACGCGGCTACGAGCTCTTTCGCCGCAGCCAGGGCGGCGCCGGCGCCGTCGGGGTTCTTGCCGCCGGCCTCGGCGAGCGTCGGCTTGCCGCCGCCGCCGCCGCCGATGTGCTTCCCGAGCTCGCGCACGACGTTGACGGCGTCGAGGCCGCGGTCGACGAGCGTCTGATCGAAGTTGACGACAAGGAACGCGCGGCCGTCGTCGACCGAGACGACGATCGCGCCGGCCGCCTTCTCCTGCTGACGGAGCCGGTCGGAGAGATCCCGCAGCTCGCCGCCCTTGACCGCGGACGTCTGCGCGAAGACGACGTCCCCGACCTTCTCGACGCCGGCCGTCTGCGCCGCCTGCCTCTCCTTCGGCTTCTCCTTGCGGGCGCGCTCGAGCTCGCCGCGGAGCTCGTCCGCCTGCCGTGCCTGCTCACGGAGGTATGCGAACGCCTCGCCCGCCGTCACGGCCTCGATGCGGCGTGCGCCCGCGCCGACCGCCTGCTCGCGAATGATCACGAACGGGCCGATCTCGGCGGTCGAGCCGACGTGCGTGCCGCCGCAGAGCTCGCGCGACCAGCCGTCGATGTCGACGAGCCGGACGATGTCGCCGTACTTCTCGCCGAACAGCATCATCGCGCCGAGCTTGCGCGCCTCGTCGATCGGCGTCTCGTAGATGCGGACGGGGTGGTTCGCAAACACGTGCTCGTTGACGATCTCCTCGACGCGAGCACGCTCGTCGGTGGTCAGCGCCTGCGGATGCGTGAAGTCGAAGCGGAGCTTGTCCGGGCGGACGGCGGAGCCGGCCTGCCGCACGTGGTCGCCGAGCACCTCCTGCAGCGCCTTGTGCAGCAGGTGCGTGCCCGTGTGGTTCGCCATGGTCGGGTAGCGCACCGCCCACGGGACGACGGCGCGGACGCGGTCGCCGTCGGCGAAGCCCGAACCATCGAAGATCAGCTCCTGGTCGTTCTCGAGGCGCAGCGCCTCGACGAGCTCGGCGCGCGACCCGTCCTCCTTCTCGAGGTAGCCGGCGTCGGTGACCTGGCCGCCGCCCGCCGCGTAGAACGGCGACTCCTCGAGCTTCACCTGGAACAGCCCGTCTCCGAGATCGGCGAACGCCGTGATCGCGGTCAGCACATCGGTGCGCTCGTAGCCGACGAACTCGCTGCGCCGCGCATCGGGGAACCGCGGCTGGATCTGCGAGCCGGCGCCGCGCCGCGAGATCTCGCGGTGCTGCTCCATGTAGCGCGTGTACTCCTCGTCGTTGACACCGAGGCCGCGCTCGCGCGCGAGCTCCTTCGTCAGCTCGATCGGGAAGCCGTACGTCGCCTGCAGCGTGAACGCGTCCTCCCCGCTGATGTCACCGCTCTGGGCCGCGTCCTCGAACAGCTTCATGCCGCGCTCGAGCGTCTTCGCGAACTGCTCCTCTTCGGCGGTGAGCACCTCAGCGATCTCGCGGCGGTGCTCGACGAGCTCCGGATACGCGTCGCCCATCTGCTCGATCACGGCGTCGGCAAGCGGCGCGAGAAACGGCGCCTCCATGCCGATCCGGAGCCCGTGCTGCGCTGCGCGGCGGATCACCCGCCGCAGCACGTAGCCGCGGCCCTCGTTCGACGGAGTGACGCCGTCGCCGACGAGGAACGTCATTCCCCGGCCGTGGTCGGCGAGCACGCGGTGCGCCTTCGTCGCGTCGACCGAGTCTCCGTACGCGACGCCGGAGTTCGCGGCGACCCACGCCATGATCGTCTGGTAGCCGTCGGTGTCGTAGACCGACGCGACCTGCTGCACGACCTGCGCCGCGCGTTCGAGCCCGAGGCCGGTGTCGATGTTCTGCTTCGGCAGGTCGGTCAGCGTCCCGTCGGGGTGCAGCTCGTAGGCCATGAAGACGAGGTTCCAGACCTCGAGGAAGCGCTCGCAGCGCGAGCAGCCGGGCTTGCAGTCGGGCTCGCCGCACGACCGCTCCTCGCCCCAGTCGTAGTAGATCTCGCTGTCGGGCCCGCACGGCCCGGGGCCGCCGACCGACCAGAAGTTCTCCGACGAGGGCAGCGGCGTGATCCGCTCGGCGGGCATGCCGATCCTTTCCCAGAGGTCGATCGCCACCTGGTCGGGGCCGAGCTGCAGCTCGGGGTCGCCGGCGTGGACGCTGACCCAGATCCGATCCCAGGGAAGCTTGAGGTGATCGGTGATGAATTCCGTCGCGAGCTCGATCGCGCCCTCCTTGAAGTACTGCCCGAACGAGAAGTTGCCGAGCATCTCGAAGAACGTCAGGTGGTACGTGTCGAGGCCGACGTCGTCGATGTCCGGCGTGCGGAAGCACTTCTGCACGGTCGTCGTCAGCGGCGCCGGCGGCTGCTCGCGGCCGAGGAAGTACGGCATCTGCGGCTGCATCCCGGCCGTCGTCAGCAGCGTCGAGCGGTCGTCCGCGCGCGGGACGAGCGACGCCGACGGCACCCGCAGGTGCCCCTTCGACTCGAAGTAGGAGAGGAACCCCTCGCGGATCTCGGCCGTGGTGTGCATCAGGCGGCCATTCTAGGATCGACGCGTGGCCTCTCCGCCGAGACGCAAGCGCTACCGCTACCGCCTGCGCAGATTGACGCCCGTCGTCGCGGTCGCGGTGCTGGCCGGCGCCTGCGGCGCCTGGGCCGGCTCGCGCCAGCACGCCGCACCCGTCGAGCGGGTGGCCGCCGCCCGCGCGCCGATCGCCGCGGCGCTCGGCCCGGCGGTCGAGAAGACCGTCAGGCGCGAGCAGCTGCTGCACGGGAACGCAGCGCTTTCGCACACATTTACGCCGCCGCTGCTGGCGAAGTCGGCGATCCTCGTCGACGCGTCGACGGGGCGCGTGCTCTGGCAGCTGCACCCGCATGCGCGCCGGCGCGTCGCCTCGACGACGAAGATCATGACCGCTCTGCTGGCGCTCAAGAAGCTCGCGCCCCATGACATCGTCACCGTCGACCGCTCTGTCCCCCGCGTCCCGCTCGTGCGCGAGGGCCTGCGGGCCGGCGAGAAGGTCGAGGCCTGGAAGCTCTTCTACGCGCTGCTCCTCTACTCGGGGAACGACGACGCGCTCGCGCTCGCGATCGCCGCCGGCGGGACGAAATGGCACTTCGTCCACCAGATGAACGTCGAGGCGCGGATCCTCGGCCTGCGCGACACGCACTTCATGTCACCGAGCGGCGTCGTCGACGTCGGCAACTACTCGAGCGCGTGGGACCTCGCGGCGCTGTCGCGCGTGGCGATGCGCGACGCCCGCTTCCGCACCATCGTCCGCACGAAGGTCAAGCACGTGAAGTGGACGGCGCCGACCTTCGCGAAGATCTATGTCAACAACAACCGCCTGCTCGGCACGTACCGCGGCGCGAACGGCGTCAAGACCGGCTACACGCACAAGGCGGGGCCGTGCCTCGTCGCCTCGGCGACGCGCAACGGCGTCTCGCTGCTCGCGGTCGTGCTCGACTCGCCCGACATGTACACCGATGCGAGACGCCTGCTCGATCTCGGCTTCGCCTCCCTGGGTTGAGCTGGGTCACCGCGGAGCTGTGGGCGCCCGTGACCGCTGTCTCGGCGGAGCACCAGGGCCGCGCAAGCGGTCTCATCTGCTCGACGGCGGTCTCGGCGTCGCTCGACGCCGAGCGGCCGTGCGTCGTGTTGCAGCTCCGCAAGGACAACCTGACGCACGACCTCGCGCTCGCCGCCGGCGCGTTCACGCTCCACCTGCTGCGGCGCGATCAGCACGAGCTGTTCCGCTTCCTCGCGCTCGACACCGGACCGCCGTTCGAGGAGACGCTCGCGACGGCGGACTGCCGCGTCGTCGCGACGCTCGACGCCGGCGATGCGACGGTGATCCTCGCCGACGTCCTGCACGAAGAACGCCGGCCCGGCGAGCCGTTCACCGAGGCGGACATCGTCTGGGACGACGCGTTACGCGGCGCGTGACGCGACGAAGACGGCGCCGCTGGCCGTCAGCGTCATCGTCCCCTCGTAGTCCGGAACGTTGGCTGCGAGGTGCTTGTGCGCGACGGAATGCGCGACGTAGTTGCGCATCTCGTCGGCGGTCAGGTCGACCGTTCCGTCGAGTGGGATCATCCGCACGGCGGCGAAGTGCCGTCGCAGCATCGCCTCGCCGGTCTCGCGCATGAAGATCTCCCAGCGGTCCGAGAGGTTGCGGCCGACGAGGTCCCACATCTCGTGCAGCGAGCCGACCGCATTGGTCGTCGCAACGAGGCGAGCGCCGGGGCGCAGCACCCGCGCGAGCTCGGCGAGACCGCGGTCGACGTCGGGAAGGTGGTAGAGCACGTGGTTCGCGCAGGCGGCGTCGAACGATGCCTCCGGAAACGGCAGCCGCGCGATATCGCCGACGACGGCCTCGATCCCGCGCGCGCGCGTCAGCTCGATCATCCGCTCGGACTGGTCGAGACCGACGACGTCGAGACCAGCGCTCGCGAGCCGTTCGGCGAAATCGCCGCGGCCGCAGCCCGCGTCCAGCACGCGCCGCGGCGCGGCGGCGAGGAGCTCATCGAACGCGACGTCCTGCGGTTGCGGGCCGGTCCGGCGCGCCCAGATCGAGAAGCGCTCGTTGAGGCCGGTCTCGTCGGCGTACTCGCGCCGGACGAGCTCAGGATCGTTTTGCGGTGGCGTTCTCATCCGCCGCGATCTCGTCGCGGATCTTCTCCAGCGACCGGCGGATGAGCCGCGACACGTGCATCTGCGAGATCCCGACCTGCTGGGCGATCTGCGACTGCGTCAGCCCGTCGAAGAAGCGGAGCTGCAGGATCTTCCGCTCGCGCTCGTCCAGCACCCGGAAGCCCGGCGCGAGCACCGCGCGGTCCTCGGACACCTCGTACTGGTGCTCCTCGGTGCCGATCGACTCGAGCGGGTCGAGATCCTCGTCGCCGTCGCCGCCGCTGCCCGTCGAGAGCGAGAGCGACGAGTACGCGCGGCCCGACTCGAGTGCCTCGAGCACCTCTTCCTCCTGCACGCCGGCCGCCTTCGCGAGCTCCGGGATCGTCGGCGAGCGCCCGAGCTGCACGGTCAGCTGCTCCATCAGCCGCGACAGCTGCACGTTCAGCTCCTGCAGGCCGCGCGGCACGCGCACCGACCAGCCCTTGTCGCGGAAGTGGCGCTTGATCTCACCGATGATGTTCGGCGTCGCGTACGTCGTCAGCTCGACGCCGCGCTCGAGGTCGAAGCGGTCGATCGCCTTGATCAGGCCGATCGCGCCGATCTGGACGAGATCCTCGAGCTGCTCGCCGCGGTACGAGTACCGGCGGGCGAGCGACCGCACGAGCGACATGTACTGCTCGATCAGCTGCTCGCGCGCCTGGAGATCGCCGTGCTCGTGGTAGCGCCGCAGCAGGATCTTGTCGTCGATGCGCGGCATCAGGCGGGCACCTGCTTCGTCACGTCGATCCACGACGCACCGTCGCGCTCGCGGACGGAGATGCTGTCGCACACCGTCTCGACGATCCGGCGCGGGGCCAGGCCGGTCGACGCCTCGTCGAGCTTCGCCAGCGCGTCGGCGTCGAACGGGCCGACCGTCGCGCGCACCTCGTTGTCCTCGACGCACAGCGTCATCTCGATGTCCTCGTCGTCCTCGCGGCACGCGAGCAGCGCGTCGAACGCGACCTGCAGGTCTTCGAGATCCTCGAACGTCAGCTCGCGCCGCGCGCCGAGGCCGCCGACGACGAGATGGGCGACATGCCGGAAGTCCTCCTGCGCGGGCAGCGTCAGCCGGATCTCGTCGGTCACGCTCGTCCCTCCCCCGCCTCGTGCAGCTCCTCTGTCAGCTCCTGCTCGCGGCGCGCCGCCGCGGCCTTGCCGGCCTCGACGGCGTGCTTCCAGCTGCGCTTCGCCTTGAAGTCGGACGCGCCGTAGCTGACGCCGGCCGCAAAACCGGACACCTTCTGCACCGGCCGCGTCACCGCCATGCTCACCGCGCGCACGGCCGTGTCGACGCTGTCCGCCGCGTCGACGGCGCTGTCGGTGATCCGATCGACCTTGTCCAGCTGCCCATTCACCCGGTCCACACTGCCTCCGACCTTGTTGATCACGGGGAGCACTTCACGTTCCGCCCCCGAAATGAACGCGGAAAGGCGCGCGACGGTTCCGGCCAGGCGAACGAGGAGATACGCGGCCGAGAGGCCGACGGCCAGCAGGAAGACGGCGAGCGCCAACCTCCAGAGATCCCCCCACGTGAATGCGACCAGCATCCGGCAGCGATCCTAGATGACGCCGCAGCCGACGACGGCGTCGCCCTCGTACAGCACCGCCGCCTGACCGCGCGCGACGCCGTACGCAGGCTCGTCGAGCTCGAGCGAGAAGCCGGCGGGTGTCCGCGTGACCGTTGCAGGAACTGGAGTCGAGCGATAGCGCAGCTTTGCGTCGACGCGCTCGACGTCGACGTACAGCACGCCTGACGCCGCGACGTGCGTGCGCGCGAGCGCGTCGTGCGGACCGACGACGACGGTGTTCGTGTGCGCGTGCGTGTCGATGACATACAGCGGCCGCGCCGCCGAGACGCCGATGCCCTTGCGCTGGCCGGGCGTGAACGTCCAGTGACCCGCATGAGTTCCGACGTGCGCGCCGTCGGCGTCGACGATCGCGCCCGCGCGCGGGGTCACGCCCTGTCGCGCGAGGAAGTTGCGGTAGTCGTCGCCGGCGAGGAAGCACGCCTCCTGGCTCTCGGCGCGGCGCGCGACTGCGAGCCCTGCGCGTGCCGCCTCGGCGCGCGTCGCCTGCTTGTCCTGCTCGCCGAGCGGGAACCAGACGCCGCCGAGCTTTCGAGGGTCGAGTCGTGCCAGCATGTACGACTGGTCCTTCTGCGGATCGGCGCCGCGATGGAGCAGCACGCGCCCGCGGTGCTCGGCGATGCGCGCGTAGTGGCCGGTTGCGACCCGGTCGCAGCCCGCACGCCTTGCGAAGGCGAGCAGCTCGGCGAAGCGGAAGCCGCCGTTACAGCGCACACACGGGTTCGGAGTCTCGCCCCGGGTGTAGCCGCGCACGAACGGCGTGACGACCGCGCGGCGGAACTCCTCGCGCAGGTCGAGCGTCACGTGCGGGACGCCGAGCCGGTGGCACGTCTCGCGCGCGGCGAGCACCGCCTCGGGCGAGCAGCACGCCCGGTCGGCGGCGGGCCCGTCGGGATCGAGCCAGAGCCGCAGCGTCACGCCGACCGCGTTCGGCAGCGCGCGGAGCAGCGCAACCGCACTGTCGACGCCGCCGCTCATCGCAACCGCCACGCGGCCGGGTGACGGCTCGGCGCGAAAGACCGGACCGATCGCGTTCGCGAGCGCGTCGACCGCGAGCGTCTCGCCGCCGACGGCGGCCGCCTCGAGCAGCGTCAGGCCGCGGACGTCGCGCTCGAGCCCGGGCGCGTCCGCGTCGACGATCCGGTCGCCGTCGACGGACAGCCGCACGGCGGCCCAGTCGCCGCCGCGCGTCGAGTCTCCGAACACCTCGCGCATCTAGAGAAGGTAGCTCCACCCTGCCGTTTGCTCCCGAGCGATGTGAACCTGGCGAACCAGGTGGGTGCCTAGCCCTTCGTCGGCACAGCCTCGGTCGGGACGTCGGCTCCCTTCATGTAGGCGTTGGTTCTACATTTGCGCCCGGGAGCTCGCACAGGGTCGAGCTTGCGCTCAGCGTATCGACTATCTGGCGAAACGCCAGCGAATCGTTTGCGTTCCCTGCAGGTCGAGCAGCTTCGCGAGCGCCTGCGTCACGTCGAACTCGTGGCCGGGCACGGTGTGACCGCGGTCGACGACCTGCGTCAGCACTTCGCGGTCGCCGAACTGCACGTACAGCTTGACGCCGCACGGCAGCACCGGGTGCGCGACGCCCTCGGTGTTCGGGCCGATGACGACGCCGCAGGCGCCGGTCTTCGGCTTGCTCGGCGTGTACGGGGTGGCGAGCGCCGAGTACCACTGGCCGGCGGGCGTCGGCAGGTCCGCGTCCTTCTTCGACGAGTGCGAGATCGCGAGCGCGATCGCGAGGGCGACGACGGCGACGCCGGCGAGCACCGCCGCGCGCAGGCCGGTGACGGTCATCGCGCCCCCACGAGCTCGCCGAAGCTGTCGCGCACGAGCCCGTCGAAGTCGACCGGCAGCAACCCGTCGGCGCCGGCGAACTCGCGGAGGTACATGAGGAGGAACGACCGCTCCTGATCGCGGGCCTCGTCGCCGCCGGCGTGCTGGCGCGACAACCGCTCGAGATCCCAGAGGTTCCACTGGCGGGGTGCGCCGCCGACGCCGATCGGGACGACCGCTGCGGGGGCGGGGGCGGGCTCCGGTTCCGGTTCCGGTTCCGGCTCGGGCTCCGGGTCGGGCACGGGCTGGAGCGTGCGGACCGGCTCCGGCGCCGGCTCCGGCTCCGGTTCCGGCTCGGGCTCCGGCTCCGGCTCCGGCTCCGGCTCGGGCTCGGGCGCGACCGGCTCCGGCTCCGCGGGGAGGACGCGCACGGTCTCGGCGACCGGCCGCGGCTCGGGTGCGGGCGCGGCCGGCAGCGGCCGCGGCGGTCGGCGGCCGAGCGTCGCCTCGACGACGAAGATCGCGAGGTAGGCGACGGCGCTCGCGGCGATGATCACGGAGCCGGGCTGGCCGGCGAGCGTGGTGATCACCGGGACGGCGACGAGCAGCACGGCCTCGACGGCGGTCCTGGGGCCGAACACCTTCCTCATGCGCGCTGCCTAGTTCTCGGGCTCCGGCGGCGAGACGGGCGGAGGCGGCGCCGCCTGCGGCGGAGGCGGGGGCGGCGCCGAGTCAGGCGTCTCGCCGGGGGCCGGAGCTTCGGGCTCGGCCGCAGCTTCCTCGTCTTCCTCGGGCTCTGCTTCCTGGGGCTGGGCGTCCTGCACCGCGAACGCCGCCGCCGGCGGTGACGGCGCCGCGGAGCTGTGACGCTCGCCGACCTGCTCGGCCGCGCGGACGATCGCCTGCGCGACCTGCGAGATCGCCTCGTTGCCGAGGCCGGCGGCGGCGAGCAGCTGCTCGGCGCCGTGCTGCGCGCGGGCAAGGATCGCCGACGCTTGGGCACGTGCCCATTCGAGCGTCTGCTCGACCTCGGCGCGGGCGGCGTTCGTCAGCTCGGTCGCCTGGTGGCGGGACTGCTCGAGCAGCCGGTTGCCGCGCGCCTCCGCCTCCTGGAGTTCGCGCGTTGCGTCGGCGTGCGCCTTCGCGACGAGGTCGCGTGACTCGTTCCGGGCCGCGTTGATCATCTCGGCGCGCTGGCGTTCGCTCTCCTGGCGGTAGCGCTCGACCTCGGCCTCGCGCTGCTGGAGATCCTCCTGGCGCCGGCGAACCTCCTCCTCGGTCTTCCCGAGCTGCGCGGCGGATGCGTTCTGCGCGTCGCGCTCGATCGTGTCGGCGAACTCGGCGGCGGCGCGGATCAGGTGGAGCGCGTCCATGCGGACGGCGTGGCCGGTGGGCTCGACGCTCGGCCCGGGCCGCGTGCCTGCAGCCTGGAGCACGCGGAGCTGGGCCTGCAGCTGGGCGGTGTGGCGGCGGAACGCGTCGAACGCCTCGCGCACGCGGTCCGGGTCGAGACCATCCCCGGCGCGGGGCAGGTCCTCGTACCGCGGCAGGGACGTCAGGGCAGGAACGCCCGCCCGTCCGGGACCCTCGGTCGCCGACATGTCTCCTCCAGCCTCCCTCTGACTACGCGTAGGCGCGCGGTGTGCGCGCCACAAGTATGACTTCTCTATCGGCCCTCAGGTGCCTGCGCCTGAATCGCGCGGATTCCGAGCTCCTGCAGGACCGAGTCCGGCATCGGCGTCGGGCCGCCGGTCAGCGGGTCGGAGCCGCTCGCCACCTTCGGGAACGCGACGACCTGCCGCAGGTCGGGCTCGCCCGCCATCCGCGCGACGAAGCGGTCGATGCCCATCGCGAAGCCGCCGTGCGGCGGCGCGCCCATCGCGAGCGCGTCGAGGAGGAAGCCGAACTTCGCCTGCTGCTCGTCCTCGCCCATGCCCATGACGCGGAACACGGCCTGCTGCATCTCGGCGTCGTGGATCCGGATCGAGCCGGAGCCGAGCTCCCAGCCGTTCCAGATCAGGTCGTAGTGCTGGCTGAGCGCGCTGCCGGGGTCGGACTCGAAGCTTTCGTGGCCCGGCATCGGCGCGGTGAACGGGTGGTGGAGGAATGTCCACCGGCCGCTGTCCTCGTCGCGCTCGAAGAGCGGGAAATCGACGATCCAGTGGAAGAGCTCGGCGCCGGTCTCGGCCAGGCCGAGCTCGCGCGCGAGCTGGATGCGCAGGCCGCCGAGCACGCGCGCGACCGTCGCCTCGTCGTCGGCGACGAAGAGCGCCGTGCTCCCGGGCGGCGGCTGTAGCGCCGCGAGCTCCTGCTCGGACAGGAACTTCGCGATCGGCGAGCGGAGCTCGCCGCCGTCGTCGACGACGAGGTACGCGAGGCCCTTCGCGCCCCACTCCTTCGCAACCTCTTCGAGCCGCCCGAGCTCGGCGCGCGAGAACGCGCGCGGCGCGACGATGTACCGCACCGTCGACGCGTTCGCGAAGACGCCGAAGCCACTGCCGCGCGTGAGCTCCGTCGCATCCTCGATCTCGAGGCCGTAGCGGAAATCGGGCTTGTCGGAGCCGTAGCGCGCCATTGCCTCGGCATACCCCAGGCGCGGGAACGGGCGCGGCGGCGGCTCGCGGTCGGCGGCGACGAATGCGGCGACGACCGCCTCCTCCATCACGTCGAGGACGTCGTCGCGGTCGACGAACGACATCTCGAGGTCGAGCTGCCGGAACTCGAACTGGCGGTCGGCACGAAGGTCCTCGTCCCGCCAGCACGTCGCGATCTGGTAGTAGCGGTCGAGCCCGCCGACCATGCACAGCTGCTTGAAGAGCTGCGGTGACTGCGCGAGCGCGTAGAACGTGCCGGGCTGCAGCCGGATCGGCACGAGGAAGTCGCGCGCGCCCTCGGGCGTCCCCTTCGTCATCGACGGCGTCCAGACGTCGACGAAGCCGCGCTCGTCCATCGCACGGCGGATCGCGGCGATGACGACGTGGTTGAGGCGCAGGTTGCGCTGCATGCGGTCGCTGCGCATGTCGAGCCAGCGGTACTTCATACGCAGCACGTCGTCGACGTCGTCGCCGATCTGGAACGGCAGCGGGGTCGACCGCGAGAGGATTCGCAGCGTGTCGACCTGCACCTCGATCTCGCCGGTCGGCAGATTCGGGTTGACCGCCTCGGGCGCGCGGCGCACGACCTCGCCTTCCGCCTGGAGGACGAACTCGTTGCGGATCTCCTTCGTCAGCTCGGCCGCCTCGGCGGCGTGCTCCGGGTTGACGACGAGCTGCACCTTGCCGCTGAAGTCGCGCAGGTCGATGAACACGAGGCCGCCGTGGTCACGGCGCGTGTCGACCCAGCCGGCGAGGGTAACGCGCTTACCGACGTCGCCGGTCGTCAGCGCGCCGCAGGTCGTGTCGCGCCAGCTGCTCACAGTCCCCGCTCCCGGCGCCGGCGAAGCCGGCGCCTCCGCTCTTGGGTGAGCTCCGTCGAGCCTACGCTCATAGCTCCGCCAGGTCGGCGACGACGCGGTCGTCCTCCCCGCGCCGGCGGATCTCGTACGTGCCGTCCGTGTGCGCAACGACGACCGTCGCCGCGCCGCGGCGCTGCGCCTGTGTCAGCTGACCCTTCATCGAGCGGCCAGCGTAGTCCGTGTCGACGGACCGGCCCTCCGCACGCCAGCGCGCGATCGCCGGCAGGAGGCGGTCGCGCAGCTCGGGGGACTCGAACGCGACGAAGAGGTCGAGCGGCGGCGGCGCGGGCGCGGTGCCTTCGCGTTCGACGGCGAGCAGCAGGCGCTCGAGCCCGGCGCCGAAGCCGATCCCGGGCACGTCGTTGCCGCCGACTGCCTCGACGAGGCCGTCGTAGCGTCCACCGCCGCAGATCGTCGAGTTGACGTTCTCCTCCGGCCCGATGAACTCGAAAGTCGTCCGCGTGTAGTAGTCGAGGCCGCGCACGAGCGTCGCGTCGAGGATGTACGGGACGCCGTACGCGTCGAGGTATCGCTTGACCGCATCGAAGTGCTCGCGGCACGCGTCGCAGAGCGACTCGCCGATCTTCGGCGCCACCTCGAGCGCGGCGCGGAGCCGCTCGTTCTTGACGTCGAAAACCTGCAGCACGCTCGTCGCCCGTTTGTGCGCGACCTCCTCGTCGACGAGGTCCGGGTGTGCGTCGAGCCACTCCTCGAGCCGCGCGACGTACTGCGGCCGGCAGTTCGCGTCGCCGATCGAGTTCAGGTGCAGCTCGTACTGCGTGACGCCGAGCCGCCGCAGCAGCTCCGTATAGAACTGCAACACCTCGGCGTCGATCGCGGGATCGGCCGAGCCGATCGCCTCGAGCGACAGCTGCCAGTGCTCCCGGTAGCGGCCGCGGCCGGGACGGCCGTAGCGATACATCGGCGCGACCGTGTACGCCTTCACCGGCTGCGGCTCCTGCGCGAGACCGTGCTCGACGTACGCGCGGGCGATCGGCGCAGTTCCCTCGGGTCGGAGCGTCAGCGACCGGCCGCTTCGATCGTCGAACGTGTACATCTCCTTGTGCACGACGTCGGAGGCATCACCCGACGTGCGGGCGAAGAGCGCGGTGTCCTCGAAGCCCGGGGTCTGGATCCGCCCCCAGCCGTAGCGCCGCAGCGTCTCCTCCATGCCTGCGAGAAGGCCCCACCAGTTCGCTTCGCCCGGCAGGACGTCGTGCGTCCCGCGCGGCGCCTGGAACGACTCCGCCATCAGGTGCCCTCGGTGCGGAGGTCGCGCAGGAAGGGGTTCGTCTGCAGCTCGCGCTCGAGCGTCGTCGCCGGCCCGTGCCCGGGATGCACGATCGTGGCACCAGGGAATCCGTCCAGCAGGGAGCGAACGGATGCGAGCAGCGTGTCCCAGTCGCCGCCTGCGAGGTCGACGCGTCCAACCGAGCCCGCGAAGAGCAGGTCACCGGAGAAGAGATGCCCGTCGGCGTGGAAGGCGACATGCCCGGCGCTGTGACCGGGCACGTCGACGACGTCGAACGTGATGCCGGCAACCGACACCGCGTCGCCGCCGTTGACGACGTGCTCGGGATCGTGCGGTGCAACGCGCATCCCGCCCCGGGTCAGGCCGTTCTTCAGCGCGTCGACCTCCCCGCTCGGCGCCCACACCTCGCTGCCGGTTCCCTCGGCGAGCGCCGCCACGCCGCCGATGTGGTCGACGTCGGTGTGCGTGACGAGGATCGCAGCAGTGCGCGCGCCCATGCCTGCCAACTCGAGCCGGAGGGGCGTCGGGTCGTCCCCCGGATCGATCACGACCGCCTCGCCGGCGCCGCGCTCGGAGCGCACGACGTAGCAATTGGACTGGAACGGTCCCATCACGAAGCTGTCGACGACGAGGGGCATGAAGAGCGTCTGAGTGTAGTCGCCTGCTGTGCGGATGCTGGCAGCGTCCTCGAGCCCGACGATGGCGAAGGCGTCGCTTCCACACCTTCGGCTCTACCATGCCCGGGATGACGGTTGCATGCCGAGGGCAGGAGACTCCAACGTGCGGGTGCTGATGGTCAGCGCGCACGGCGCCGACGCGTGGCGCGGTGGCGTCGAGCGCGGTTTGCACCTCGTCGCGGGCGAGCTCATGGCGCGCGGTGTCGAGGTCTCAGTGCTCCGCGCGGGCGCGGGCGGAGACGGCAACGGCGTACGGGTGATGAGTCTCTTCGATCGGAGCGCAGAAAACACCAGCTCTCGGGTTCGCAACCGGCTCATAGACCTCGCGTCACATCCGAGTGCTCGCCTGCACGCGATCGTCGAGCGAGAGGCGCCGGACGTCATCCACACGCACAACCTCCCGGGGATCAGCACAGCCGTCT
>DASXWV010000069.1:0-7006 GCA_036503495.1 Gaiellaceae bacterium
GCGGCGTCCTTCCAGGAGACGACGAAGGTGCTGACCGACGCGGCGATCGAGGGTAAGGTCGACCGGCTGCTGGGCCTGAAGGAGAACGTGATCATCGGGAAGCTGATCCCGGCGGCGACGGGCCTGAAGCGGTACCGGACGATCGACATCAAGCCGTCCTCGTCGGCGCCGGTGCAGACCCTGCAGCGGCCGCAGACCGAGGAGCAGCTGCTGGCGGCGCTCGAGGAGATCGAGTCGACCGACGGCGACTCGCTCGCCGGCCTCGACCTCGACTTCGGCGGCCAGCCGGAGACGTCGGCCGAGGCAGAGCCG
Source organism: Gaiellaceae bacterium (assembly GCA_036503495.1). Lineage (GTDB taxonomy): Bacteria > Actinomycetota > Thermoleophilia > Gaiellales > Gaiellaceae > Palsa-739. The sequence goes on from DASXWV010000069.1 coordinate 313, forward strand.
CGCAGCGATCTCGAGGCCGAGGAAGTGCCCGAGGTCGACTCGCCGCTCGACCACGAGGCGTAAAGACACTGCAAAGAGGGCGGCGCTCGAGCTCTGAGCGCCGCCCTCTCTGGTACTAAGGACGGCGGGTCGTGAAGAAGCTCCTGCCGCTGTTCCTTCTGTTGCTCGCTCTTCCGTCGCTTGCCGCGGCGGCGACGCCGCGTGCCGCGACTCCCGCTCCGTACGCGGGGCAATGCGGCATTCCCGCGACCCAGCCGGTCTGGTTCGAGTTCGGCCAGACGTACCTCGAGCCGGTCTTCGGACAGCCGGGGATCGTGATCGGCGCCTCGACCGGCGACTGGCCCGCGCACATGCGCTCGCTCGGCGCGGGCACCGTCTACTTCGACCTCAACCTCCGCAACCGGGTCGGGACGCCGACGAAGCCGACCGACCCGGCGACGATGCCCGACCGCGCCAAGCGGCTGTACGACTTCTCGTCGCAGCAGACCGGCTGCACGAACCCGGTCGTCGTCTTCAACGAGCTCGCCGGCCCGGGGCTCGTCACGCCGTGGTCGGACACGAACGCGCAATACCGGCAGAACGTCCTCTCGCTGATCCAGAGCATCGCGGCGCTCGGCGCCCGGCCGGTGCTGCTCATTCCCGCCGCGGCGTACACGGGCGGCGACGCGCTCGCGTGGTGGCAGCAGGTGTCGGCGGTCGCGGAGATCGTGCGCGAGATCTACGTGCCCGCGACGATCACGTGGAAGGACGGGCCGACGCTCGGCAACCGCATGCTCCGAGAGCGCTACCGCGACGCCGTCTCGAACCTGACGGGGATCGGCATCCCGCCGAACAAGGTCGGGATCATGATCAGCATGGCGACGACGAAGGGGTTCGGCGGCCGGAACGGCCTCGAGCCCGTCGGCGCGTGGTACCAGGTGATCAAGTGGCAGGCGCTCGCCGCACGCCAGGTTGCAGCCGAGACCGGCATCGCGTCGGTGTGGTCCTGGGGGTGGGGCCGGTGGAGCGTCGGCGAGCAGGATCCCGACAAGGGGCATGCCGCGTGCGTCTGGCTCTGGGCGCGTTCGGCGTCGTTGTGCGACGCGCCGAAGCAGCTGGGCCCGGAATTCGAGACGTCGCTGCGCGAGGGGCAGCTGTCGCTGCTGTCCGCGCACACGCAGTGCCTGATCGGCAAGCGCGCGCTGACGACGGGCTCGATCGATCAGGTGCAGGCGGTGACGGGCGACCGGGAGACCGCGTACAGCGCGGTCTACGAGCGAATCGTCGAGAGCACGTACACGCCGGTGCCGACGTCGGCCGTGCTGGCTGCGGAACAGGCGGTGATCAAGCAGAGCTTCGGCGGCTCGCGCAGCGCGTACGTCGCGGCGCTCCGAGACGCGCACGCGAACGTCGCGATCGCCCGCGGCGTCCTCGGCGACCAGCTCCGGCGTGCGCGGGTCGAGAGCACGATCGAGTCCGGCAAGCCGTCGGCGTCCGAGATCGAGACCTTCTACTCCTCCTACCCCGATCTGCAGGTTCGACTCGTGCAGGCGAAGCCGAAGCCGTCGTGGCTCGGGCTCCCGAAGGGTCTGGCGCTCTCCCGTGTCGCGCCGGATCGCGTCTTCGAGCTGGAGCGCGGCACGACCAGCGTCGTGCGGACGAGTGAGGGCGAGTTCAGGGTGAAGGCGCTCGGCGACCCGCAGGAGCTCGGCGCGGTGCCGCTCGGCAAGGCGTCACCCGCAATCGCCGCAGCTTTGCGGTCGTTCGCGCGCGGCGTCGCATTCGAGAGGTGGTCGGTCGGCAAGCAGCGGTACATCCTCAACACGGCGCTCTGCAAGGGCGACGACCTGCCGCAGCCGAGCGCGGTCGACCTGACGCAGTTCCTGCCGTTCCTGCGGCTCGGTTAGGCGGGGCTCGATGAACTGGGGCTCGCTCGGCCGCGGCGACATGGCGTTCTGGTCGACGCTCGCCGACCCGCGGCCGATGCGCGTCCTGCCGGCGATCGGCGTCGGCGGGCTGATCGCCCTGCTCCTCTGGCTATTCGCATAGCCGGCCGGAGCGTTATCGCGTGCGTGCTCGTCGCAGTCGCCCTCGCGTTCCCGTTGCTGCCCGCGCTCTCGGGCAGCAGCCTCTCGACCAGCGGACGCGTCGTCATCTGGGCCGGGGGCGCACTGCCCGCGCTGCTGATCGCCGCCGTCGCCGCGAGGCGGCCACGAACTGCGAGCGTCGTCGCCGGAATCGCCGTCGTCGAAGCCGCGATTGCCCTCGCTGCTCCAAGCCTGCTCTACGCATTCCTCGGCGGCGCCGAGTGAACGACGTGTCGATCGCCTAGGGGTTCGGCGGCCCGATGTAGTTGTAGACGCGAAGGTGTCGGCGCCCGTCCGCGCCGACCCTGCACGTGAACGCGTACGAGCGGTAGATGCGCTCGTAGCGCGGTGCGCATGCGAGCCCCGGGTGCAGGCAGACCGGACGGCCGGCGACGTGCGCATGGACACACGGGGCGACGGTGATCGCGAGCATTCGTGCATCTTGACACGAGGATTCAGCGCGATACGGTAGAGCGACAAGGGGAGCCGACGGGGCCGTCCAGGGCTTCACCAGCGATAGGGGGAAGAGAGGAGCCGGCCGTGCTCCAAGTTCGTCTTGCTCTGATCGCTTCGGCGGCCGTCATCGCCGCCGTCGCCGCAGCGGCACCTGCAGCAGCGGCACCGAAGCCTGCATCCGTCATCGGCCGCCCGGCCGGGGTCCTCTGGGACAAGGGCGCGGCCCCGAAGGCGAAAGCGAGGCGCGCGGCCAACCCGTTCGCGCGTGTGGGCAGCCTGACGCCGCCGCTGCGGAGGCTGATGGCGACGTGTCCGGACACCGGGCCGAATCCCGCCTGCAACATGACCTACCACAACGGGCCGCTCGTGATCGGGCCGCACACGACGTACGTCGTCTACTGGGAGCCCGCCGGGTCGACGGTCAGCGCGAACTACCACTCGCTGATCAACCGGTACCTCGGCGACGTCGCTGCCGCGAGCGGCAGAGCGACGAACGTCTACGCGACCGACACGCAGTACAGCGACGGGACGAACAACATCCAGTACCAGCAGACGTTCGGCGGCTCGTTCACCGATACAACGGCTTTCCCGGCTGTCGCCGCGAACTGCGCGACCACCGACGGAACCCTGACCGCGCTCACCTGTGTGACGCAGACGCAGGAGTCGACCGAGCTCGACAACTTCATCCAGGCGAACAGCCTGCCGCGCGGGCTGAACGTCATCTACTTCCTCGTCCTGCCGCAGAACGTCGAGACGTGCTACGACGACGGCTCGGATTGCGGTAACTACCTCAACCTGAACCCACGCTATTGCGCATACCACAGCTCGTTCAACATCAGCGGGCACGGCCAGACGCTGTGGGCGAACGAGCCGTACATCAACATCGCGGCCGGCCACTGCGACAGCGGCAACCGCAGCAGCCCGAACGGCGACGACGCCGATCACGCACTCAATGCGCTGAGCCACGAGCACAACGAGACGATCACCGACCCGACAGGCGGCGGCTGGTTCGACGTCGACGGCACCGGCGAGAACGGCGACAAGTGCAACTTCACCTATGGCACGGCGCTCGCGTCGAACACGAACGGCGCGTACAACCAGCTGATCAACGGCAATCCGTACGAAGTCCAGCAGGAGTGGAGCAACGCGTCGACGGGCTGCGCATCGAACTACGGCGCCGTCGACCCGACCGCTGCGTTCACATCCTCGCCTGCGAGCCCCAAGGCGCTGGACAGCGTCTCGTTCAACGGAGCGTCCTCGCACTCGAACGACACGGGCGGAGCGATCATCTCCTACAGCTGGACGTTCGGTGACGGCGGAACCGGCACCGGCGCGTCGCCCTCGCACACGTACGCGGCGTCGGGCACGTACACGGTGACGCTGACCGTGAAGAGTGATGCTGGCCTGACGAACGCCGTCAGCCACGACGTGACCGTCGTGACGCGCCCGACGACCCTCTCGTATACGGGCGCGACGAGCGGCGACTACCACGACCTGGTGACGCTGAGCGCACATCTCAGCGATACGGCGACGTCCGGCGCGCTGGCATCGAAGTCGGTCTCGTTCACGCTCGGCGGCCAGGGTTGCACCGGCACGACCGACGGCTCCGGCAACGCCTCGTGCTCGATCACGCTGTCGCAAACGCCGGGCCCGTACTCGGCAAGCGCGACGTTCACGGCCGACAGCGTCTACTCCGGCAGCAGCGACTCCGCGAGCTTCGCGATCCTGCAGGAGGAGACGACGCTCACGTACACCGGCCCGACGGTGATCCTCGCCGGCAGCGGCTCGACGCTGACGGTCAGCGCACGCCTGGATGAAGACGGCGCGAACGACAACGACGGCGATCCAGGGTCGGCGCTCCCGAGCCCGGCCGGTCAGCTGGTGACGCTGACGCTCGGCGGCCAGCCGTGCACCGGAATCGTGTCCGCGACGACGGGCATCGCCAGCTGCCAGATCAACGGCGTCTCGGCAGCGACGCTCGGGTCGAAGACGCTCACCGCGACCTTCGCCGGCGACGCGTACTACCTCGGGTCGAACGCCTCGGCGTCGGTGCTCGTGTTCGCCTTCCCGAGCACCGGCGCGTTCGCGCTCGGCGACTCGACGGTCGCCGCGGCCGGGCCGGCCACGACGGTCACGTGGTGGAGCGACAGCTGGTGGTCGCTCAACGCGCTGACCGGAGGAACGGCGCCGCTCTCGTTCAAGGGGTTCGCCGCGACGCCGGTGACGCTGCCGACGACGAGCCCGAGCCCGACGTGTGGGACGCGGTTCTCGACCGGCCCGGGCAACAGCCCGCCGCCCGCGGCGGGGATCCCGTCGTACATGGGCGTGCTCGTTCCGTCGTCCGTGACGAAGACCGGCTCGACGATCAACGGCGTCTGGGCGAAGATCGTCGTCGTCCAGACGAACGCCGGCTATGCGCCGACGCCGGGCCATCCCGGCACCGGCGTCATCGTCGCAACCTTCTGCGGCTGAACTCCACCGGGGAGGGGCGCCTCGGCGCCCCTCCCCGGGACAAGTGGCGTCGCGGCTCGCCAACACTGCGCGTTCGCTCGCGCTGGCGCTTTGCGCTCCACGGACTTACGCCGCGGCGTGGCCGTCCGCGACGAACGACCGGTTCTTCCCTGCGTCTTTGGCGCGGTAGAGCGCCTGGTCGGCGCGCTCGAAGAACGTGATCGAATCGTCTTCGGGCTTCAGCTCCGCGACGCCGGCGGAGATGTGCAGCCGGCCGGCGCTGCCGATCGGCCGGCCGGAGATCGCGTTCTGCAGGCGCCCGAACAGCTGCTCCGCCTGCTCGAGCCCCGACTCGGGCATCACGACCGCGAACTCGTCGCCGCCGACGCGGCACGGGATGTCGGCCGTCCGCACGACGGAGCGCACGCGCTCCGCTGCCTCGGCGAGGACGGAGTCGCCGGCGAGGTGCCCGATCCGGTCGTTGACGTCCTTGAAGTCGTCGACGTCGAAGACGATCAGCCCGAGGCGGCGGTTGTACCGGTGTGCGCGCGCGCACTCGCGCGCGAGCAGCTCGTGGAAGTAGCGCCGGTTGTGCAGCCCGGTCAGCGCGTCGAGATCGGCGAGCTGCCGCGCCTCGCGGAACTCCTGCGCGTTCTCGAGCGCCGGCGTCGCCCGCTCGACGAGCGACGTCAGCTGCTTCGCCGCCTCCTCGTCGAACGTGTGCCCGGGCGTGCGGCTGTACACCGAGATCCGGCCGCTGTCCTGCAGCGGCACGCCGAGGCCGGAGAGGATCTGGCCCGGCTCGTCGCCGTCGTAGGAGTAGGAGACGAGGACGGCGCGGGCGCGTGCCCCGTCCGGCGGCCCGGCGATCGGCTCGGCGCCGTCGGCCGAGAGCGCCTGGCCCGCGACGAGCGGCTGCCCGTCCCCGCGCGCCTCGAGCCGGATCAGCGACGCATCCGCGCCGGTGACGCTGACCGCCGCCTGCAACGTCCGGGCGACGACGTCGTCGAGGTCGATCGAGCCGGCGATCTCGCCGAGGAACCGCGAGCGCCTGCCTTCCTCCTCGGCCCGCTCGACGGCGCCGGCCAGCTCGGTCGCGAGCTCGTCCATCCGGTTCTCGAGCGTCTCGACGACCGTCGACACCCGCGCCGCCGCCTTCCGCGACGAGCGCCGCTGGACCGTCAGCAGGAGGACGGCGAGCGCCAGGACGCAGACGCCGAGCCCGGCCGAGATGGAAATGAGTACAGAAGTCACCGCAGTGCCGTGGGAGTATCCTCGATCTGCGGCAAATGCCCGTTTCGCTCACGTTTGACGCCTCCCGGCCGCATCGGTACCATGCCGCGGGCCGGTTGGCAGGGACATTCCGTCCCGGCCGACCGTCTCTTTGCGAGAGGACTCATATGCCGACCGTCAATCAACTCGTGCGCAAGGGCCGGAAGCCGCCGGTCTCGAAGAACAAGACCCCGGCTCTCGGCGGCTCCCCGCAAAAGCGGGGCGTCTGCACGCGCGTGTACACGACGACCCCCAAGAAGCCGAACTCGGCGCTCCGGAAGGTCGCCCGTGTCCGCCTGACGAACGCAACGGAAGTCGGCGCCTACATCCCGGGCGAGGGCCACAACCTGCAGGAGCACTCGGTCGTGCTCGTCCGCGGCGGCCGCGTCAAGGACCTGCCGGGCTTCCGCTACAAGATCATCCGCGCCGCGCTCGACACGGGCGGCGTC
>DASXWV010000070.1:0-15854 GCA_036503495.1 Gaiellaceae bacterium
GGACGTAGAACGGCGAGCGCCACGCGTCGCCGTCGAGGCGGCCGAGCTCGCGCCAGCAGGCGTCGTTCTGCAGGAAGCCGGTGCCGGCAGTGCCGACGACGCTGACGAGGTCGGCGACGACGGCGGACGCGGTCTCCGTCCCGCCCGCGCCGGGCCCCTCGAGCGTGATCTCGCGGATCGCGTCGCACTGGAGCATCACCGCGTTGAACGCGCCGTCGACGGCGGCAAGCGGGTGCGAGCGCTCGACGAACGCCGGCTGCACTCGCACATCCACCTCCTCTCCGGTCAGCGTCGCGATCCCGACGAGCCGCACGACCATCCCGAGCTCGGCCGCGGCGGCGACATGCGACGCCGTCACCTCGGTGATCCCGCGCGTATCGACCTCGTCCGGCGTGACGCGCGAGCCGAACGCGACGGTGGCGAGGATCGCCATCTTCGCGGCTGCGTCGAGGCCCTCGACGTCGTCCGTCGGGTCGGCCTCCGCGTAGCCGCGCTCCTGCGCGACCGCGAGCGCGTCGGCGTACCCGGCGCCGCGCTCCATCTCCGAGAGGATGAAGTTGGTCGTGCCGTTGACGATCCCGAGGACGCGATGGACGTTCGTCGCGACCAGCGACTCGCGCAGCACCTTGACGACGGGGATCGCCGCGCACACCGACGCCTCGAAGCGGAGCTGCACGCCGGCGTCCGATGCGGTCGCGAACAGCTCCGCGCCCTCGCGCGCGACGAGCTGCTTGTTCGCGGAGACGACCGGCTTGCCGGCGCGCAGCAGCTCGCGAACGTAGTCGCCCGTCGGCCGCACGCCCCCCATCACCTCGGCGACGACGTCGACCGCCGGGTCGTCGCGGATCGCGGCGAAGTCGGTCGTCAGCACGCCGTCCTCCGCCGGGAACGTGCGCTCCTTCTCGAGATCGCGCACGAGCGCGCGGACGACGCGCAGGCGGTGCCCCGTCGCGCGCTCGATCTCCTCGCCGCTCTCGGCCAGCATGCGGCAGACGGACGCGCCGACGGTGCCGTAGCCGAGGAGCGCAACGCCGACGTCAACCGACGCCAAGGAGCCCTTCCACCCCGGCGAGCGTGCGCAGCTCCTTGCCGACCCGCTCGATCTCCGCCGCCCGCTGCTCACCGTCGGCGCGCAGCTGCGCGAACTTCGGCCGCCCGGACGCGTCGTCGGCGAAGAGCTCGTCGGCGAAGCGGCCGCTGCGGATGTCGTCGAGCACCTCGCGCATGCGCTCCCTTACGGCATCGTCGACGATCCGCGGCCCGACGGAGAGGTCGCCGTACTCGGCCACGTCGGAGACGGAGTAGCGCATGTACTCGTAGCCACCCTGGTAGAGCAAATCGACGATCAGCTTCAGCTCGTTCAGGCACTCGTAGTAGGCGATCTCCGGCTGGTACCCCGCCGCGACGAGCGTGTCGAAGCCCGCCTGCACGAGCGCGGGGACGCCGCCGCAGAGCACGGCCTGCTCGCCGAAGAGGTCGCTCTCGGTTTCCTCGGCGAACGTCGTCTCGAGCAGCCCGACCCGGCCGCAGCCGATGCCGACGCCGTAGGCGAGCGCGAGCTCGAGCGCGCGGCCGCTCGCGTCCTGGTGGATCGCCACGAGCCCCGGGGTGCCGGCGCCGGACACATAGAGCTCGCGGACGCGGTGCCCCGGCGCCTTCGGCGCGACCATGATCACGTCGTGGCCGGCCGGCGGCGCGATCCGCCCGAAGTGGACGTTCAGCCCGTGCGCGAAGAGCACGGCCGCGCCCGGCGCGAGGTTCGGCTCGACCTCGTCGCGCCAGACGCCCTGCTGCACGTGGTCCGGGACGAGGATCGCGACGAGCTGCGCGCCGCGCACCGCGTCGGCGATCGGCGCCACGTCGAGCCCCGCCTCCTCCGCCGCGGCGCGTGAGCCGCTGCCGTCGCGCAGGCCGACGACGACGTCGACGCCGGAGTCGCGCAGGTTGAGCGCGTGGGCGTGCCCCTGGCTGCCGTAGCCGACGACCGCGACCTTGCCGTCGAGGAGGTCGAGGTCGCCGTCGCGATGAATCGTTGCCATGGTTCGTGCGCTCCTTTGCCTAGACGAGGACGTGGTTGGGACGAGGCTTCTTCGCGCGCGCGGCGCGCGCGAGACCGAGGCGGCCGGTGCGACCCAGCTCCTGCAGGCCGTGCGGCCGGACGAGCTCCTCGAACGAATCGATCTCCTCCGGCGTGCCGACGAGCTCGAAGACGAGCGAGTCGCTGCCGAGATCGGCGACGCGCGCGCCGAACGCATCGGCGAGCGCGATCAGCTCCGCGCGCTTGTGCGCCGGCGCCGCCACCTTGAGCAGCGCGAGCTCACGCTCGATCGACTCGCCGGGAACGAGCTCGTGCACGCGCAGAACGTTGACGAGCTTGTGCATCTGCTTCTCGATCTGCTCGAGCGAGGTCTGCGCACAGTCGACACGGAGCGTGATACGCGACACGTCGTGCCGCTCGGTCGGACCGACCGCGAGGCTGTCGATGTTGTAGCCGCGCCGCGCGAACATGCTCGTGACGCGCATCAGCGCGCCCGGCTTGTTCTCGACGAGCACCGACAGCGTGTGCTTCATGCGGTCACGGTCTCCGAGGCCGGATACTCGACGACGTCGACCGCGGCTGCGCCGGACGGGATCATCGGGAAGCAGTGCTCACCGGGGTCGACGCGGGCGTCGACGACGGCCGTCCGTCCGCACGCGAGCGCCCGCTCGAGCGCGTCGCGGAGGTCGTCCTCGGACTCGGCGGTGAACGCCTCGGCGCCGTACGCGCGCGCGAGCAGTGCGTAGTCGGGCAGCGTCTGCGTCAGGTGGATCTGCGAGAACCGCTCGTCGAAGAACATGTCCTGCCACTGGCGGACCATGCCGAGGTAGCCGTTGTTGACGATGACGACGACGATCGGCAGATCCTCCAGCACGGCCGTCGCGAGCTCCTGCTGCGTCATCTGGAAGCAGCCGTCACCGTCCACGCAGACGACGGTCGCGTCGGGCCTCGCCGCCTTGGCGCCGACGGCGGCCGGGACGCCGTAGCCCATCGTGCCGAGGCCGCCCGACGTGATGAACGACCGCGGCTCGTCGCAGAGCAGGTATTGCATCGCCCACATCTGGTGCTGCCCGACGCCCGTCGTGAAGACGACGTCGTCGCGGTCGGCCGTCAGCTCCTGCAGGAGCTCGAGGACGCGCTGCGGCTTCAGCGTCTCCTCGTCGCCGCCGTAACGGAGCGGATACTCGTCGCGCCAGTCGGCGATCTGACGCAGCCAGCGCTCGGTCCGCCCCGGCTCCGGCTCGAGCTCGCGCGCGAGCTCGGCGAGCACCGGCCGCAGCGGCCCGACGACCGGAATGTCGGCGTGGCGGATCTTCGAGATCTCGGCCGCGTCGATGTCGAGGTGCACGACCGTCGCTCCCGGCGCGAACGCGGAGAGCTTGCCGGTGACGCGGTCGTCGAAGCGCGCGCCGACGGCGACGATCACGTCGGCCTTGTTGAGCGCCCAGTTCGACCACTTCGGCCCGTGCATGCCGGGCCAGCCGGCGTGCAGCTCGTGCGACTCGGGGAACGCGCCCTTCGCCATCAGCGTCGTCACCACCGGCAGCCGGCCGCGCTCCGCGAGCGCGAGCAGCTCGTCCGTCGCGTGCGCGTTGAGGACTCCACCGCCGACGTAGAGGATGGGCCGCTCCGCCGCCGCGACCGCCTCGGCTGCGGCCGCGATCTGGCGTGGATGCCCGCGACGGGGCGGCTTCCATCCGGGGAGGGTGATGCTGTCGGGGTAGGAGAAGTCGAATTCCGCCTCCTGCACGTCGCGCGGCACGTCGACGAGCACCGGGCCGCAGCGGCCGGTCTGGGCGATGTGGAAGGCGGCCTTGAAGACGTCGGGCAGCTCGCGCACGTCCTGCACGAGCCATGAGTGCTTGACGATCGGGATCGTGATGCCGGTGATGTCGCACTCCTGAAAGGCGTCGGTGCCGATCAGGCTCGTGCGCACCTGCCCGGTGACGCAGACGAGCGGCGTCGAGTCCATCCACGCGTCGGCGATCGGCGTCACGAGGTTCGTGGCGCCCGGTCCCGACGTGGCGACGCAGACGCCGACCCGGCCCGACGCGCGCGCGTAGCCCTCGGCCATGTGGCCGGCGCCCTGCTCGTGCCGGGCGAGCACATGGCGCACGGCCGTGCCACGCGCCATCGCGTCGTAGAGCGGCAGGATCGCACCGCCCGGCAGGCCGAACATGACGTCCACGCCCTCGGCCTCGAGGCAGCGGAGGATCGCGTCGGCGCCGGTCGTCCTCACGCCGCGGAGCCCCACGGCTGCGAGAGCTGGAAGCCGGCGACGACCTGCGTCGTGAACTCGCGCGACGTCGCGCCGACGCCGCGGCGCAGCAGGTCGGGCGTCCGCGGCCCGTCGACGAGGACGGAGCTGACCGCGCCGGCGAGCGTCGCCGCCGCGGCGGGCTGGCCCAGCCCGAGATCGAGCATGATCGCGGCCGCGAGCAGCATCGAGCTCGGGTTGACGACGCCGGCGCCCGCAAGCGCGAAGCCGCCATCCGGTGCGGGGACGAACAGGCTCGGCCCGTGCTCGGCGAGCAGCCCGTGCGCGGCCACGCGCGCCGACGCGGACGCGGCGACGATCTCGCCCATCGCCTCGGCCCAGGCGGGCGCGACGACGACGACGTCGAACCGTCCCGCGTCGAACGCCGCCGTCGGCAGCGCGATCCGCGGCGGCACGTGCTCGACAAGCACGTGGTCGTGCCGAGCTGCGGTGCCGTCGACGAGCGCCGTCCAGTCCGCGTCGCCGACCGACGTCAGCCGCAGCGTGCGCCGCTCCGACATCTCGAACGCCTTCTCGACCGCCCATTCGGCCGCGTCGTCGGCACGCGGCGCGACGACGACGACATCGTCGTCGTGGCCGAAGCGCACGCGCGTCGCCTGCGCCCGCAGGTCGAGCTCACCCATCACCTCGTCGAGTGCGGGCTCCTCGGCACCGGCGACGAGCACCGCATCGGCGTCGAGGATCGCGGCGCGGGTCGCCGCGGGCACCATCTGGCCCGCGCGCGCGAACGCGACGCCGCCGAACGTTGCGTGCGTCTCGCGCACGCGCAGGTTGTGCAGGCGCGCGACGCGGTCGAGCGCGTACACCGCCTCTGCCATCAGCTCCGGCGCCGTTCCGGCTCCGGTCAGACATGCGACTTTCGCCGTCCGGCTCATACCCGCTCCCGGCGCCGCCAAAGCCGGCGCCTTCGCTCCCGGTTGAGCTGCGTCGAGCCTACGCTCATGCTGGTACCCCCTGGAAGATGTCCTCGAGCGCGACGGCGCCGCCGGCGTCGGCACGCTCCTTGAAGCGGCCGAAGGCCGCGTTGAGCTGATCGCCCGCGAGGTCGATGCCGTGTTCCGCACACGCGCGGGCGAAGGCGTGTCGGCCGGAGTGCTTGCCGAGCGGCAGCGTCGTGCGTGCGCCGAGCCGCTTCGGATCCATGATCTGGTAGGTGCGCTCGTCCTTGAGCATCCCGTCCTGGTGGATGCCGGCCTCGTGCGCGAACGCGTTCGCGCCGACGACCGCCTTGTTCGGCTGCACGACGTAGCCCGTCAGCTCGGACACGAGCCGCGACGTGCGCGTGATCTCGGCCGTGTCCACGCCCGTGTGCACGCCGAAGTAGTCGTCGCGGACGTTGAGCGCCATCACGATCTCCTCGAGCGCCGCGTTGCCTGCGCGCTCGCCGATGCCGTTGACGGTGCACTCGACCTGCTCGGCGCCGATGTGCACGCCTGCGAGCGTGTTCGCGACCGCGAGGCCGAGATCGTTGTGGCAGTGCACCGACAGCGTCACCTCGCGCAGCTCCGGCAGGCGTCGGCGGACGCCGGAGAGGAATGCCGCGTACTCGAACGGCAGCGCGTAGCCGACCGTGTCGGGAAGGTTGATCGTCGTCGCGCCGGAGCGGATCGCCGCACGGCAGACGCGCGCGACGAACTCGGGGTCGGAGCGCGTCGCGTCCTCGCAGGAGAACTCGACCTCGTCGACGAGCGACGCCGCGAGCGCGACCGCATCGCGCGCCTGCTCGACCACCTGCTGCGGCTCGAGGCCGAGCTTCTTCTCCATGTGGAGCGCGCTCGTCGCGATGAAGACGTGGATGCGCGAGCGGTGCGCGCCGGCAACCGCTTCGGCCGCCGCCTCGACGTCCTCGCGGCGCGTGCGCGCGAGCGAGGCGACGGTCGGGCCGCGCAGCGCAGCGGCGACCGCGCGCACGCCCTCGAAGTCACCGGGAGACGCGCCGGCGAACCCGGCCTCGACGACGTCGACGCCGAGCCGCTCGAGCTGCTCGGCAACGACGACCTTCTCGTCGGGCTGCAGCGCGATGCCCGGCGACTGCTCGCCGTCGCGCAATGTGGTGTCGAAAACTCGGACTCTCCGTCGGGACACGAACACTTCCTCCTGAGCCGCGGTGCATCACTCGGGACGCACCTGTGGTGTGCTGAGGTCGGCGTCTGCGCCAGGCAAGTGGCGCGTGTTCGTGTATCTCCCCCTAGTGGGGGAGAATGAGGGCGATAACGAGGAGAATGAACGCGCACGCGCCTGCGGGCCGCAGCAGCGGCTGTGCAGGAACGCGTGTCAGCGCGGACGTCATCGCTTCCTCACCTTGCATGCTGGTCGCGCCGGCGTCAAGTCCGATAACCGGACAAGAGCGTTGACGCCGTCCGACGTGCCCTTCACTCTGGAGGCAGTGATCGGCACAGCGGGCGCCCTCAAGCGGATTTCGATTCTCGCGTTCGTCGCGCCTTTTACGCTGAGCTAGTCGGCTCCTGTCACCCGACACCGACTAGCAGAGAAGAGGCAGTCGGGTGAAGCGGGAGGGCCTCTACGACCCTGCCCACGAGCACGATGCGTGCGGCGTCGCCTTCGTCGCCAAGCTCGACGGCGGCCCTTCGCACGAGACGGTCCGGCGCGCGCTGACGGCGCTCGCGAACCTCGAGCATCGCGGCGCCTCGGGCGCGGACGCCGAGACCGGCGACGGCGCGGGAATCCTCCTGCAAATTCCGCACAAGCTGTTCGGGCTCGAGCCCGGCCGGTCCGGGGTCGGCGCGGTGTTCCTGCCGCAGGCGGCCGAGCGCCGGCACGAGCTCGAGCGGCTCGTCGAGGAGACGGTCGCGGCCGAGGGCCAGCACGTCCTCGGCTGGCGGGACGTGCCCGTCGACATGACCCAGATCGGGACGGCCGCGGCCGCCGTCGCGCCCGTGATCCGGCAAGTCCTCGTCGGCGCCGACGACGGGCTCGCGGGCGACGCCTTCGAGCGGAAGCTCTATGTGATCCGCCGCCGCGCCGAGCTCGCGGCCGGCCCCGATCTCGTGGTCCCGAGCCTTTCTTCCCGGACGCTCGTGTACAAGGGGATGCTGACGGCGCCGCAGCTCGAGCGCTTCTACCTCGACCTCGCCGACGAGCGGCTCGAGACGGCGCTCGCGCTCGTCCACTCCCGCTATTCGACGAACACGTTTCCGAGCTGGGAGCTCGCGCACCCGTATCGCTACGTCGCGCACAACGGCGAGATCAACACGCTGCGCGGCAACGTCAACTGGATGCGGGCGCGCGAATCGCAGCTCGCGTCCGAGCTGTTCGGCGACGACCTGCACAAGGTGCTGCCCGTGATCCGTCCGGCCGGCTCGGACACGGCCGTCCTCGACAACGTGCTGGAGCTGCTCGTCCTCGCGGGACGGTCGCTGCCGCACGCGCTGATGATGATGATCCCCGAGTCGTACGAGGAGCGCGAGGACATGTCCTCGGAGCTGCGCGGGTTCTACGCGTACCACCAATGCCTGCTCGAGGCGTGGGACGGCCCGGCGGCGATCGCCTTCACCGACGGCCGGGTCATCGGCGCCACTCTCGACCGCAACGGCCTGCGCCCCGGCCGGTGGTACGAGACGAGCGACGGCTGGGTCGTGCTCGCGTCGGAGACGGGCGTCCTCGACGACGAGAACATCATTCGCAAAGGGCGCCTGCAGCCGGGCCGCCTGTTCCTCGTCGACCTCGAGCAGGGCCGCATCGTCCCCGACGAGGAGACGAAGGCGTCGGTCGCGACGAGGCGGCCGTATGCGCAATGGGTCGAGCAGGAGCAGCTGCGGCTCGCCGACCTGCCCGAGCCGGAGCCGGTCGCGGCGCCGACGGAGCCGCTGCGGGCGCGGCAGCTCCTCTTCGGCTACGCGCAGGAGGACATGAAAGCGATCCTCGCGCCGCTCGCGCGGAACGCCGAGGAGCCGGTCGGCTCGATGGGCAACGACACGCCGCTCGCGCTGCTCACCGGCAGAAAACCCCTGCTCTACTCCTATTTCAAGCAGCTCTTCGCCCAGGTGACGAACCCGCCGATCGACTCGATCCGCGAGGCGATCGTCATGAGCGTCCGCGCCAGCGTCGGCTCCGAGCGCAACCTGCTCGACGAGACGCCCGAGCATGCGCGGCAGCTCGTGATCGACAACCCGATCCTCCTCGACCGCGAGCTCGAGCAGCTGCGCGCCGTGGAGCACGACGCGTTCCGCTCGTGGACAGTCGATACGACGTTCCGGGCGTCCGACGGGCCGGATGGGCTCGAGCGGGCGCTGCGGCGGATCTGCGGCGAGGCCGATGTCGCGCTCGCCGCCGGCGCGAACATCCTCATCCTCTCCGACCGCTCCGCCGGCCCCGACCGCGTGCCGGTCCCGCCGCTGCTCGCGACGGGCGGCGTCCACCACCACCTCGTGCGCGAGGGGACGCGCCTGCAGTGCGGAATCGTCGTCGAGTCGGGCGAGCCGCGGAGCGTTCACTCGATCGCGGTCCTGATCGGCTACGGCGCCGCCGCGGTCAACCCGTACCTGATGCTCGAGACGCTCGCCGAGCTCGGGGTCGAGGACGCGCAGCGGCGCGCCGTCAAGGGAATCGCCAAGGGGCTGCTGAAGACGATGTCGAAGATGGGCATCTCGACGATGCCGTCGTACTGCGGCGCGCAGATCTTCGAGGCGGTCGGGCTGGCGCCGGAGCTCGTCGAGGAGTACTTCACCGGCACCGCGTCGCGGATCGGCGGCATCGGCCTGCGCGACCTCGCCGAGGAGTCGCTCGCGCGGCATGCGCGCGCCTATCCGGAGACGCCGGACGCGCTCCTGCCGGTGATCGGGCTGTACGCGTGGCGGCGCGACGGCGAGCACCACCACTGGAACCCCGAGACGATCTCCACGCTGCAGCACGCAGTCCGCTCCGGCTCGCCCGAGACGTTCGAAGCGTTCTCGGCGGCGGCGAACACCGAGAACGCGCGCCGGGCGACGCTGCGCGGGTTGCTCCGCTTCAAGGAGACGACGCCGATCCCGCTCGACGACGTCGAGCCCGCGTCGGAGATCGTCAAGCGCTTCTCGACGGGCGCGATGTCGCTCGGCTCGATCTCGCGCGAGGCGCACGAGACGCTCGCGCAGGCGATGAACCGGATCGGCGGCCGCTCGAACACGGGCGAGGGCGGCGAGGATCCCGTCCGCTTCGGCGACGACCGCCGCTCGAAGATCAAGCAGGTCGCGTCGGGCCGGTTCGGCGTCAACGCACACTATCTCGCCAACGCCGACGAGCTGCAGATCAAGATGGCGCAGGGCGCCAAGCCCGGCGAGGGCGGCCAGCTGCCCGGCCACAAGGTCGATGCCTACATCGCGAGCGTGCGCCTGACGACGCCGGGCGTCGGCCTCATCTCGCCGCCGCCGCACCACGACATCTACTCGATCGAGGATCTCAAGCAGCTGATCTACGACCTGCGCTGCGCGAACCCCGACGCGCGCATCTCGGTCAAGCTCGTCGCCGAGGTCGGCGTCGGCACGGTCGCCGCCGGCGTCGCCAAGGCGGGTGCGGACCACGTGCTCATCTCCGGCCACGACGGCGGCACGGGTGCGGCGCCGCTCTCGTCGATCCTGCACGCCGGGATCCCGTGGGAGATCGGCCTCGCCGAGACGCAGCAGACTCTGCGGTTGAACGGACTGCGTTCGCGCATCTGGGTGCAGACCGACGGGCAGCTGAAGACGGGTCGCGACGTCGTGATCGCCGCGCTGCTCGGCGCCGACGAGATGGGCTTCGCGACGGCGCCGCTGATCGCGACGGGCTGCGTGATGATGCGCGCCTGCCACCTCAACACGTGCCCGGTCGGGATCGCGACGCAGGATCCGGAGCTACGCCGGAAGTTCGCGGGCAAGCCCGAGCACGTCGTCAACTTCTTCTTCTTCGTGGCGGAGGAGGTGCGCCGCCTGATGGCGCAGCTCGGCATCGCCCGCTTCGACGACCTCGTCGGCCGCGCCGACCTGCTCGAGGTCGATGACGCGATCGCCCACTGGCGCTCGCGCGGCGTCGACCTCTCCGCCGTCCTGCACACGCCGACGGTCGACGGGCCGCTGCGCCGCGTCGAGCCGCAGGCGCCGGCACTGACGGACGCGCTCGACTGGTACCTGATCGACGCGGCCGAGTACGGCGGCGGCGACTTCCCCATTGCGAACCGCCACCGCACCGTCGGCGGCCTCCTCTCGAACTGGGTGACGCGCCGCTACGGCCGCCACGGAACGCCGACGCCGTTGCGGTACACCCTGCGCGGCTCGGCCGGCCAGTCGTTCGGTGCGTGGCTCGCGCCGGGGATCGAGCTGACCCTGATCGGCGACGCGAACGACTACGTCGGCAAGGGCCTGTCCGGCGGCGTGCTCGCGCTGCGGCCGCCCGCCGACGCCGGCTTCGCCGCCGAGCACAACGTGATCGCCGGCAACACCGTCCTCTACGGCGCGACCGCGGGTAAGGCGTTCTTCCGCGGTCTCGCGGGCGAGCGGTTCGCGGTCCGGAACTCCGGCGCAACGGCAGTCGTCGAAGGCGTCGGCGACCACGGCTGCGAGTACATGACGGGCGGGACCGTCGTCGTGCTCGGCCCGACGGGACGGAACTTCGCCGCGGGAATGAGCGGCGGCGTCGCCTATGTCCTCGACCTCGACGAGAGCAAGTGCAACCGCGAGCTCGTCGGCCTCGAAGAGCTCGAGGACGGCGACCTCGAGGTCGTGCGCGCGCTCGTCGAGGAGCATCGCGCACGGACCGGCTCGACCGTCGAGATCGACGAGTCGCGCTTCGTGAAGGTGATGCCGCACGACTACAAGGCCGCCCTGCAGATCGCGTCCGCCGGCGGCCACGGACTGTTCATCACCGAGGCCGCCTAGTGGCCTCCGAGCCGATGTCATCCGGGCTCCTGGCGCGCGATCACGCGGCGCGCCGCTGCGTCCTCGGCTGCGCCGGTAGTGGACTACCGCCGCAGCCTGCGTTTTTCCGTCGCTTGGTGCTCACACGCCATGAGCGACAGCAACATCAGCTCGGAGGCCACTAGTGGGCGAAGTCGGCGGCTTCAAGAAGTACGACCGCACGCCGCCGCCCGAGCGCGCGCCCGGCGAGCGGATCCGCGACCACCGCGAGTTCGTGCGGACGCTGCCGCTCGTCGAGCTGCAGCAGCAGGGTGCGCGCTGCATGGAGTGCGGCGTCCCGTTCTGCCACCACGGTTGTCCGCTCGGCAACCTGATCCCCGACTGGAACGACCTCGTCTATCGCGACCGCTGGCGGGAGGCGATCGACCAGCTCCACCGCACGAACAACTTCCCGGAGTTCACGGGCCGCCTCTGCCCCGCGCCGTGCGAGGCCGCGTGCGTGCTCGAGATCGAGGAGAGCAACGCGGTCACGATCAAGCAGATCGAGCTCGCGATCGTCTCGCGCGCGTGGGACGAGGGCTGGATCGTCCCGCAGCCGCCCTCCGTGCGCACCGGCAGAACCGTTGCCGTTGTCGGCTCCGGGCCGGCCGGGCTCGCCGCCGCGCAGCAGCTGAACCGCCGCGGCCACACGGTGACGCTGTTCGAGCGCGACGAGGCGGCGGGCGGCCTGCTGCGCTTCGGCGTCCCCGACTTCAAGATCGAGAAGCACGTCGTCGAGCGGCGCGTGCAGCAGCTCGTCGACGAGGGCGTCGATCTGCGGCTCCGCGTCGACGTCGACGCGTCCGACCTGGAGGGCTTCGACGCGATCGTCCTCTGCATCGGCGCCCGTGTTCCGCGCGACCTGCCGGTGCCCGGACGCGACCTCGACGGCGTCCACTTCGCGATGGACTACCTCTACGGACGCAACCGCGCGGTCGCGACCGACCGGGCGGCGCGGATCAGCGCCTCGGGCAAGCACGTGATCGTGATCGGCGGCGGCGACACCGGCGCCGACTGCGTCGCGAGCGCGCACCGCGAAGCGGCGGCGAGCGTCACGCAGCTCGAGCTGCTCGGCGAGCCGCCGCCGAAGCGGGACGACTCGCGGACGCCGTGGCCGCTCTGGCCGGCGAAGCTGCGCACGTCGTACGCGCTCGCCGAGGGCGGGAAGCGGACGTTCGCGATCTCGACGACGGGGCTCTCCGGCTCCGACGGCCACGTCGAGCGGATCCACTGGGTGGAGAACAGCGGCGCGCCACCGTTCGACGCGATCGCCGGCACCGAGCAGACGCGGCCGGCCGACCTCGTCCTGCTCGCGATGGGCTTCACCGGTCCCGAGCCGAAGCTGCTCGATGAGCTCGGCGAGCGCGCCGACGTCTTCACCGCGGGCGACTGCCGCCGCGGCCAGTCGCTGATCGTCTGGGCGATCGAGGAGGGCCGCCGCTGCGCCGAGGATGTCGACGCGTATCTACTCGGGCAGCGCCGCGTCGGCCGCGACGTGACGCTCCGGCAGGCGCAGTCCGCGTAGCGCCGCCGCGGCGGCGAGCACGGCCGCAACGCCCGCGCTCCCGGAGACCGCGAACGCGAGCCGCGTGCCGCCGACGTCGGCGAGCCAGCCGCCGAGGAGACCGCCGAGCGGCGCAGACGCGAGGATCGTGTACGTGTAGAGGCTGATCGCGCGACCGCGCAGGCGGTCGGGCGCAGCGAGCTGCACCTGCGCAAGCGCCTGCCCGGACCACGTCGCCCAGCCGGCACCGGCGACGAAGAGCAGGACGCCCGCGACGGCCGTCGTCTGCACCGGCGCGAGCAAGAGGATCGGCAGCGCGAACAGCAGCGCGCCGCCGAGCAGGTAGCGGCGCCCCGTCCGCATCAGCGCTGCCGCCGAGAGCGCGCCGACGACCGCTCCCGCCCCGTATGCGGCGAAGAGGATGCCGAACGTGCGCGGCCCGCCGTGCAGGGTCTGCCGCGCGAGCACCGCGAGCAGCGTCCGCATCGCGCTGAAGCCGAACAGGCCGAGCACGACGCCGATCCCCATGATCGCCAGCAGCAGCCGCGACGAGCGCACGTGCGCGAACCCCTCCCGCAGCGCGCGCAGCCCGCCCTGCCGCTCACCGCGCTCGAGCCGGAACAGATGATCGGGACGCATCGCGGCGAGCGCGGCCAGCACCGCGAGGAACGACGCCGCGTTGACGACGAAGCACCAGCCGGCCCCGACGGCGGCGATCAACACGCCGCCGAGCGCCGGCCCGACGATCTTCGCGCTGTTCTGCAGGCTGACGTTGAGCGAGATCGCGTTCGGCAGGTCGTCGCGGCCGACGAGCTGGTAGATGAGTGCGTGCTTGCTCGGGTTGTCGAAGACGAGGGCGAGCCCCGATCCCGTCGCGAGCAGAAAGAGCACCCACAGGCGTCCGCTGCCGATGAACGACACCGTCGCGAGCCCGGCGGCGACGCACATCGAAAACGACTGCGTCGCCATCAGCACCCGCCGGTTGTCGAAGCGGTCGGCGATCACGCCGCCGTAGAGGCCGCCGATCATGAACGGGCCGTACCTGCAGAAGACGAGCAGGCCGACCTGGAACGGCGAGTGCGTCAGCTGCAGGACGAGCCACGGCAGCGCCGTCTCCTGCATCCACGAGCCGCTGTACGACACGATCTGTCCTGCGAAGTAGAGCCGGTAGTTCCGGTACTTCCGCAGGCTCGCGAGCACATCTCGACACTAGTTGCAACGGTTGTCGAGCCGGCCGCTCCCGCGCCACACGTATGCCGAGCAACTCGATGCTCGGCCCGACGGCTTGCGGAATGTGACCTTCCACGCGTTTCGACCCGAAGCCGGGTCGAAGTTCTTCACAGCCTGCTTGACGAGCAGCGCCGTCCTTCGATGCACCCTGTGCAGGAGACGGACGGCCTGCATGCGTGCCTGCTCGGCGGTGAGCCCGGCATACGGACGTGGGGCCTACGGCGCAGCGATCGTCTCCGTCGTCGTCGTGCTCTGAGTCGTCGTCGCGGGTTGCGTCTGCGTTGTCGTTTGCGCGGTACTCGTCGGCGGCGGGCTCGTCGGCGTGGCGGTTGTCGTCGTTGCCGCGGTGGTCGTCGTCGTCGTTGTAGGCGTTGTCGTCGTCGTTGTCGTCGTCGCGGCGGCGAGAGGTGTCACGGTGGTCGTGAACTGGGTCGACCCGCTCGTCCACTTGACGGTATTGCCGACCGAATCGAGCGTCGTGATCGTTCCCGAGCACGTGACGGTCGAGGTGGTGATGGGATAGGTGACGCCGCTCAGGTGGTTGCAGGTGACGGTGACTGCGTGACCGGCCGGGTCGGTCGCCGTCGGCGGCACGAACGTGACAACGGCGCCGAACGGCCCCGTCGCCGGTGTGGTGATCGACGCAGGAACGTTCTGAAAGCTTGGCGGCGGCACGTTCACCGTGACGGTGAACATGACCGGCGCCGCCTGGTTACCTGCGAGGTCGTGTGCCGTGCACGTCACGTTCGTCGTTCCCGCCAGGAAGAGCGTCCCGTTGGGGGTGGGGCACGAGACGATGATGTCTCCGGGCGGATCGTCCGGGTCGGTGGCCGAGACCGACCAGGACACATTCGTACAGAACGTCATCCCACATCCCGCCGTCGCATCGACAACGATGTTGCCCTGGCGCGAGATCACCGGCGGTGTGGTCGCACGGCCCCAGCCTACGCCGGGGCCGCCGTGAAGAAAACAACCCGGTTGCCGGGACTCGTTACGCGGCGCTGCGGGTCAGCCGCAGCGCCAGCGGCTGGCCGCACCGCGCGCAGAAGGTCGTTGCCGCGCCCTTGCGCGTCGCGCGCTCGACCGGGATCGGCCGCGCGCACGTGCACGTCGTCGTCATGCCGTCACCTCCTTCGACGTCGCAACCGGCGCCGGCCGCGGGGCGGCATGGCCGAAGCCCACGTGGCCGTGCGACTCCGTCCCGTAACCGCCCGGAACCGGGATGTAGAACTCGGGGTAGCCCCACATGCCGTGCTCGTGCACGTCGAGCCCCTGCGACTCGACCGTCGGCTCGACCCGGATCCCCCACACCTTGTTCAGCGCCCACAGCGCACCGAACGACGTGCCGAACGAGAATGCGCCGACGGCGGCGATCCCGAGCGCCTGGACGCCGAGCTGGTGGAACGAGCCCGTGTAGACGAGGCCGCCGTGCCCCGTCGCCAGCTTCGTCGACAACGCCGGGACGGCGAACAGCCCGCACGCGAGCGTTCCCCAGACGCCGCTCATCCCGTGCACGGCGACGGCGCCGATCGGGTCGTCGATGCCGATGCGCTCGACGAAGATGACGCCGAACACCGCGATCACGCCCGAGCCGATGCCGATCGCGACCGCCGCCCACGGCGCGACGAACCCCGACGCCGCGGTGATCGCGACGAGCGCGCCGAGCGCGCCGTTCAGCATCATCGAGATGTCCGGCTTGCCGAGCTTGATCCAGGCGACGCTCATGCCCGTGATCGCGCCGGCGGCTGCAGCGATGTTCGTCGTCGTCGCGACGTACGCGAAGAAGCCGAAACCGCCGAAGTCGACCGAGAGCGTCGAGCCCGGGTTGAAGCCGAACCAGCCGAACCAGAGGATCAGCGTCCCGAGAACGGCGTACGGGATGTTGTGGCCCGGGATCGGGTTGGCACGGCCGTCGGTGCCGAACTTGCCGATGCGCGG
>DASXWV010000071.1:0-59384 GCA_036503495.1 Gaiellaceae bacterium
GAGATCGAACCAGAATGACGCTCGTCGAGCGGTCGCGATAGGCGAGTGCAGCGCAAGGACGCAGGGAGCGCCGATAGTTCAACTATCGGCGCGACCGAGGACGCGGCGATGCGCCGCATAGCGCGGCCGCGCGACACAGTCGCTCATTCTGGTCCGATCTCTTAGTTGGCCTGGCTGAGCGGCGGCGCCGGCGCGAGCAGCGGCGGGGCCGCGACGGCGGCCGGCGGTTCCGGCGCGAGCGTCGGCGGCGGCGCGACGACCGGCACGACCATCGGCGGTGCGCTGACGGGAACGGGTGCGGGCGCGACCGGCTCGGGCGCGACGACCTCCGGGACGACCGGGGTAGGCGGCGCGACCACGGGGATCGGCGCCACCGGCACGGGCTCCGGCGCGGGCGCGGAGACCGGTGCGGGCGAGACGGGTGCCGGCGCAACGGGTGCCGGCGGAAGCGGTTCGGGCGTCGGCAGCACGGGGGCTGCGATCGGCGGAGGCACGGGTGCCGCGACAGGCGCGGGAGCCGGTACGGGCGGCGCCACGGGCGCCGGCGCGACGGGCATCGGCGCGACCGGCATCGGCGCCGGCGCAGCAGCCGGCGGAGGCACGGGAACCGGAGCAGCAGCCGCCGGAGCCGGCGCGACGGCGGCGACGCGGCGGAGCAGGCTCTGCTCGACCGCGAACTGGCGGCGCGCGACCTGCGCCTGCAGGCGGAGGCCTGTGGCGCGGCGCTGCCCGAATGACCAGCCGAGATAGGCGCCGGCTGCGGCACCGACGAGCAGCGTCGCGAAGCCCAGGCGGTGCGGGACGACGCCGTTCGACATGTGGACGAGCGGCACGCCGCCGAGGATGGCGCCGATCAGGCCGCCGGCCGCCATCGCCGCGACGATGAACCCGGAGGCCTTGGCCTCCAGGTGGGAGGCGTACTGCTCGAAGATCTGTCCGGTCTCTGCCATGGCCGCACTCCCTACATCGGCTGGAAGGCGGGCGGCCTTTAACCACTCCTTAGCGACCTCTCATCGTCGTCCTAAGCGGCGCGGGAATCCTCCGGACATACGATGAACGAGACCAGGAGCAGAGCCTTGAACAAGCGAACTTCCCTTCGGCGGGCCGCCCCGATCGCGGCCGCCCTCGCCCTCGGCGCCGGCGCCGGCGCCGGCGTCTACGCAGGCGTCTCGGGCGGGTCGTCGCCGTCCTCGAACCCGACGGTCGTCGCCTCCGTCCCGGCGCAGACCGCCGCCGCGACTGCGACGTCCGCCCTACCGTTGACGCAGCTGTACAAGAGCGCCGCGCCGGGCGTCGTCGACATCACCGTCACCTCGTCGCAGACGAACGACAACGGCTTCTTCGGCCCGCAGGATCAGCAGAGCAAGGCCGAGGGGTCCGGCTTCGTCTACGACAGGAGCGGCGACATCATCACGAACGCGCACGTCGTCTCCGGTGCAACCGCGATCAAGGTGCGGTTCGACAACGGCAAGACCGCGAAGGCGACGCTCGTCGGCAAGGACGAGTCGACCGACATCGCCGTCATCAAGGTGGACGTCGAC
Source organism: Gaiellaceae bacterium (assembly GCA_036503495.1). GTDB lineage: Bacteria > Actinomycetota > Thermoleophilia > Gaiellales > Gaiellaceae > Palsa-739. The sequence continues at coordinate 1,542 of DASXWV010000071.1, forward strand.
ACGTCGCAGCTGCACCCGCTGACGATCGGCACCTCGTCGAACGTGCAGCCCGGCCAGACCGTCGTCGCGCTCGGCAGCCCGTTCGGTCTGCCCGAGACGATGACCGCCGGGATCATCAGCGCGGTCGACCGCACGATCACGGCACCGAACAACTTCTCGATCTCCGGGTCGATCCAGACGGACGCCGCGATCAACCACGGCAACTCGGGCGGCCCGCTGCTCAACACGTCCGGTCAGGTGATCGGCGTCAACGCGCAGATCGAGAGCAACTCGAACGACAACGCCGGCGTCGGCTTCGCGATCCCGATCGACGCCGTCAAGGACGTCGCCGACACCGTGATCGCCGGCAAGACGGTGCAGCACGCGTACCTCGGCGTGCAGATCGGCGACACGTCGTCCGACACGGGCGCGCAGGTCGCGAAGATCGTCTCCGGCTCGCCCGCCGACAAGGCAGGCCTGAAGGTCGGCGACGTCGTGACGGCGATCGACGGCAAGCCTGTGACGAACGCCGACGATCTCACCGCCCTCGTCGCCACCTACAAGCCGGGCGACAAGGCGAGTCTCACCGTCACCCGCAACGGGACGTCGACGAAGCTCGACATCACGTTCGGGCAGCGGCCCTCCTAACGAACCCGCTCCCTCCCCGGTGAAACCGGCGGCGCCTCCCAGTCGGGGTGGTGCCGCCGGGCCCATTCCTCGTCCACCGTGCCGCGCGTCATCCCGCGCAGCGCGTGCCGCGTCGCGGGGTGCAGCACCGCGAGATAGAGATGGCCGGCGAGCAGGATGAGCGACGCGTAGAGGAGGACGTCGTGCAGCGTCACCGTGTTCGCGAGCCGGAAGCGAGTATCGCGCTCGCCGAGCCAGAGCAGCAGGCCCGACGCGAGGAACAGCACCGCGAACGCGGCCGTGAAGATCGCGTTGATCTTCTGGCCGACGTTGAAGCGGTCGTGGTCGAGCCGTTCCAGCTCGCGCATCGTCCGCAGCAGGCCGCGGCGGTCGCCGAGCAGCGCGATGAGCGCGAGCGCCGCGATCCAGCCGATGCCGCCCCAGAAGTGCAGGTCCTTGAGAAGCGGCCGGCGGCCGACGAGCGACGAGAGCCGCGGCAGATAGAGCACGAGCCCGGTCGCGAGCAAGAAGAAGAAGGCGGTCGCGTTCACCCAGTGCAGCGTGCGCTCGGTGCGCGAGAAGCGGCGGACGTACGCGATCACAGGCCGTTCGACCGCCCGACCCACGCGTCGCGGTCGTAGCCGAGCAGCTCCCAGTACCCGTCCTCGGCCTGCGGGACGAGGTCGATCCGCGACACCCACTTGACGTTCTTGTAGCCGTACATCTCCGGGATCACGAGCCGCACCGGTGCGCCGTGCTCGCGCGCGAGCGGCTTCCCGTTCATCTCGTACGCCACCAGCACGTCGTGGAGCGAGGCCTGCTCGAGCGTCAGCGAGTCGACGTAGGGGATCTCAGCCGACGTGAAGCGGACGCCGTGCGCGCCCGCCTGCGGCCGGACGCGGTCGAAGACATCCGTGAGCCGGACGCCGGCCCAGTGCACGTGGTCGACCGACCAGCCCGTGACGCAGTGGAAGTCGCGCACCTGCGACGTCCGCGGCAGCGCGCGCAGCTCGTGGTAGCTCAGCGTCAGCGGCTTGTCGACGAGCCCGCCGATCTCGAGCTTCCACGTCGCGGGATCGAACGTGGGCATCGTCGACGCGACGGTGTAGATGCGCCAGCCGCCGCCCGGCGATAGGGGCACCTTCGAGAGCGCGCTCGTCAGCGACTTGCCCCACCAGAGTGAGGAGAGGCCGCCCGCGACCGTCGCGAGGAAGAGGCCGCGGCCGTACTTCCTGGGAGCGAGTTCCTCCACTTCCTCCTCGTTCGCTTTTCGAGCCGTTTCGGTTCACATTGCAGTATGCGCCTCATCCTCGTCGCCACGATCCTCGGCTCGTCGATGGTGTTCATCGACGCGACCGTCGTGAACGTCGCCCTGCAGCCGATCCAGCACGACCTCGGCGGCGGCCTGTCCGCACAGCAGTGGGTCGTCGACGCCTACCTGCTGACGCTCGGCTCGCTGATCCTCGTCGGCGGCTCGCTCGGCGACATCTTCGGCGAGATCCGGCTCTTCACGATCGGCGTCGCGGCGTTCGGGGCCTCCTCGATCCTCTGCGCGGTCGCGCCCGACGTGACGACGCTCATCGTCTTCCGCGGGATCCAGGGGGTCGCCGGGGCGCTGCTGACGCCCGCTTCGCTCGCGCTGATCACGTCGACGTTCTCGGGCGCGGAGCGGGGCGCGGCGATCGGCACATGGGCGGCCTGGAGCGGGATCTCGACCGTCGTCGGGCCGTTGCTCGGCGGCTGGCTGATCAGCCTGTGGTCGTGGCGAATCATCTTCGTGCTCAACGTGCCGATCGCGATCGTCACGATTGCGATCGCGGTGCTCCTGCTGCCGCGCGACGGCGAGACGGCGAGCCACGCACGGGTCGACTACCTCGGCGGCGTGCTCTGTGCGGCCGGGCTCGGCGGCGTCGTCTACGGCCTGATCGAGCAGCCGCGGCTCGGCTGGTCACACTGGTCGGTCGCCGGCGGTATCGCCCTGGGCGTCGCGTGTCTCGCCGCGTTCGTCGTGTGGGAGGAACGGACGCACGCGCCGATGCTCCCCCTCCGCCTGTTCGCGTCGAGGAACTTCGCGGTCACGAACGTCGAGACGCTCGCGGTGTACGGCGGTCTGTCGGCTTGGGGCTTCTTCCTTGCGCTCTTCCTGCAGCAGCTGAGCGGCTATTCGCCGTTCCGGAGCGGCCTTGCGACGCTGCCCGTGACGATCGTGCTGTTCGTGCTGTCGCGCTACACCGGGCGGTTGTCTGCGCGGTACGGGCCGCGCCTCTTCATGGCCGCCGGCCCGCTGATCGCAGGTGCGTCGGTGCTCGCACTGATGCGGCTGCCCGTCGGGCTCTCATACTGGGCCGACCTGCTGCCGCCGCTGCTCGGGTTCTCGCTCGGGCTCGCGCTGACGGTCGCGCCGCTGACCACGACGGTGCTGTCCGACGCCGGCCCCGGCGATGCGGGCGTCGCCTCGGGCGTGAACAACGCGGTTGCGCGCGTCGCCGGGCTCGTCGCGATCGCCGCCATCGGCCTCGCGGCGTCGAACGGCGGGCACAAGCTGACGGCGCACGGCTTTCACGTCGCGATGCTGATCACGGGCGTCGTGATCGCCGCCGGCGGCGCGATCGGCGCCGCCGGAATCAAAAATCCTTAGCGGCCGTTCGTCGAGAAGTGCTGGTAGTCCCTGGTGCCGCCGCTCCAGCGGCCGCCCCAGCCCCAGCCGGCGCGGGTGAACGCACGCACGAGGACGTTCCCCTCGATCGCCATGCCCGGCCGCGCGCGTGAGCGGTCGGCATACGGCGCTCCGCGCGGCGGCAGCACGCGGCCGCCCTCGAGGTACGGGTTCTCGACGGTGTTGATGTCGATCGCCTCGCCGTAGGCGTGCATCGACCAGTGCTTCGGCCCCGGCGCCACCGCGAAGCGGCAGTTGAACGACGACGTGTTGTCCGCGGCCGTCGACCGCGAGTCGCTGCCGTGGTACACGTCGACCGGCACCATCTTCCGGATCGGGAACCGCGCTGCGTAGAGCTGCCGGAAGACCTGCACGACCTGCGGCACGACACGCCCGTTGACGATCAGCTGTCCCGTGTGCGAGCGGCCGTCGAACCCGACGTAGCGCAGCTCCACGCGGCGGAGCTGCGCGGGCCCGACCGGACAGCCACGATGCCAGGAGTACGGCAGATCGCGGCTCGTGACACGGTGCACGACCGCGACATACGGCGGGACGGCTGCAACCATGGCCGCGATGAGCGTAGCCGCGATCCTCGCCGCCGTCGCCTGCTTCGCGGGGACGAACGGCTCGAGCCAGCTCGTGACCGTTACCGCCGCGCCGCACGCGACGGTGGGCACGCTCAGCATGTGGTCGCGCGACGGCGCGTGCTTCCGCCGCGTCGCCGGGCCGTGGCAGGCACGGCTCGGACGTAACGGCGTTTCTGCGCACAAGCGCGAAGGCGACGGGACGACGCCGGCCGGGACGTTCCGGCTCGCCGGAACGGTGTACGGGATCGCCGCGAATCCGGGCGTCCGTCTCGCCTACCACCGGCTCGCGTGCGGCGACTGGTGGGACGAGGATCCGTCGTCGGCGACGTACAACTCCTTCCGCCACGTCGCGTGCGGCCTCGCGCCGCCCTTCCGTGGCGGCAGCGAGGCGCTGTGGCGGATCTCGCCGCAGTACCGCTACTTCGCGGTGATCGAATACAACGTGGCTCCGGTCGTGCGGGGCCGCGGCTCGGCGATCTTCCTTCACGTCGCGACCGGCGCGACGGCCGGCTGCGTCAGCCTGCCGGAGCAGCGGCTCGTCCGCCTCCTGCGCTGGTTGCAACCGTCGGCACATCCGCGCATCCGCATAGGCATTACCTAGGTATATGATCGCGGTGTGGCAAAGCGCCTCTACACCGCGAGCGAGGCCGCGCAGGCGCTCGGGATCAGCATCGACACGCTGCGGCGCTGGGATCGCGAGGGCCGGATCAAGACGACGCGCGACGCGGCCAACCGCCGCGTCGTCAGCGCGAAGGAGGTCGCGCGGCTGCGCGGGTCGGACGACTCGCACATGAGCGCGCGCAACCGCTTCCACGGGACCGTGCACTCGGTCGAGGTCGACGGGCTGCTCGCGCAGGTCGAGATCCTCGTCACCGAGCCGAGCCGCGTCGTCGCGATCGTCACGCGTGATGCGGTCGAGGATCTCGGCCTCGTCCCGGGTGCGCCGGCGACGGCGATCGTCAAGTCCACGTCGGTAATGGTCGAGTCGTGAACGCGCTCCTGACGATCTTCGCGGCGGCCTCGCTGACCAACGTCCTTCCGCAGATCGCCCGCCATGAGCGCTACTCGTTCGGCGGCTCGAACCAGCTCGCCGCGCAGATCCAGCAGGGCGCGCCCGCAGACGTCTTCGCCTCGGCGAACACGACGATCCCGTCTCGGTTGTATCGCAGCGGGCTCGTCGAACGGCCCGTCGTCTTCACCCGCAACGAGCTGATCCTGATCGTGCCGCGGTCGAACCCGGCGCGGATCCACTCGGTCGCCGACGCAGGCAAGCCGGGCGTGAAGCTCGTCGTTGCGGCCGCCGGGGTCCCCGTCGGCGACTACACGCGCACGGTGCTGAAGAACATGCACCAGTCGAGCGTGCTCGACAACGTCGTCAGCAACGAGTCGGACGTCCGGGACGTCCTCGCTAAGGTCGCGCTCGGCGAGGCCGACGCCGGCTTCGTCTACGTGACCGACGCGCGGACCGTGAAGGGGAAGGTGGCGACGATCGGCATCCGCTGGAGCGCGCAGCCCCGCGTCTCGTACGCGGTCGCCGTCGTGCGCACGAGCCGGCACAAGGCCGCGGCGCGCGCGTTCGTGCGGCGGCTGCTCGGGCAGGCGGCGCAGAGGCGGTTGCGCGCCGCGGGCTTCCTGCCGGCCCGATGATCAGGCGGCTCGTCGTCTTTGCGGCGGCGTTTGTCGCTCTCGCCTTCCTCGTGCTGCCGGTGGTCGCGATCTTCGCGCGCGTCTCGCCCGCGCGGCTCGTGTCAACGCTCGGCGATCCGGTCGTCCGTGATGCGCTCGTCGTCAGCGTGAAGACGACGGTGGTCGCGCAGGCGCTCGTGCTCGCGCTCGGCACCCCGGCGGCGTCGCTGCTCGCCCGCCGCTTCGCGGGGCGCGGCCTCCTCGTCAGCCTCGTCGAGCTGCCGCTCGTGCTGCCGCCGGCCGTCGCCGGCCTCGGCTTGCTCGCCGCCTTCGGCCGGGCCGGGCTGCTGCACACCGGTCTGCCGTTCACGCAGGCGGCGGTCGTCCTCGCGGTCGCGTTCGTGTCGGGGCCGCTCTACGTGCGCGCGGCGATCGCCGCGTTCGAGGGCGTCGACGGCAACATCGTCGCGGCATCGCGGACGCTCGGCGCGGGGCCGACGCGCACGTTCTTCCGCGTCGTGCTTCCGCTCGCGCGCCCCGGCCTCGCGGCGGGGGCCGCGCTCGCGCTCGCGCGCGGGCTCGGCGAGTTCGGCGCGACGATCATGTTCGCGGGAAGCCTGCGCGGCGTCACCGAGACGCTGCCGCTCGCCGTCTACTCGGAGTTCAACGTCGACTTCGACGTCGCACTCGCAATCAGCGCGCTGCTCGTCGCGCTCAGCGCCGCGCTCCTCGTCACCCTCAAATGGCGACCCTCGCTCTCGACTTCGCGCTTCCGCTACGCAGCTTCGAGCTGACCCTCGCGCTCGACGTCGAGCGCACGGTCGCGCTCGTCGGCCCGTCGGGCGCGGGCAAGAGCTCGGTGCTGCGCGTCGTCGCCGGCCTCGCGCGGCCGGCGCGGGGCGGCGTCACCTTCGACGGCGCCGACTGGACGCCGTTGCCGCCGGAGCGACGGAGCGTCGGCCTCGTGTTCCAGGACTACGCGCTCTTTCCGCATCTCTCCGTCCGCCGCAACGTCGCCTACGCCGGCCCGGTCGACGGCCTGCTCGACCGGCTGCGGATCGCGCATCTGGCCGAGGCGAAGCCGGCGGAGCTCTCCGGCGGCGAGCGGCAGCGGGTCGCGCTCGCGCGGGCGCTCGCACGGCGGCCGTCGGTGCTGCTGCTCGACGAGCCGCTGGCCGCGCTCGACGCGCACACGAAGGCGGAGGTGCGGCACGAGCTCGCCGAGCTGCTGCGCGAGCTGCGGCTGCCGACGTTGCTCGTCACGCACGACTACGAGGACGCGGCGGCGCTCGCCGACGAGGTCGGCGTGCTCGTCGACGGGACGCTGCGGCAGCTGGCGAGACCCGGTGAGTTGGTCGCGCGCCCGCGCGACGGCTTCGTCGCGTCGTTCACGGGCGCGAACCTGCTGCACGGCGTCGCGCACGCGACGGGCGGGCTGACGGAGGTGGTGCTCGCGGGCGCCGAGCGGATCTACTCGACCGACGCTGCGACGGGCGACGTCGGCGTCGTCGTCTATCCGTGGGATGTCTCGCTCGCGCGCGAGCACAGCGACGACTCGGCGCTCAATGTCGTCGAGGGCGAGGTCGCCTCGGTCGTCGAGGTCGGCAACCGCGTGCGCGTGCGCGTCGGCCCGTTGACGGCGGAGGTGACCGCCGCCTCGGCCGAGCGGCTCGGCCTCGCGGCGGGCGTGCGCGTCTACGCGACGTTCAAGGCAACCGGAACGCGTCTCGTTCCGCTCTAGCTCGGCGCGGCTTCCGGGTAGTGCGGGATGCCGTCCTCCGGGATCGGCTCCCAGGTCGCCGCGTAGGCGACGTACTGGCGGTGCTTCGGCGTAACGCCCGGATCCTCGTCGAACGTCCCCATGCGAACGCTCCAGATCGACCCGTCCGGATGGCGGCTGAACAGCTGGCCGCCGCAGTTCGAGCAGAAGCACTTCTCGAAGCCGCCATCCGGCGGCTGCCAGCCTTTCACGAGCTCCTCGCCCTGCGTGAAGCGGAGCGAGCCGGGCGCGATCCGCGCCTGCGGCGACGCGGCCGTGCCGGTGCGGCGCTGGCACCGCGTGCAATGGCAGTACGTCACCGTCACCGGCGGCTCCGTGAGCTCGTAGCGCACGCCGCCGCAGAGACAGCCGCCGGTCACCATGCCACGAGCATAATCCGGACACTGAAGCGGCACGTCACGAGCCCGAACGAGCTGACGTGGACGGTACGGCGGCTCGTCGTCCCGCTCGCGGTGCGCCCCGCGGTTGGGGAGACCGAGCGCTTCTCCGGACCGGGGCTCGTCTCGAGCGCGATCACGTTCGTCCTCGCGCTGCCGCTCCTGCCGGTGGTGCTCCTGCTGCGCCGCACCGGCGTGCTGCGCTGGACGATCGAGGCGCGTGCCCGCCCCTGGGGACGGCGCGGCGGCCCGCCCGTCGTGCTGCGCTACGCCGTGGCGAACGCCCGGCTCGACGCCGCGTTCGACGAGCTGATCACGGCGCTCGCGCGCGGCGACGGCGCACCGGAGCTGCGCGATGCCGAGCGGATCTAGGTGAGTGCGCCGCTCGCGTTGCACGCACCTCCGCCTGCGACGCACCGCGGCCCCCGTCTACTTCGTGCAAACACCGCCTCCGCCAGTGACCGATCCGCTGCCCGATTACTGCGGCTAGGCGAACGAGTGAGGGCCCCTTGCGGGGCCCTCAGATGCTGCGGTACTGCAGGGGTGCGACTAGCCGACGAGCCGAACGTTCGTCGCCTGCGGGCCCTTCTGCCCTTCGGTCGCCTCGTACTCGACGCGCGCGCCCTCGGCAAGCGACTTGAAGCCGTCGCCCGAGATGCCGCTGAAGTGCACGAACAGATCCTTCGACCCGTCCTCCGGCGTGATGAAGCCGTAGCCCTTCTCGTCGCTGAACCACTTCACAGTGCCTGTAGCCAATTGATTCACCTCCCCTGCCTTACCAGCGCGAGCGCCGGCCGCGACGGCTCGTGTACACGAGCTTCGGCCGGGCGGTGCGCATACCCGTGCTCTCGAAAGTCTCACGATGACCCGCCAGGAGCGCGACGCGGCTGACGTCGGCCTGCTGATCGGGCAGCACCAGGGTGCTGCCGCGACCCGAGCGGCCGGCGCGGCCGGTGCGGCCGACGCGGTGCACGTAGCCCTTGTCGTCCTCCGGCGGATCGAAGTTGATCACGTGCTCGATGTCGTCGAGGTCGAGGCCGCGCGCCGCGACGTCGGTTGCGACGAGCGTCGTCGCCTTGCCGCTGCGAAAGCGCTCGAGCGCGCGCTCGCGCTGCGACTGCCCCATGTCGCCGTGCATGGCGACGACGGCGATGCCGCGCCGCTTCAGCTTGTCGGCGAGCCGGTCGGCGCCGCGCTTCGTGCGCACGAAGACGAGCGTCAGCCCGTCCTCGGCGTCGATCAGCTCGACGAGCGTCTCGAGCTTGCCGTCCGGTGTCACCGGGACGAAATGATGCGCGATCTCACCGTCGTCGTGCGTCTCCTCGCGCCGCGCCTCGAAGCGAGACGGGTCGCGCGTGTACTCGCCCGCGAGCACCCCGACCTCGCCGTCCAGCGTCGCGGAGAAGAGCATCGTCTGCCGGTCGCGCGGGACGCGGCGGACGATCCGCTCGACCTGCGGCCGGAAGCCCATGTCGAGCATCCGGTCGGCCTCGTCGAGAATCAGGATCCGGATCCCGTCGAGCGAGACGAGCCGCCGCTCGAAGAGATCCTGCAGCCGTCCCGGCGTGGCGACGACGATGTGCGCGCCCTGCAGGCGCTTCGCCTGCTGGCTCACCGGCGCGCCGCCGTAGGCGAGGCCGACCTTGAGCCCCTTCGCCGGCGCGAAGGTCGAGAGCTCGTCGGCAACCTGGAGCGCAAGCTCACGGGTCGGCACGAGCACGAGCGCCGACGGCGTCTTCGCAGACGGGTCGGTGCGCTCGACGACCGGCAGGCCGAAGGCGATCGTCTTGCCGGAGCCCGTCGGCGCCTTCGCGAGGATGTCGCGGCCGGCGAGAGCGTCGGGCAGGACGAGGGTCTGGATGCGGAACGGCGCGACGATGTCGCGCGCGGCAAGTGCCTGCGCGACAGGCGCGCTCACACCGAGCGCTTGAAACGATTCCATGTAGTTGTTCGACTCCTATTCAGTGCTTGTGGTTCGAGATCACACGACTCGAAACCACGCAAGGAGGAACGAGAAGCTGAAATCTCACGGGACAGCCCAGTGCTATCCGTGCGCCCAGGGTAGCAGGCTCGCCCGGCAGCCGTCATCACCCCGGCCGCCTCGAGCTTCTCGAAGCGCGCGACGTTCGACTCCGACCAGCTCGAGCCCGGTCGGCGGCGGGTGAACCACAGCGCCGTCCGGAGCTCGTCGACCGACTTCGACTTGGTGTCGACCCAGCCGAAGCAGAGCGCCTCCTCGACGGCGGCGTCGTAGTCGACCCGCGGCTGTTTCGCGACCTTCTTCCACGTCACGAGCCAGACACCGTCGCTCGTGGCGTGGTGCTGCTCGAGCCAGGCGCGCCAGTCCTCGCGCCGCTCGAGCTCGACGCTCGTCATCGCGCGCTGCCCGTCGGCGGCGCCTCCGCGGCGGCGGCCGGCGTGAACTCCTCACCGTCGAGCGGACGGACGCTCGCACGCAGCGGCGTCTCACGCAGGAGCCACGTCAGCGCGAACGCGCAGACCGAGACGACCGCCGCGACGACGAACACCGGATGGAGGGACGCGGAGATCGCGGCCGCATAGGCGCGCTGCGCGATCGGCGGCAGATGGCGGATCGCCGCCGGGCTCAACCCCTTCGCCGCGGTGTGCACGCCGCGCGACGAGAGCTCGGTGGCGAGCCGGTTCGAGAAGATCGCCCCGAAGAGCGCGATGCCGACCGAGCCGCCGATCTGGCGGAAGAGGATCGACCCGGAGGTCGCCACGCCCATGTGCCGCGGCGGCACCGCGTTCTGGACGGCGAGGACGAGAACCTGCATGACCATCCCGAGCCCCAGCCCGAGCACGAGCATGTACAGCGCGGCGTCCCGCCCCGAGGAGTGCAGACTCAGCCGCGAGAGCAGGTACATGCCGACGGTCATCACGGCGGTGCCGACGATCGGGAACACGCGGTATTTCCCCCAGCGGCTGATCAGGCGGCCCGACGCGATCGAGGTGACGAGCACGCCCGCCATCATCGGCGTCAGCTGCAGCCCCGACCGCGTCGGGCTCATCGACTTGACGATCTGCAGGAACACCGGCAGATAGGTGACCGAGCCGAAGAGCGCGAGGCCGATGATGAAGCCGACCGCCGCGCTTGCCGCGAAGATCCGGTTGCGGAACAGCTCCATCGGCAGGATCGCCTCCGTCGCACGCCGCTCGGCGAAGACGAACGCGGTCAGCAGCACGGCGGCCAGCACCATCAACGCGAGGCTCTCGGGCGAGCTCCACGCGAAGGTGACGCCGCCGAGGCTCGTAAACAGGACGACGCACGACAAGCCGAGCGCGAGCGTCAACGCGCCGAGGTAGTCGACGGCGTGCTCGACGCGCTGCGCACGCGTGTGGAAGACGGCTCCGATCACGACCAGCGCGGCGGCGCCCGTCGGCAGATTGACGTAGAAGATCCACCGCCACGAGAGGTGGTCGACGAAGAAGCCGCCGAGCAACGGGCCGATCACCGTCGACACGCCGAAGACCGCGCCGAACAGCCCCTGGTACCGCCCGCGCTCGCGCGGCGGGATGATGTCGCCGACGACGGCGATCGTCGTCACCATCAGGCCGCCCGCGCCGAGGCCCTGCAGCGCACGGAATGCGATCAGCTCCGGCATGTTCTGCGCGATCCCGCAGAGCGCCGAGCCGATCAGGAAGATGACGATCGCGATCTGCAGGACGATCTTGCGGCCGTAGAGATCGCCGAACTTGCCGTACAGCGGCCCGGTGACCGTCGACGCCAGCAGGTACGCCGTCACGACCCACGAGAGGTGCTCCAGCCCGCCGAGGTCGCCGACGATCGTCGGCAGCGCCGTCGCGACGATCGTCTGGTCGAGCGACGCGAGGAGGATGACGAGCATCAGCGCCGCGAAGATGATGCGGACGCGGCGGCGTTCGACCTGACTCATCCTGGATTCGTACCATTCGGCCCGTGAGCCGAATCGAGAAGACCGATGCCGAATGGCGGGCGGAGCTGTCGCCCGAGGAATACCGCGTCCTGCGCCAGAAGGGAACCGAGGCGCCGTTCAGCGGCGAGTACGACCACACGTTCGAGCCCGGCACGTACCGCTGCGCCGGCTGCGGCGCGACGCTGTTCGAGTCGGAGACGAAGTACGACTCGGGCTGCGGCTGGCCGGCGTTCTACGCGCCGGCGAACGAGGATGCGATCGACGAGGAGACCGACACCTCGTACGGGATGGTGCGCACCGAGGTGATGTGCGCCAGCTGCGGCGGCCACCTCGGCCACCTGTTCCCCGACGGCCCGCATCCGACCGGGATCCGCTATTGCATCAACAGCGCAGCGCTCAAGCTGGACGAGAAGTAGCGGCGCACGCCGGGCAGAGCCCGCGGAACGCCAGCTCCTCGTCGGCGAGCACGTAGCCGGACTCGTGCTCCACGCGGCGCAGCGCGCCGCGCACCGCCTCGTCGTGCACGTGCCGCACCTCGCCGCACGACGTGCACACGACGTGGTGGTGCAGGTGCTCCGCCGCGATCTCGTACAGCGCGCGCCCCTCGATCTCGGTCCGCCGCAGCAGACCCTCCGCGACGAGGACGTCGAGCGCCCGGTAGACCGTCGCCTGGTGGAGCTCCGGCAGCGCCGTCGCCACCTCGCGCGCGGACAGATGCCGGTCGCCGGACCGCAGGAACACGTCCCAGATCAAGGCGCGCTGCCGCGTGACGCGACGGCCGCCGGCGCGGATCGAGACGACGTCCGCCGGCAGGTGCGGCGCGTGCGTGTGCGCGCGGGTCATTGCTCGAGCTGGGCCGTCCAGCGGCGCTCGATCCCGCGGACCTTCCAGACGAGACCGGAGACGAGCCACGTGAGGACGAAGAGCCCGACCACGAGGTAGCCCATGCGCGCGAGATCGGGACCGCGCTTCGCCAGGACCTGCACGAGCTCGACGCCGCCGATCACGAGCGCGACGAGCACCGACAGCGTCGTCACCGTCAGGTTGTAATAGACCTTCCGCACCGGGCTCGAGAACGCCCAGCCGTAGGCGCGGCTCATGAAGGCGCCGTCGACGGTGTCCATCAGCGACATGCCGGCGGCGAAGAGGATCGGCAGCGACAGGATGGCGAGAAACGGCACCTGATGCGATGCGGCGCCCGCCGCGATCGCGAGCAGTGCTACCTCCGACGCGGTGTCGAAGCCGAGACCGAACAGCACGCCGAGCGGATACATCTTCCAGCTCGCGTCGATCTTGTCGCCGAGCCGCTTGAAGAACACGCGGCTCATCAGGCCCTGGTCGAGCAGCCGCCGCTCGAGCGCGCCCTCGTCGTAGCGGCCGCGCCGCATCGCGCGGAAGACGCCGAGGATGTCGAGTAGCACCGCGAGGTTGAGCAGGCCGATCAGGAGCAGGAACACGCCCGAGACAGAGGCGCCGACGACGCCGCCGTACGACTGCAGCGTCGGCAGCTTCGCCCCGACCGTCTTCGTCGCGAGCGCAAGCGCGGTCGTCAGCCCGAGCACGATCGTCGAATGGCCGAGCGAGAAGAAGAAGCCGACGCCCATCGAGCGCCGGCCGTCCTGCAGCAGCTTGCGCGCCGTGTTGTCGATCGCGGCGATGTGGTCGGCGTCGAAGGCGTGCCGCAGCCCGAATGTGTACGCGAGCGTCCCGAGGCCGGCGAGCGCCGGGTTCGAGCGCGCGTACCAGACGAAGAGCGTCCAGCCGACGACGTGCAGGGCGACGACGACGCCGCCGAGGACCCCGAGCCGCCGCAGCTCCGGCCGCGTGAAGCGCTTATCGCGAGTCGGTCGCAAGAGTAGAAAGGTTATACCAAACTGCTAGGCTCGCCGGGTGAGCGCCGAGCTCGGATCGTGGGAGTCCGCGGAGTACGTCGGCGAGTGGCTCGGCGAGGACGTGATCGCCGACCTGCTCGTTCTGCCGCGCCGGATCTCGCTCGCCCTCGTCGAGGACGCCGGCCTCGAGGTGACGCACGTCGTCGACCTCGGCTCGGGCCACGGGCCGTATCTCGGTGAGTTCCTCGCTGCGTTCCCGCAGGCGCGCGGGACGTGGGTCGACTCGTCGCCGCCGATGGAGGACGAGGCGCGGCGGCAGCTCGCCCGCTTCGGCGACCGCGTCACCTACGTGCTCAGCGACGTCCAGGAGCTCGCCTCGGCGCAGATCGCGCAGGCGTCGGTCGTCTGCAGCTCGCGCGCGCTGCACCATCTCTCGCACGACGCACTCGCCGAGCTGTACCGCGTCGTCGGCGCGCTCGTCGAGCCGGGCGGATTCGTCTTCAACCTCGACCACGTCGGTGCGCCCGGCGAGCTCGAGCAGGCGTACCGGCGGGTGCGCGGGCGCTTCACCGGCGAGCGCACGCGGACGATCAAGCCGCACCGTCACGACTATCCGCTCGCGCGCGCCGACGAGCACGCGGCGTGGATGGAGGCCGGCGGCTTCGAGCACGCCGACATCCCGTGGCGGATGCTCTACACGGCGCTCATTGCCGCCCGGCGGCGGGCCGGCAGCGCGAGCGCCAGGTAGAGCAGCAGCAGCGCGACCGGGACGACGCGCAGCATCGTCGCGATCCCCCAGGCGTGCGCGACCACGCCGCCCGCGACCGGCAGCACGATCTTGCCCAGATCGAGGCCGCCGTAGAGCAGCGCCGACGTGAGCCCGTGCGCACGGTCGTCGGCGCCGACGGCGTCGAACGCATCGGCCGACCCGGTCACGCGCAGGAGCCCGCGCGACAGGCCGGTGAACAGGAAGAGCGGCACCTGCAGCGCGAACGAGTCGATCACCGACGGGATCGCGCAGGTCGCAAGCGTGCCGAGCACGACGAGCGGCAGCGTCAGCCCGGCCGGGTCGAGGCGCTGGAAGAGCGGCCCCGAGCCGAAGCGCGACGACGACGAGGCCCACGAACGCAGGCTCGACGCGGCGCCGATCTGCGTCAGCGACAACCCGGCAGCAACGGCGAGCACCGGATAGAAGGTGTTCTGGAGCGCGTTGACGCCGTTGATGAAGAACATGACGAGCACGCCGGCCCAGACCGCGAGCGGCATGCGCCCGAGCAGCTTCCACGAGCGCGGCGCCGGCTCCTCCTCCGAGCGCACGAGCACCTCCGACGCGCGGACGTTGCGGATCATCAGGAGCGCGCCGAGCACCGGCGTCACGGCGAGCAGGGAGAAGGTCGCGCCGAGACCGATCCGGTCGGCGATCAGGCCGCCGACGACGCCGGCGACCATGTTGCCCAGCCCCGTCGCCCCCGAGAACCAGCCCATCGCCGCCGCCGTCGAGACGCCGCCCGGCGGCTTAGCGACGAGCAGCGCCAGCTGCGCGGTCGTCGCGATCGACCACCCGATCCCGTTCAGCGCCATCAACGCTGCGAAGGCCGGCGTGCCGTGCACGACCGGCAGCAGTGCGAACGCGGCGGCATTGAGCAGACCGCCCGCGAGGAGGAACACGTTGCCGCGCCGGGCGGTGTACGCGAGGCCCGTCGGCAGCCGCGCGACGAGCGACGAGAGCCCGAACGCGCCGACGACGAGGCCGATCGCCGCATTGTCGAGGTTGCCGCGACGCGCGAGATAGACCGGGATCAGCACGGTCAGCGCCGAGTTGCCGGCGACGAACAGGAAGACGGAGAGGTAGATCGGGACGAGGGCGGCGAAGAGCTCGCGCCGCGTCATCTACTCACTCGCGGGGATGAGCGAGAACGCCTCCTCGTGGAATCGCACCGTGACGTCGGTCTCCGCCGGGATCGAGACCTTCGAGTTGCAGCGCGCCCGCAGCTCGCGCGACCCGACGGAGACGACGTGGTCGACGACCTCGCCGAGGAACGAGCGGACGGCGATCCGGCCGTTCCAGACGTTCGGCGCCGTGCCGTTCGAACCGGGCGTGATCTCGATGTGCTCGGGACGCGCTGCGACGACGACGTTGTCGCCGACGTCGAACTGCGACTCCGACGGCACCAGGAGCACACCGTCCTCGGTGCGAACTCGGTACGACGATCCCTCCTTCGCCTCGACGACGCCGTCGATGAAGTTCGACGTCCCGATGAAGTCGGCGACGAACCGTGACTGCGGCCGCTCGTAGACGTCGCGCGGATGACCGACCTGCTCGATCTTCCCGTCGCGCATGACCGCGACCTTGTTCGACATCGCGAGCGCCTCGACCTGGTCGTGCGTCACGTAGACGCCCGTGATGCCGAGCTCGCGCTGCAGCCGCTTCAGCTCGAACCGCATGTCGTCGCGGAGCTTCGCGTCGAGGTTCGAGAGCGGTTCGTCGAGCAGCAGCAGCGGCGGCTCCATCACGAGCGCACGCGCGAGCGCCAGGCGCTGCTGCTGGCCGCCGGAGAGATCGGTCGCCTCGCGCGACGCGAGATGGTCGAGCTTGACCACCGCGAGCGCGCGCTCGACGCGCTCCCGAAGCTCGCGGCGCGACGGCTTGCGGCGGCGCGGCAGGACCTCGAGCGGGAAGGCGACGTTCTTCTGCACGTTCATGTGCGGCCAGATCGCGTACGACTGGAAGACCATGCCGAGCCCGCGCTCGTTCGCAGGGACGCGGATACGCCGCTCCGACGAGAACAAGGTCCGCCCCGCCACGGTGATCTCGCCGCCGTCGGGCATCTCGAGGCCGGCGATGCAGCGCAGCGTCGTCGTCTTGCCGCAGCCCGAGGGACCGAGCAGCGTGAAGAGCTCGCCGTCGGCGACGTCGAGCGAGATGCCGTCGACGGCGTGGACGCGGCCGCGGCCCTCGCCCTTCGAGCCGGCGAACGTCTTGACGAGGTCTCTGACCTGGAGCATCAGCCCGCCTCCTTGACGCCGATCTTCGCGCCGAGCCTGTACGCGATCGCGACCATGACGACGAGGAAGCCGACGAGCATGACGCCGAGCGCCGAGAGCTGCGGCAGCAATCCGTCGTTCCACTGCTGCCAGATCGCGATCGAGAGGACCTCGCGGCCCGGCGAATAGAGCAGGACCGAGCTACCGAGCTCGCGGAACGAGACGACGAAGATGTAGATCCACCCGGCGACGAAGCCCGGCACGAGCAGCGGCAGGACGATCCGGCGGAACGACTGGAACCAGCCGGCACCGCTCATCATCGCGCTCTCCTCCAGCTCGCGGCCGATCTGGAACATCGACGTCGATGCATACCGCATGCCGTACGGCATGTACCGCGTGAGGTAGGCGATGAACAGGATCCAGAGCGTCCCGTAGACCGGCAGCCACTGCAGCCGCAGGTAGACGTCGAGCATGGCGACACCGAGGACGAGGCCCGGGATGACGAGCGGCGTGAACGCGAGGTTGTCGATCAGCCACCGTCCCGGCAGCTTCGTGCGGACGACCACCCACGCGGCGACGGCGCACATCAACATCACCGCGGTCGCCGTGCCAACGCCGAGGACGAGCGAGTTCTTGACCGCGTGCCTGAACAGGTCGTCGTGGAAGACGGCGGGATAGTTCGCCCCCGTCATGTGCCGCAGCGTGTAGTGCGTCGGCGGCGAATAGAAGAGCTGGGTCGACGCATAGCCGAGCGTCGCAAGCGGCAGGACGATCGAGATGAAGAAGTAGAGGAGGATGAACGCGACGGCGGGCCAGCGCCACGCGCCGAGCGGCATCGGCCGCGGCCGGAAGCCCTTGCCGGTCACGGTCTGGAACGCGCGCGCGCGGCGCGCAAGGCGCGAGTGCCACCAGACGCCGACCGACGTCAGCACGAGCAGCGTCATCGCGAGCGCGCCGGCCGTCCCGTAGTCCGGCGAGAGCGCGTGCAGCGCGTCGTAGATGCGCGACGTGAACACCCAGACGTGGTGGCGCAGGCCGATCACCGCCGGGACCTCGAACGACTCGAGACAGCGCACGGCCATGATCAGGATCGCGGCATACAGCGCCGGGCGGGCGAGCGGCAGCGTGACGCGGAAGAAGACCCGCCACATCGGTGCACCGCTCATGATCGCCGACTCCTCGAGCGACGGGTCCATCGACCGGAACGAGGCGACCATCAGCAGGAAGACGAGCGGCGCGAGGTGCACGCCCTCGATGAAGATCATCCCGGGGATGCTGTAGACGTTGAAGGCGGGCAGCCCGATCTTCTGGATGAACCACGTGTTGACGATCCCGTTCGTCGGGTCGAGCAGGAACGTCCACGAGATCGAGTGGAGGATCCCGGGGATGATCAGCGGCACGACCGATGCCGCGTACATCAGCGACTTGCCGGGCACGTCGGTGCGGACGAGCAGATACGCCATCGCCGTCCCGATCACGAGCGCGAGCACCGTCGCGCCGGCCGAGAACGCGAACGAGTTCAGCAGCATCGTCCCGAGGCCGACGGCGCTGTAGGCGTCGCGGAACGCCGACAGCGTGAAGTGGCCGTCGCGGTGGAACGTCTGCCAGAGGAGGAAGCCGAGCGGGACGAGCGCGAGGTACGCGATCGCCGCCGCGACGACGATCACGATCAGGTTGCGTGCAGAGAGGAGGCGCCGAAGCACCTCCCCTCTCGCCTGGACCGACCTTTCCGCGACCGCGACCATCGCCGCAGGGCTCCCCCTTGTGGAATCGACCTACTGCGTTGCTGCTACTGCACCGGTTCCGGTGCCTGCGCAGGAACCGCATTCACCGAATAATCGGTGCCGCCACCCTGCTTCAGCTGCGTCGGGTGCCGCTCGATCTGGTGGAAGCGCATGTGGCGGACGAGACCCGTGTCCTGGATCGCGAGGTAGCGCGCCGGCTCGTCGGGGTCGCTGTTGAAGTGCTGGTGCCACGCCCACACCGGCGGCGAGAAGAGGGAGCCCTCCTCCCACTCGATCCGCTGCTCCTCCTCGCCCTCGTAGTTGACGATCGAGTAGCCGCGGCCCTTGACGATGTAGATCACCGCTTCGGTGGTGTGGCGATGGCGGACGGAGTTGCCGCCCGGCGCGAGCTCGGCGAGGTGGGACGAGAGGACGCGATTCTCCGCGAGCTCGAACCAAAGGCCCTTGTTGTTGCGCCACGGGCGCTTGACGAGCTCGATCTCCCGCAGGTCACCGGGGACCGAGAGGCCGCGGATGGGCGGGTTGTTGCGGTTGAACTCGTCGCGTGCAGCGATCTCCGATGCGTCGATGTTGTCGCGCACGAAGACCTGCTCCGGCATGTCCCAATCCTCGGGCCACTCGCCCATGCTTCCTCCTCGGTCGATCAGTCGCTGGCGGGCGACAGGCTACCACACATTGGACTAACCATTACACCGCTACGACCTGTACCTGGTACCGCCACGAGAGTGTGACGTTTCGTCCACAGCCTCCAGCCCGGAGATTGGCGCGTTCGAGCGCCGAGTCTGTGACGAAGACGTGGCGGTACCGGGTACAGGCCGTTCAGCCCGCTAATCCTCGGGCGGGATCGTGATCGCCGGGTCGAGGCCTTCGGCATCCTCGTCCTCGTCGTCGGGCCGCCGCTTCAGCGGGTCGGCGAAGTCGAAGTCCGGCAGCTCTTCCTCTTCCATGCTCGCTCCCTCAGTCGTATTGGCAGACGACGTCGACCAGCGCCGGGCGGCCCTCCTGCACGACCACCTCGGCCGCGCGGCGGACCGCACCGCGCACCTGCTCCGGATCGTCGATCGGCCCCTCGCCGAACCACCCCATCGCCCGCGCCGCCGCCGCGAAGTCCGGCGCCGGCTTGTCGATCTCCATGCCGATGTGCGCGCGCGACTCGTCGGTGCCGCGCGCGCGCGCGATCCGCTCCTGGTGCTCCCAGTCGTTGTAGTACGCCCGGTTGTTGAACATCACGGCCAGCAGCGGGATCTTGTGGTACGCCGCAATCCACAGCGCCCCCAGGTCGAACATCAGGTCGCCGTCCGGCTGCAGGTCGACGACGAGGCGGCCGCTCCCCTTGTGCGCGAGCGCGACGCCGATCGAGATGCCGATCTGCGTCGCGGTGCCGAGGGACGCGCCGGGATGGCGGTACTCGCGGTCGAAGTCCCAGAGCTTCGGCGCCCAACCGCTCGCAGTGCCGGCCGTCAGCACCCAGTCGTAGTCCTTCACGACCTCCCACACCTCGGTCGCGAGCCGCGACGTCGATACCGGCGACAGCGGCGACTCCTCCTGCGCCTGCCTCCCCCATGCCGCCCAGGTCGCGTCGTGGAACTCTCGCAGCCGCGCCCGCCAGCCGTCGCGCGGGTCGCCGTTCAGCTCGCGGCAGAGCTCGAGCAGCAGCGGCAGCGCGACGGCGGTGTCCGCCGTCACCTGCACGTCGGTCTCGTGCAGCTGCGCGTGGTCGTGCGACCACGCACCGATCCCGAGCTCGTTGAAGCCGACGTCGAGGATCGCCGCGTCAGACGGGATCAGCGACTCGATCTGCCGTGTCGTGCGGTCGAGCTTCTGCGTCCACTTCCCCATGTCCTTGACGTCGACGAACAGCACGCAGTCGGACTCGGGGATCAGCTCCATCGTCACCGCGTGCGGGTGCCTGTTCGGGAAGTTGAGGCGCCAGCCGGTGTCGATCACGCCGGCACCGAGCAGCTCGGACAGCTCCACGAGCTGCGAGAACGCATCGCGGTCGCGGCCGGCGTAGGAGGTGACGACGACCGGGCGCTCCGCCACGCATAGACGCTCCGCGAGCGCGCGCAGCGCGCGCGGTTCCGGGCCGACCGGCGACGGCGTCTTCAGCCGATCCCAGTTCGGCAGCACAACCTCGTCGCCGACCTCGTCCTCCTGCAAGCCGGCGTCGAGGGCGATGTACACCGGCCCCTGCGGCGCGGCGGTCGCGATCCGGTACGCGCGCGCGACCGACTCGGGCACCGACGCGACCGACGCGGGCTGGTCGTCCCACTTCGTGTAGTCGCGGACGACGTTCCCCTGGATGTTCGCCGTGTGGATCCAGTCGATGTTCGGCCGCCGCCGGTCGTACGCCATCGGCCCGGCGCCGCCGAACACGACGACCGGTGCGCGGTCGATCCACGCGTAGTAGATCCCCATCGTCCCCTGCAGCAGGCCGACGATGTCGTGGAGGATGCACGCCATCGGCTCGCGCGCCGCCTTCGTGTAGCCGTGCGCGATCGCAACCGCGAGCTTCTCGTGGTTGCACGTGATGATCTCGGGGTCGTTGCCGCCGTAGTTGACGAGCGAGTCGTGCAGCCCGCGGTACGACGATCCCGGATTGAGCGAGACGTACTTGAAGCCGCACGCCTTGATCGCGTCGACCATCACATCGCTGCCGTAGCGCTTCAGGGCTTCTCCTCCTGTGTGAACCACTCGGTTGGCAGGTCGCGGCCGATGCCCGCCTCGCGCGCCGCCTCGTACACCGCGTGCGCGGCGGCCGCGAACTGGATCCCGAGCCCGCCGCCGCCGGTGAAGAGCGTGATCTGCTCGTCGTCCGTGCGCCCGACGGCGCCCGTCAGGACGTCGCCGAGCTCGACGACGCCGTCGATCCCGCGCTCGCGGACGGCGCGCGGCGCGCTGCCGGGCACGAAATGGAATGTCGGCTCTTCGCGGCTGCGCACGACGACGAGGTCGGCACGCGCGACCGTCGTCTCGTCGAGCTCGTGCCGCTGCACGGAGTTGACGTGCGTGCCGGCAGCGAGCCACGCACCGTCGAGCACCGGGCGCTGCGCGTTCGTCGCCAGCACGACGATGTCCGCGCCGTCGACCGCGTCCCGCGCGGAGTCGACGGCGACCGCATGGTGCTCGGCGGCGAACGCCTCGAGCCGCTCGCGCGTCGGCGCGAACACGCGGATCTCGTCGACGTCTCGCACCTGGCGCAGGCCCTCGATCTGCGCCCCCGCCTGCCAGCCGGCGCCGATCAGCCCGACGCGGCGCGCCTCGCGGCGCGCGAGCCGGTCGGCCGCGAGCGCGCTCGTCGCGCCGACGCGCATCCGCTGCAGATAGCCGTCGTGGAGGATCGCCACGGGCGCGAGCGTGTCGAGGTCGAACAGCAGCACGAGGCCGACGTAGCGCTCACCCGGTGCGGCCGGGATCTTCACGCGCTTCCCGTTGCTCTCGTCGGTCAGGTCGGACGTGAGGCGGAGCGCGTGCACGCCGACGCGGGGCAGGCTGCCGTCCATCGTCTTGAAGAGGTAGTGGCGCGCGCCGCCGCGGTGCGTGTACGTGTGCGAGCGCGGCCGGTTGACCGCGCCGCCGCGGGCGTAGTCGACGAACGCGGCGTCGAGCGCGTCGATCACGTCGCGCATCCGCAGCACGGCGCGCACGTCGGCGTTGTCGAGGAGCAGCGTCACCCGGCGGCCTAGTCTATGGTCTGACCATTGAACCGCGTTGGCCTGATCGGATGCGGCCGGATGGGCGCCGCCATGGGCGGCCACCTGCTCGCTGCGGGCACGCAGCTCGCGGTCCACGACATCAGTGCCGACGCGTGCGCAGCGCTCGTCGAGCGCGGCGCCACCCCGTGCGCGTCGCCGGCCGAGGTCGCGGCGCGCGCCGACGTCGTCCTCGTCGTCGTCGTCGACGACGCGCAGACCCGCGACGCGGTCACGGCGGCGCTCGAGCAAGCACGCGCAGGAACCGTGATCGCGCTCTGCGCGTCGATCCGCCCGGACACGTGCGCCGACCTCGAGCGCACGGGCCGCGAGCGCGGCGTCGCAGTTGTGGACGCGGCGCTCGTCCGCGGCGAGCGCGGCGCCGAGGAGGGTCAACTCGTCCTCTACTGCGGCGGCGACGCCGACGCGATCGCGACGCTCGAGCGGGCGTGCGCGCCGTTCACCGAGGCGGTCGTCCGCGTCGGCGAGATCGGCGCCGGGCAGGTCGCGAAGACGGCGAACAACATCCTTCTCTGGGCGTGCATCCGGGCCGACGTCGAAGCCCTCCGCCTCGGGCGCGCGCTCGGCGTCGAGCCGGCGGCGCTGCGCGAGGCGATGGCGATCGGCAGCGGCGCCAACCGGCCGCTCGCCGAGTGGGGCAAGCACCGCCTGCGCTGGCCGCACAAGGATCTCGAGGTCGCGCTCCAGGTGGCGAACGAGGCAGGAGTGGGAATGCCCCTCGTGGAACGCCTCGCCGAGCTGATGCAGGAGCTGACGGTCGAGGAGCTGCACGACCTGAGGTAGTATGGTCTGACCTTATGCTCAAGACCGAGATCAACGAGCTGCTGACGAAGACCGGGCCCGGGACCGCCTGCGGCGACCTCTTCCGGCAGTACTGGGTCCCGGCGCTCCTCGCCGAGGAGCTGCCGGAGCCCGATTCCCCGCCGGTCCGCGTGAAGATCCTCTCCGAGCGGCTGATCGCGTTCCGCGACAGCGACGGCCGCTACGGGCTGATCGACGAGTTCTGCGCGCACCGCGGCGCGTCGCTCTGGTTCGGCAACGTGCGCGAGTGCGGCCTCCGCTGCGCGTACCACGGCTGGAAGTACGACGTCGACGGCAACTGCATCGACGTCCCGTCGGAGCCGGAGAACAGCAACTTCAAGAGCAAGGTGAAGCTGACGTCGTATCCGCTCGTCCGCGTCGGCGACATCCTCTGGACGTATCTCGGCGATCGCGAGTCGCAGCCGCCGCTGCCGGAGTTCGAGTTCTGCCAGGTCGCGGCCGAGCAGACGTTCACCTCGAAGCGCTGGCAGGAGTCGAACTGGCTGCAGGCGCTCGAGGGCGGCATCGACTCGAGCCACGTCTCGTGGCTGCACTCCGGCGGCCTGAAGAGCGACCCGCTGTTCAAGGGCGCGAAGGGCAACCAGTACAACCTCAACGACCTGCGCCCGTTCTTCGAGGTGGCGGAGGCGGACGGCGGCCTGTTCGTCGGCGCGCGCCGCAACGCGGAGGACGGCAAGTACTACTGGCGGATCACGCCCTGGGTGATGCCGGCCTTCACGATGGTGCCGCCGCGCGGCGACCATCCCGTGCACGGCCACTTCTGGGTGCCGATCGACGATCACAACTGCTGGGTCTACACCTTCGACTACCACCCGACGCGCGCGCTGACCGAAGAGGAAGTGGGCGCAATGAAGACGGGCCACGGCGTGCACAGCCGCAACATCCCCGGCACGTACCGGCCGGAGGAGAACAAGGACGTCGACTACCTGATGGACCGCGAGGCGCAGCGGCGCGGCGAGACGTTCTCCGGGGTGCGCGGGATCGCGCAGCAGGACGCGTCGCTGCAGGAGTCGATGGGCCCGATCGTCGACCGCTCGAAGGAGCGGCTCGTCTCCTCCGACACCGGGATCATCAAGGCACGGCAGAAGCTCCGGAAGGCCGTGGAGGCACTGCGCGACGAGGGCGTGACGCCGCCCGGTGTCGACCCGGCGCACCACCGCATCCGCTCGGCGGCGATCGTGCTGCCGCAGGAGGAGTCGTTCATCGACAGCTGCCGCGAGGCGCTGACCGCGCAGCCCGGCGTCGCGCACGTTTCCGTGTGATGGCGAAGCCGATCCTCGCGAACGCGTGCGCGCTGGCGGCGACCGCGGAGGAGGCGGCGTACCGGATCACGCGCGAGATCGGCAGCCGCGCGGCGCTCATCCTCGCCCTCGACGCCGCCGCGGGCGAGGTCGTCGACCGCGTCGCCGAGCGGCCGTGGGGCGCGGCGCGGTTCTTCCACGCCGATGCGCTCGCCGGCGAGGAGCTCGAGCGCGAGCTCGCCGACTCCGACGTCGCGATCATGGTCGCGACCGCCGACGCGGACGGCGCCGCCGCCGAGTCGATCGCCCGCGCCTGCGCGGAGCGCGGGATCATGACCGCCGGCCTGATCCTCGGCGAGCAGGTCGACGTCGCCGCCGCCGTCTCGGCGCTGCGCCCGTACGCGCGCAACCTGATGGTCACGAACGACGAGGACGACGTCGCCGAAGTCCTGCGCGCGCTGCGTGCCTGACCTCCGCTCGATGAAGCGCGACGGTCGGAAGATCGTCGCGGTCGTGTGCTGGGACGCAGCCACCGCCGAGGCCGCCGATGCCGCCGGCGTCGAGATCGTCTCGGTCGGGGACTCGGTCGTGGAGTCGTTCGATGAGCTCCTCGCATATCTCGCGGGCGTGCGCCGCGGCGTCAAGCGTGCACTCGTCTCGTGCGACCTGCCCGAGCCGACGCTCGAGAACGCACGACGCGTCGTCGCGGCCGGCGCGGATCTCGTGAAGGTCGAGGCCAACGCCGCCGAGCTCGCCGCCGCCGGCATCCCGGTCTGGGCGCAGATCGAGAACGCGGTGGACGCGAAGGCGATGGAGGACGCCGGCGCCGTGTTGATCGACTTCCGCCATTCCGGCCCCGAGGCCGGCGCGGCGGCGGTCGCAGCGGTCTCGATCCCCGTGCTCGGCGGCCTCGGCGGCGGCCCCTGGCTCGACGGTCGGATCCGGGCGATCCACCGCCTGCTCGACGAGCCGCTCGCCGCGTACGCTGACGACGTGCGCAGCGGCCGGCCCGTAAAAGGCGACTAGTGCCGGTCGCGCTCTGCGACGGCATCCCGACGCGCTACGAGGTGTCGGGCGACGGCCCGCCGCTGCTGATGTTCTCACCGGGCGGCTTCAACGCGCAGCTCGAGAACTGGCGAACATTCTCGATCTACCAGCGGCTGCGGCTCGTCGAGCACCTGGCGCAGTCCTTCACGTGCATCACCTTCGACAAGCGCGAGTCGGGCGAGTCCGGCGGCCGCCTCGAGCGGATCGCCTGGGATGACTACGCCGTACAGGGGATCGACCTGCTCGACGCGCTCGAGGTCGAGCGGGCGCACCTGATCGGCGGCTGCATCGGCTGCTCGATCGCCGTCAACGCCGCGTTCGATCACCCCGAGCGCATCCTCTCGCTCGTCCTCTACTCGCCCGCCGGCGGCCCTGCCTACCTCGAGACGCAGCGCGGCCGCTTCGCCGAACACCTCGCCTACGTCGGCGAGGCGGGGCTCACCGGCATCGTCGAGCTCGCCCGCAGCGTGGACGCAACGTTCGCGCAGGATCCGCGCGTCGGCCCGTGGGTGAGCGTCCTTCGCACCGACGCCGCCTTCGCCGACGAGTTCGCCGCGCAGGACGCCGACGCATACGCGGAGCTCGTCCGCGAGACCGCGGCGACGCTGTTCGACCGAGAGACCGTTCCCGGCGCGCCGGCCGACGTGCTCGCCGACATCCCCTTCCCCGCGCTCGTCGTCCCCGGCAACGACGCGAACCACGCGACCGCCGCGGCCCGGTATCTCGCCGAGCACCTGCCGAACGCGGAGTACTGGGACGTCATGCCCGACGACCAGACAGCCGACAACGCGCCGCAGCGCGTCGCTCACTTCCTGAGGAGCGTCTCGCCGCGCTCCAGCGCTTCGATCTGAGCGAGCCGCTCGGCGTGCCGCTCGCCGCGGAACTGCGTCGACAGCCAGCGGTCGAGAATCAGCACTGCGTAGTCGGGCGCGATCGCCTTCGCACCGGTGACGAGCACGTTCGCATCGTTGTTCGCACGCGCGATCTCGGTCACCCAGAGGTCCAGGCAGAGCGCGGCGCGGATGCCGCGGATCTTGTTGCAGCACATCGCTTCGCCGCTGCCGCTGCCGCCGACGACGATCGCAAAGTCGGCGGCACCGTCGACGACTTGCCGGCAGACGTCCTCGCAGAGCGGCGGGTAGTCGACGACCTCGACCCCGACGTGCGCGGCGCGATCGTCGACCTCGTGGCCGCGGGAGCGCAGCTCCGCGATCAGCCGCTCCTTCATCGCGACGCCGTTGTGGTCGGCGGTGATCGCGACCTTCATACGCGCACGAACAGGTCGTCGAGGTCGGGACGCTGCCGGAGAATCCTCTGCCGCAGCGCGTGCGCGATCAGCTCCTCGATCGTGCGCCGGTTCGGCTCGACGCCGTACGGAAGCGGGTCGCCGCCGATGATCTCTGCGACGCGCGCGTGCGTCGGGTCGAGCTCGCCGCTGCCGACGTACGCATCCTTCGCGCGCACGAACGCCTCGTAGACGTACGGCGCGTCATCGAGCAGCTCGTCGCGCATGACGACGAGATGATTGATCGGGTAGTGCCCCCGCTCCGCGAGCGCGCGGAAGCCCGCCTCGTGCGCGTCGGCGAGCAGCGGCGGAAAGCCGGCGATCCCGATCGCCGCGTCGAGCTCGCCGTCGCGGAGCAGCTCGCCGAGGTCGCGGCCCTCCGCCGAGACGACGTTCGGCGGCGGCTCGTACGACGCCACGTGCTCGTCGCCCGAGAGCACCCACGTGATCGAGTCGAGGTCGACGCCGTGCTCGTCGGCGAGGACGCCGCGCGCCCAGACGCCGGTGGTCACCGTGTAGCCGCGGTTGACGCCGACCCGCTTGCCCTCGAGCGCCTTCGGGTCACCCGGCTCACGCGCGACGATCGCGCCGTGGTGGAAGTCCCGTACGAGGAACGCGGGGAGCGCCGTGAAGCGCGCGCCGTGCTCCTTCGCGACGAGATAGGTGGTGAATGCCAGCTCGCAGACGTCGTAGGCGTTCTCGCGCACCATCTGCCGGAACGCCTTGATCAGCGGGTCGACCTCGACGAGCTCGAGCTCGACGCCCCGCGGCGCGACCGTGCCGTCCTTGAGCGCACGGTTCGCCGCCTGGGTCCGCGTTACCGTCGTCAACGCCATGGCTAGTCCTTCATACCATTCGCTAGGGTCTGACGCAGCATGAGCGACGCCGTTCTCGCCGCCGTTCGCACCGCCCCGCGCACGACGGAGCTGCGCGAGTTCCCGCTGCCGGACCTGCCGGAGGACGGCGCGCTGCTCAAGGTCGAGGTGGCGGGGATCTGCGGCACCGACGTGAAGATGTACGCGAAGCCGGTGATCGAGGCGCCGGTGATCATGGGCCACGAGAACGTCGGCACGATCGTCGCCGCCGGCCGGCAGTTCGTCGAGCGCCAGGGGCTCGGCGAGGGCGACCGCGTCTTCGTCGAGCACTACGTCGCCTGCTACCGCTGCGAGTGGTGCCGCAGCGGCGAATACCGCCATTGCGAGCTGACCGACTGGCGGACGAACCCGGACGCGCGCCGCTACGGCTACACGACCTGCGAGAACCAGTACCACCTCTGGGGCGGCTTCGCGCAGTACATGTACCTGCCGTGGAACGCCGTCCTCCACCGCGTGCCCGACAGCGTCGGCGACGACGAGGCCGGGCTCATCACACCGCTCTCGAACGGCATCGAGTGGGCGCTCTACGACTGCCGGGTCGGGTTCATGGACACGGTGCTGATCCAGGGACCGGGACAGCAGGGGCTCTCGCAGGTCGTCGCCTGCCGGCAGGCGGGCGCGGCTCAGATCATCGTCACCGGCACGACGCGCGACGCGGCGCGGCTCGAGCTCGCGCGGACGCTCGGCGCCGACGCGACGATCGACGTGCAGGAGGAGGACGCGCTCGACCGCGTCCTCGAGCTGACCGGCGGGACGGGCGTCGACGTCGTCCTCGACTGCACCGCCGGCGCCGGCACGACGCCGGTGCTCCTCGGGATCGACGCGTTGAAGCGGCGCGCGGGCACGCTGCTCGTGCAGGGGGAGCTCGCGAAGTTCCCGGACTTCCCGATCAAGAAGCTGACCGAGAAGGCGATCACGATCAAGAGCGCCCGCGGGCACAGCTTCCGCGCGGTCGAGCTGGCGATCGAGCAGCTCGCGTCGAAGCGCTTCCCGCTGCACCTGCTGACGACGCATGAGTACCCGCTCGCGGACGCGGATACA
This sequence comes from Gaiellaceae bacterium, assembly GCA_036503495.1. Lineage (GTDB taxonomy): Bacteria > Actinomycetota > Thermoleophilia > Gaiellales > Gaiellaceae > Palsa-739. The sequence goes on from DASXWV010000071.1 coordinate 29,674, forward strand.
GCGATTCGCGCAGTCGGCGGCGAGGTCGAGGACGGCGTGATCCACGTCTCGCTCCTGCCGTGGAAGGAATAGTCCGGCGGAATCCGCAGCGCGCGGATGCGGCGGTCGTCGACGCGTTCGCGCAGTTCGGCGTCGCGACCGTGCACGAGGCGCAGGGACGCACCGGCGTGCTGCACGCATACATGCGGCCGATCTGGAAGGGCGCGCACATCGCAGGCAGCGCCGTGCCGGTGAGCGTGCCGCCGGGCGACAACTGGATGATCCACGTCGCGGTCGAGCAGTGCGGCGACGGCGACGTCCTCGTCGTCGCGCCGACCGAGCCGTGCGAGCACGGCTACTTCGGCGAGCTGCTCGCGACGGCGGTACAGCGGCGCGGCGTGCGCGGCCTCGTGATCGAGGCGGGCGTGCGCGACGTGGCCGAGCTCGAGCGAATGCGCTTCCCTGCCTGGTCGAAGCACGTGTCCGCGCTCGGCACCGTCAAGGAGCGGCTCGGCACGGTGAACGTGCCGGTCGAGATCGCGGGGCAGCACGTCGAGGCGGGCGACATCGTCGTCGCCGACGACGACGGCGTCGTGATCGTGCAGCGCGAGCGGGCCGCCGAGGTGCTCGGGGCGTGCGGCGAGCGCGACGCGAAGGAGGCGCGGTCGCGGGCGCGCTATGCGGTCGGCGAGCTCAGCCTCGACGTGTCGAACATGCGCGAGGAGCTCGAGCGCAAGGGACTGCGGTACGAGTGATCATCGACTGCCACGGTCATTACACGACCGTCCCGCAGGCGCACAAGCAGTTCCGCGAGCGCCAGCTCGCCGGCGAGAGCGCCGCTCCGGCGGAGATCGCCGACGACGAGATCCGGCAGACGATCGAGCAGAACCAGCTCCGGGTCATGGACGAGCGCGGGATCGACGTGACGCTCTTCTCGCCGCAGGCGTCGGCGATGGAGCACCACGTGCCGGACGCAGACGTCGCGAACGCGTGGGCCCGCGCCTGCAACGACCTCGTGCACCGCGTCGCCGAGCTCTTCCCGAAACGCTTCGCGGCAGTCTGCCAGCTGCCGCAGACGCCGGACGGGAACCTCTTCGCGTGTGTGCACGAGCTCGAGCGGTGCGCGCAGCTCGGCTTCGTCGGCTGCAACCTGAACCCGGATCCGTCGGGCGGCCACTGGACGTCGCGGCCGTTGACCGACGCCTTCTGGTTCCCGCTGTACGAGGCGCTCGCCGAGCTCGACATGCCGGCGATGGTGCACGTGTCGGCGTCGTGCAACCCGAACGCACACACGCTCGGCGCGCACTATCTGAACGCAGACACGAGCGTCTTCATGCAGTTCGTCCAGCGAGACCTGTTCGACCGCTTCCCGACGCTGCGCTTCGTCATCCCGCACGGCGGCGGCGCGGTGCCCTACCACTGGGGGCGCTACCGCGGGCTCGCGACGCGGCTCGAGCGGCCGGCGCCCGACGAGCTGCTGCGCAACGTCTTCTTCGACACGTGCGTCTACCACCAAGCGGGCATCGATCTCCTCGCCCGCGTCATCCCGGCCGAAAGCGTCCTTTTCGCCTCCGAGATGCTCGGCGCGGTCCGCGGGACGAACCCGGAGACGGGCAGCGGCTGGGACGATACGAAGCGCTACGTCGACGCGCTCGACCTGCCGGAGGGAGCAAAAAGACTGGTGTTCGAGGAAAACGCGCGGCGCGTCTATCCGCGGCTCGACGATCGGCTCCGCGAAATGGTATAAGAGTTTTTCCTTTGGCCCGTCGTACCAACATTCCTGGTGGTCTGGCGTCCAAATCCTCGGGCCGGTCTCCGGCCGGAGGGTCTATCTCACACGGAGGGTCTCTGATGCACGCTCGCATCTCCAGGCGGGTAGCGGTTCTGCTCACGCTCCTCGTTGCGGTCGCCACCGCGCTCACCGCGGCGACCGTCGGCAGTTCTGCAATTCGGAAGCCGCCGCCGCCGATCCCGGCGAAGTTGAAGGCGGACATCGCGACTTCCTCGAAGATCAAGAACATCGCGCAGCGGGAGAAGGCGCTCGAGCAGATGGCCGAGAACGAGGGCGGCCAGCTAAACGTCTACACGTCGCTCAGCTCACTGATCGTCAAGGCCGTGCAGAAGCAGTGGGCGACCGACTTCCCGAACATCAAGCTCAACCTGTTCCGCGGCTCGAGCGAGGATGTCACCGCGCGCGTCGTCGCCGAGCGGAAGGCGCATCCGGACAACGGCGTCGACGTGATCGAGACGAACGGCACCAACATGCTGTTCTTCCAGCACTTCAAGGACACGCTGATCCCGTACACGAAGTCGCCGTACCGCGCGAACGTCGCGAAGGCGTACCGCTTCGACACGTTCACGGCGGATCGCCTCGAGAAGTTCGTCGTCGCCTGGAACACGAACCTCGTCCAGGGCGCCGACGTGCCGAAGTCGTGGAACGACCTCGCGAACCCGAAGTGGAAGGGCAAGCTCGCGATGGAGCCGACCGACGACGACTGGTTCGCCGCGATGTACGAGTATCTCGCCGCGCACGGCGGCAAGGGCGGCAAGAAGATGTCGACCGCGGCGCTGAACAAGCTGTGGCGCGGCATCGCCAGCAACGCCCAGCTGATCCCCGGCCACACGGCCGAGTCGACGGCACTCGCCGCCGGCCAGGTCGCGATCGTCGTCAGCGGCCACGCGCAGTCGCTCGAGAACCTGATGCAGCAGAAGGCGCCGCTCGCCTTCTCGCCGTTCATCAAGCCGATCATCGAGCGCCCGCAGGGCGTCGGCATCTCGTACTGGGCGCCGCATCCCGGCGCAGCGCTCCTCTTCTACGACTGGCTGCTCAGCCCGGAAGTGCAGAACATCATGAACGCGAACGGCGTCGCGCCGGCGAACACGACGGTCGCCGCCGACACGAACTTCGCCAACACGGGCAGCTTCACGATCCACATGGATCTCCGCCCGATCGTCTCGCACATCGTTGAGTGGCAGAAGAAGTACGAGTCGTTCACGCGGCTCGGCCAGGGCGGCTGAGCCGCCGGCTTCGCATCGCTCGCTCGGTGGGCCGGGAGTGATCCCGGCCCTCCGTCGTGACGTCGCGCTCGGCTGCCGCATCCTCGCGACGGAGGACCAGGGCGACTTCGTCTGGGGGCACGTCTCCGCACGCGACCCGGACGGGCGCGGCATCTGGATGAAGGCGTCCGGCTTCGGCTTCGACGAGCTGACCGCCGAGCAGGTGATCCTCGTCTCGTGGGAGGGCGAGGTGCTGGAGGGAGACGCGCGCCGGCATATCGAGTATCCGATCCACACCGAGCTGATGCGCGCGCGGCCGGATGTGCAGGCCGTCGTGCACACGCACGCCCCGTGGTCGGTCGCGTTCGCGTCGACGGAGGAGCCGCTGCGCCCGCTCTCGCACGAGGGGACGCTCTTCGTCCCGCCCGACATCGCGCGGTTCACCGAGACGGGCGACCTGGTGACGACGCCGGAGCTCGGGACGTCGCTCGCCCGGGTCGTCGGCGACCGCAACGCAGCGCTGATGGTCCACCACGGGATCGTCGCGTGCGGCGCCGATCTGCCGACCGCCGTGTTCAACGCCGTCTTCCTCGAGCGCGCGTGCCGGGCGAACATGCGCGCGCTGATGGCGGGCGGGCCGAAGACGTGGTCGGACGACGCCGAGGCGCTCGCGAAGCGCGAGCACGTCTACGTGTCGCAGGCGGCCTGGGACTACTTGGCGCGCCGGCTGAGCGACGGCTGAGCTGCCCAGAGCTCGAGCAGCTCGCTCTCGCGCTTCTCGAGGTTCGTGCCGCGCAGCAGATGCTGCGCCATCTCGCGTCGCGCCGTCGCGCCGTCGTGGCGGACGAGCGCGTCGAGGATGCGCGCGTGCTCCTCGACGGTCAGCGCGTAGGCGCGGTTCCCTTCACGCGTCCGGATCGGGTGCATCGAGAGCGAGCTGCGGAACGAATGCGTCAGTCCCTCGATCGCAACGTTGTGCGCGGCCTGGGCGACGAGCGCGTGGAAATCCCACGACAGCTCGCGGGTGTACGTCTTCGACTTGAGCGCCTCTTCCCCACGTTGTGCAAGCTCCTGCAGCGCCGCGATGTCCTCGTCGGTAGCACGCGCGCACGCGAGCGTCACAGTCCCGAGCTCGACGACGAGCCGCGCCTCGACGATGTCCTCCGGCGTGACGGCGGACATCATCATCATGTCGCTCATCGTCTGGCCGACGATCGAGCCGGTCGGCACCGTCACGAACGCGCCGCCGCGCGCGCCGACGCGCACCTCGATCAGCCCCATCGCCTCGAGCGCGCGCAGCGCGTCGCGGACGGTGACGCGCGAGACGCCGAACTGCTCGGCGAGCTCGCGCTCGGGCGGGAGCCGCTCGCCCTCGGCGAGCCGGCCGGTGACGATCGCCTGCCGGATCTGGTCGGCGATCGAGGATGAGGCGCGCGCGACCGAGACGGGCGCGAACAGCCCCGACGGATCCGGGTCGCGAGCCATCGTTTGACTATAGGCCTAGCGGCCGACGCGCAGGGCGGTGCGGCCGAGGTGCTCGCGCATGACCCGGCGCGCGCCGGCGACGTCGCGGGCCGCAACGGCGTCGGCGATCGCGCGATGCTCGCGCCCGCCGACGCGACCGGCATCGGCGTGCGCGGCGTGGGCCCGCTCCACCGACGACGCGAGCGGCGCGCGAAGGGCCTCGGCGAAGAGCGCGAGCGCCCGGTTGTGCGTGCAGCGGGCGAGCTGGATGTGGAACTCGGCGGAGAGCGACGGCTCGTACGCGACGAGCGCGTCCGCCCGGTCGCAGATCTCGTGCAGGGCCGCAACGTCTTCCTCGGTCGCCCGCTCGCACGCCAGCTCGAGCAGGCCGAGCTCGAAGATCATCCGTACTTCCGTCACCTGGGCGGCGTCGACGTCGGCGAGCAGGAGCATGTCGGCGAGCCCCTCCCCCACGAGCTTCGGCGCCGGCGCGGTGACGAAGGCGCCGCCGCGCGCGCCGACGCGGACCTCGATCAGGCCGTTCGCCTCGAGCATCCGCAGCGCGTCGCGCACCGAGACGCGGCTGACCCCGAGCTGCTTCGTCAGGTCGCGCTCCGCGGGCAGCTGGTCGCCCGGCCCGAGCGCGCCGGCGCGGATCGCCGCCTTGATCCGGTCGGCGATCTCCCCGGACACGCGCCCGCCGTTGACCGGGCTGAACAGCGGCTCCCCCATGGCATAATGGTACGACAATTAGCGAACCGAGGAGGCCAGAGGATGGCGAAAGAGGGCCGCGTCTTCCTGCGCGGGATGAGCTCCGAGCAGTACGGACTGAAGGAATTTCGGCAGGACCAGCTCGCCGCTCCGCGCGTGCGCAACGACGACTTCGTCGCCGACGACGCGAAGGTCGGCCATTCCGGCGACTCGAAGGACTCGCGCACGTGGTGGCGGATCGGCCCGGGCGACGACCCCTTCCTGACCCAGAACATCCAGGTCCACTTCGTCGAGATCCCCGCCGGTAAGTCGAACCACGGCCACGGCCACCAGAACGAGGCGGCGTTCTACATCCTCGACGGCTCCGGCTACGAGATCCACGACGACAAGAAGTACCCGTGGTCGAAGGACGACCTCGTCGTCGTGCACACCGACTCGGTGCACCGTCACTTCAACGACGGCAACGAGACCGCGAAGGCGCTCGTGATGAAGGCGAAGTCGACGTGGATGTACTTCAACCTGATCCAGCAGGGACGCAGCGGCCCCGTCGACGACGAGGACCGGTTCGGCCCGCGCGAGGACTGGTCGCAGATCTGGACGGACGGGGTCGAGGAGAAGGTGAAGGTCGTCAAGCCGGCCGACACCGTCTGGGAGACGACGCGCGACGGCAAGGTGCGGGTGCTCGCGTCGAAGGACACGCCGAACGTCCGCGTCTTCAGCGTCGACGTCTACGAGCAGGAGATCGCGCCCGGTAGCCGCTCGGCGAAGCACTGGCACATGGCAGACGAGGTCGCCTACATCATCTCCGGCCGCGGCGAGTCGCTGCAGTGGGAGGTCGAGGCGGAGATCGCGGAGCGGTATTACGCGCGCGTCGCGAAGGAGCCGACGACATGGGAGTTCAAGGCCGACGACACCGTCTACGTCCCCCAGAACCACCAGCACCAGTACGTGAACACCGGCGACGAGCCGCTGCGTCTGCTGGTCGTCCAGAACCGGCTGATCAAGTACCTCGGCTACGACAGCGTCGTCTATCTCGAGGACGCCCCCGAGTTTTCGGGCTCGCGCGCGGGCGCGCTCACCGAGGCATAGGAACTCCGCGGGCGGGAGAGCGCGGTCTCCCGCCCGCTCCGTGCTGTAAGGGCTCGTCGTGCGGGCAGGTCTGCGATGCGCGCAGACCCGCCCTCATGGCGCTTGCTAAGCCCTTCGGGCTTAGCTTGCGTTCAGGACAGAAGGCGCGTGACGGCCCGGTGCTCGACGACGAGCCCGGGCTCACGCTGCATGAGCGAGAGGTAGCGGCGGCCGAAGGGCGTCTCGGCCTTCGGCGGCAGGAGCAGCTGCCGCGCCTCCTCGACGACGTCGCCCTCGTGCTCCTCGTCGTCGAAGGCGAGGATCAGGCTCGAGAAGGGCTTCAACCAGCCGTAGCGCACCGGATCGGCGACGATTTGCAGGAATTCGGCGTTCGCGAGGCGCCCGTGGACCCGCTCGAGCTGCCGCCGCTCCACGGCCAGCAGCGCCTTGTGGAGGGCGAGGAGCGCCGTCCGGAGATCGTCCATTTCCCCCTTTATGCCACGCTCGTATCAGCCGATACCTGGGAGGTGCTGCTGCGGCGCCCCCTCGGCCAGATCGGCGTTCTCCTCGGCGCGTGCGCCGCGATCCCCGTCGTCGTCCTCCTGACCGTCGGCGACGTGATGGTGATGCCGCCGCTCTGGGTGCACTTCTACGGCGTCGGCGTCAGCGCAATCGTCGCGACGCTCGCGGCGGTCGTCCTCACGACGGTCGGCGCCCACGAGCAGGATTCCCGCACGGTGATCGTCGGCGGCGGCTTCGCGCTGATGGCCGCGCTGCTCGCCGTCCACGGCCTCGTGACCCCCGGCGTGATCGTCGGCAACAACGGCCTGATCGCCTTGACCGGCGCGGCGACGCTGCCCGTCGGCGGTGTCGTGCTCGCCCTCGCCGCGCTGCCGCCCTTCACCGGCGAGCGCGCGATCCCGCGTGTGCTCGCGGTCGAGGGAGTCGTCGGCGCAGCGATCGTCGTCGTCAGCGTGCTCGGCGCCGCGATCCCGTCGCTCGTCCCAACCATGCCGTCGCCGAAATCGCCTGCTGCGATCGCGCTCTTCGCGATCGGTCTCGCCGTCTACGGCGCCCTCGCCGTCCGCGCGATGCACACCTTCCTGCTCACGCAGCGCTTCGCGGACCTCGCGGTCGTCGTCGGGATCGTCCTGCTCGCGACCGCGCTCTATTCGGCGCTTTTCCTCTCCTTCATGCAGCTCGGCTGGTGGCTCGGTCACGTCTTCGAGCTCACCGGCATCGTCGTCGTCGGCTCGTCGCTCGTCTGGGATCTCCGGCGCGGCCGCCGATCGCGCACGCTCGTCGGCGACCTGAGCGCGGCGGAGCTCGTCGCCTCGGAGGAGGCGTTCTTCGGCGCGCGCGTTCGTGCGTTGATGGTGCGGCTGCACGAGAAGGACACCTCGACGGAGGCGCATACGCGCCGCGTCGCGTCGCTCGCGGTCGCGATCGGCGAGCAGCTCGGCCTGTCGCCGGCGAAGCTGCGCAGCCTCGCGATCGGCGGGCTGCTGCACGACATCGGCAAGCTCTCGATCCCGAACGCGATCCTGCAGAAGCCGAGCGCGCTCGACGACGGCGAGTACGAGACCATCAAGCTCCATCCCGAGCGCGGCAAGGAGCTGCTGCTCGAGCTCGGCGGCTTCGACGAGAGCGTGACCCGCCTCGTCCTCGACCACCACGAGCGCCTCGACGGCACCGGCTATCCGCGCGGCGTCACCGCCGCATCGCTCGACATCGCGACGCGGATTCTCGCGGTCTGCGACGTCTACGACGCGCTCGTCTCGGACCGCGTCTACCGGGCGGCGTGGAGCCGCAACGACGCACTCGATCTCCTCCGCCGCGAATCCGGGACCGCGTTCGACGAGCGGTGCGTCGACGCGCTCGAGACGGTCGTCTCCGAGCGGCCTCGCGCTGTGGCGCACGCGGAGCTCGCAGCCCGCTTCGCGTAACCTTCCGCCGTGGATTCGGGGGGATACACGCAGAGTCCCGGTTTGCGGGCTGTTGCCGACCCCACGCTCGCCGATCTCGAGCTCGACGAGCTGCTCGAGGAGCTCGCGGCCCGGACCTGTGCTGCGCTGCACACGAGCCGTTGCGGCTTCGTGCTGCGGGACGGAACAGCCTTCGGGAGCAGCGACGACCATCTCGGCGCGCTCGCGGCCCGCGCGATCGAAGCGGCGAACGTCGTCACGGGCAGCGACGGCGCAGCCGTTCCGCTGCTCACCCGGCACGCAGTCCACGGTGCCGTCGCCGTCGAGACGCGTCACCTCGCCGACGACGACCTCGACCTCCTGCAGCTCGTGGCGAGCCGCGCCGCAGTCGCCGTCGAGCACGCGAGCGCGCTCGGTGCGGAACGTGCCGCGCGCCGCAGGCTCGAACGCCTGCAAACGGTGACCGACGCCGCCCTCGCACACCTCGACCTCGACGACCTGCTCGACGAGCTGCTGCTGCGCGTGCGGGCGATGCTCGAAACCGACACGGCCGCGATTCTCATGCTCGATTCGGACACGAACGAGCTCGTCGCCCGCGCGGCGCGCGGGCTCGAAGAGGAGGTCGACGCCGGCGTGCGCATCCCCGTCGGGCACGGCTTCGCCGGCGGCGTCGCCGCGCAGCGCGAGCCGGTGTTCCTCGCCGACGTCGATCACGCGGAGGTGATGAATCCGATCCTGCGGCGGAAGGGGGTCAAGTCGCTCCTCGGCGTGCCCCTGCTCCTCGAGGGCGAGCCGATCGGCGTGCTGCACGTCGGGACGCTTCGACCGCGCCGCTTCACCCCGGAGGACGTCGAGATCCTCCAGTTCGTCGCCGACCGCGCGGCGCTCGCGATCGAGCATGCGCGCGCGTTCGACGCCGAGCGGCGTGCACGCCGGGACCTCGAGTCCGTGCAGGCGGTGACCGACGCGGCACTGACGCCCCTCGGGCTCGACGAGCTCTTCGACGAGCTGCTGCTGCGCATCCGCTCGATCCTCAACGCCGACACCGCGGCGATCCTGCTGCTCGACAGGTCGACCAATGAGCTCGTCGCGCGCGCCGCGCGCGGGATCGAGGAAGAGGTCGAGGCCGGCGTGCGGATCCCGGTCGGCGGCGGCTTCGCAGGACGCGTGGCGGCCGAGCGGCAGCCGGTTCTGCTGCCGGACGTCGACCACGCCCACGTGCTCAACCCGATCCTGCGCGAGAAGGGGATCAAGACATTGCTCGGCGTTCCGCTGATCGTCCGCGACGAGGTGACCGGCGTCCTGCACGTCGGCACGCTGAAGCTTCACGAGTTCACGGCCGACGACGTGCAGCTCCTTCAGCTCGTCGCCGAACGCGCTGCACTGGCAATCGAGCGGGCGCAGCTGCACGAGGAGGCGCTGCAGTTCGACGAGCTGCAGCGCAACTTCGTCGCGATCGCGTCGCACGAGCTGCGCACGCCTGCGACCTCCGTCTACGGCGCGCTCGCCACGCTCCGCGCGCGCGGGCACGAGCTTCCGGCCGACACGCGCGAGCAGCTCAGCGAGATCGCCTGGCAGGAGTCGGATCGGATGCGGCGACTGATCGAGCAGCTGCTCGACCTCTCGCGCGTCGACTCCGGCCGAGTCAAGGTGAGCCCGCAGCCGGTGCGCATCCGCGAGTTCCTCGTCCACGCCGCCGAGGCGCGAGAGGACGTGATCGTCGACGCGGACGACGCGCTCGCGGCCGAGATCGATCCGCTCATCCTCGAGCGCGTGATCACGAACCTGATCGCGAACGCGCGTGCGTACGGACAGCCGCCGATCCGGATCAGCGCCTCCTCGGCGATGTCGACGCTGACGATCGTCGTCGAGGACGAGGGCGAGGGGGTTCCGGTCGACATCGTGCCGCGCCTGTTCGACCGCTTCGTGCGCGGCACGGAAGGGCTCGGCAGCGGCCTCGGGCTCGCGATCGCGCGCGCGTACACGACGTCGCACGGCGGCGACCTCCGCTACCGGCGCGCCTCGCGTGGCGCCCGCTTCGAGATCGTCCTGCCGCACGTGGTCTAGCGGCCGTGGAGTCGGTCCGGATCGACAAGTGGCTGTGGGCGGCACGCTTCTTCAAGACGCGCAGCACCGCGACCGATGCCGTCCTCGGTGGCCACGTCCACGTGGGCGGCGCCCGCGTCAAGCCGTCACGCGAGGTCCGTGTCGGCGAGACGGTCGACGTCGTCACGAACGGCCACGTCCGGCGGACCGTCGTCGTCACCGCGCTCGCCGAGCGGCGCGGCCCGGCTGCGGCCGCGGCGGCGCTCTACGAGGAGACCCCCGAGTCGCTCGCCGCCCGCGAGCAGCAGGCGCTCGAGCGCCGCCTCACCGCGCCGATCTTCGGTGCGCGGCCGACGAAGCTCGAGCGCCGGCGGCTCGACGCGCTCCGGAAGGCGCAGCGCCGCCGATGATTTCGGCGCGCGGCCGCGGTCCACACGTCGTGGATCTCGGCACCGTCGACGCGCTCGCGCGGCTGCGGCTCGCGACCGGAGCGCGGCTCGTCCGCGCGCCGCGGGAGCTGTGGCAGCTGATCGACCTCTGCGGGCTACGCGAGGCGCTCGGGCAGCCCGAAGAGCGGGAAGAGCGTCTTCGTGTCGAGGAAGAACGTCATCTCGGCGACGCGCCCGCCCTCGACCTCGACGACCTGTAGCGCCCACGGGTCGTAGCCGCCGTCCGGCGACGGCTTGTACTGCCCCCACGCAGGCAGCCCGTTCGCGCTGCGCGCCGGCACGAGCTTCGACCCCTTGCAGCCGATGCCGGGGCCGAACCACCACGTGAAGATGTCGTCGCGGCCGTGCAGCCAGAGGTCGTACGGCGGCATCGACTGCACGACGTCCTCGTGCAGGAGCGCGGTCAGCTTGTCGATGTCGTACGCCTCGAACGCGGCGACGTAGCGCTCGAGCAGCGCCAGCGCCTCGGCGTCGAGTTCGGCCGGCTTGCCGATGTCGGCGGTGGCGAGCGTCGCCCGCGCCCGCTGCAGCGCGCTGTTCACCGACGCGACGCTCGTGTCGAGGAGCTCTGCCGCCTCGGACGCCTGCCAGTGCAGCACCTCGCAGAGGATGAGGACGGCGCGCTGCTTCGGAGGCAGATGCTGCAGCGCGGCGACGAATGCGAGCCGCAGCGTGTCGCGCTGCTCGGCGGCCTCGTCCGGTGTCGGCAGCGGCGTCAGCCACGTCACCTCGGGCAGCTCGCGGAGGTTCTCGAAGAGCGGCTCCTGCGCCGGCCCGAGATCCATCGGGCGCGCGCGCTTCTCGCGGCCGTTCAGCTGGTCGAAGCAGACGTTCGTGGCGATCCGGTACACCCACGAGCGAAGTGACGCGCGACCCTCGAACTTCTCGAGCGAGCGCCAGGCGCGGAGCATCGTCTCCTGCACCGCGTCCTCGGCCTCGAAGGCCGAGCCGAGCATGCGGTAGCAGTAGCCAGTCAGCTCGCGCCGGTACTGCTCGAGCTGCTCGGCGCCTGCTCCGAGAGCCGCTTCCGTCATGGCGACCATCCTAGGAGATGGGACCGCGGCCGCCGACCGGACTCATCGGTCAAAGCGAGGTTCCGCCCCGGGGATGGCGCAGCCGGGCCCGCGGCGGTCGCCCGCGTCGGTGCGGATGAAGCCGTAGCCCTTGTCCCGGTTGAACCAGAGCATCTCGCCGTGCACGCCGTCACCCGACCTTGACGACGAAGAACGCGATCGCGACGTACTGGCAGGCGAGCGCGACGAGCGTCAGCGCATGGAAGACCTCGTGATAGCCGAAGACCGCGGGCACGGGATCCGGCCGCCGCAGGGCGTAGACGACAGCACCGGCCGTATACGCCAGGCCGCCGGCGGCGAGCAGGGCGACGCACGTGATCCCGGCGCCGCGGGCGAGCTGCGGCATCGCGGCGACGCCGACCCAGCCGAGCGCGATCCCGAAGACCGCGGAGACCCACTTCGGCGCCTGCACCCAGCAGAACTTGACGAGCGCCGCGGCCGCCGCGCCGGTCCAGACGACGATCAGCACGACGCGCTGCATCGCGCCGTGCAGGCTGATCAGGCCGACGGGCGTGTACGTGCCCGCGATCAGGATGTAGATACCGGCGTGGTCGACGCGGCGCATCCACGGCCGCACCCGCGGGCTCCAGGTCACCCGGTGGTAGAGCGCGCTCGCGCCGAGCATCGCCACGACGGCGGCGGCGAAGGCCGCGGCAACTGCGGATTGACGGCCGCCCGGGGTCGCGGCGACGAAGATGACGCCGACGACGGACGCGACCACGAAGGCCGCGAGGTGGAGGGCACCGCGGAAGCGCGGACGAAGGGCGGCGGCGTCGCTCAATGGTCGATTATCGCATGCCGCTGCTACCGTGATCGTCCGCCCCCGACGAAGGAGACGCCATCACCGTCAAGGAAGAGAAGATCGAGTTCGAGGGCGAGATCCTCGAAGCGCTGCGCAACCAGATGTTCCGCATCCGCCTCGACAACGGGCACGAGACGCTCGGGTACACGTCGGGGAAGATGAAGCGGTTCCGGATCCGCATGCTCCCGGGCGACCGGGTCAAGGTCGAGCTGTCGCCGTACGACCTCGACCGCGGTCGCATCACGTACCGGATCCGCTAGCTCGGCCCCATCAGCTGGGCTGGGGCACGACGCGGATGTAGGGCTTCGGCTCCTTCCACTCGCCGAAGAGCTCCTTCGCCTCGTCGTTCGACACGGAGCCGGAGATGATCACGTCGTCGCCGTGCTGCCACTGGGCCGGCGTCGAGACCTTGTGCTTCGCCGTCAGCTGCAGCGAGTCGATCACGCGCAGCACCTCGTCGAAGTTGCGGCCCGTCGTCATCGGATAGACGAGGATCAGCTTCACCTTCTTGTCCGGGCCGATCACGAACACGTTGCGCACCGTCTGGTTGTTGGCGGCCGTGCGGTCGGCCGGGTCGCCGGAGACGTCGGCGCCGAGCATCCCGTACAGCTTCGAGACGTTGTAGTCCGAGTCGCCGATGATCGGATAGTTCGGACGCGTGCCCTGCGTCTCCTCGATGTCGTCCGCCCACTGCTCGTGCTTGTCGGTCGGGTCGACCGAGAGGCCGATGATCTTGACGCCGCGCTTGTCGAACTCCGGCTTGATCGCAGCCATGTAGCCGAGCTCGGTCGTGCAGACCGGCGTGAAGTCCTTCGGGTGCGAGAAGAGCACCGCCCACGAGTCGCCGATCCAGTCGTGGAACCGGATCGTGCCTTCCGTCGTCTGCGCCTCGAAATCGGGCGCGTCGTCGCCGAGCGCTAGAGCCATCGGTACCTCCTGACGCTTTACCTTTTGAAGTAGTGATCTTAGTGGATTGCCGATGAGTCACGCGCCGGTTTACGGTCTCTATCGCGACACCTATCTTCGGGAGGAGACGAGATGGCGACGACCGTCCTGCTGGTCGGTACACGGAAAGGCCTGTTTCTGCTCGAGAGCGACGACCGCCGCGACTGGACGATGCGCGGACCGCTCTGCGAGGCGTGGCCGATCTACCACGCGATCCTCGGCGAGGACGGGACGATCTACGCCGCCGCGTCCTCGGAGTGGCTCGGCTCGTCCATCTGGCGGAGCGGCGACCTCGGCGAGACGTGGGAGCAGTCGAGCGAAGGGCTCGCCTACGACGACGACAGCGAGCTGAGGGTGAACAAGATCTCGTCGCTCGCGTCGGCGCACGACCGGCTCTATGTCGGCGCCGAGAACGTCGGGCTCTTCCAGAGCACCGACGGCGGGCAGACGTTCTCGCTCGTCTCGACGCTCGACGGCGCGCCGGGCCGCGAGCACTGGAACGACCCGTCGATGCAGCCGCCCGGCCACCTCGGCCTGTCGGCGATCCTTCCCTATCCGGACAGCCCGGACCACCTGCGCGTGATCGTCCAGGGCAACTCGACCTTCGACACCGTCGACGGCGGCAAGACGTGGGAGCCGCGGAACAAGGGCCTGCGGCGCGACTGGCCGCCGCCCGAGAACGAGGAGGTCGGCTTCTGCGTCCACAAGCTCGCGCCGTCGCCGGTCGACGACCAGCGCTGGTACCAGCAGAACCATGTCGGCACCTGGCGGAGCGACGACGGCGGCCTGACGTGGAACGAGATCACCGAGGGGCTGCCGTCGGACTTCGGGTTCGCGTGCTCCGCGCACCCGCACGACCGCGAGACCTTCTACACGATCCCGCTCGACCCCGGTCACGGCCGCACGATGCACGACGGCCGCGCGTCGGTCTGGCGCACGCGCGACGCGGGCTCGTCGTGGCAGCGGCTCGGCAACGGGCTTCCGGACCACGAGGCGCATCTCGGCGTGCTGCGCGAGGGCATGACCGCCGACCGCCAGGACGACTTCGGCCTCTATTTCGGCACGAGCACCGGCCAGGTGTTCGCGTCGACCGACGAGGGCGAGAGCTGGAGCGAGATCGCGAGCTACCTGCCGTCCATCTCCTCGGTGCGGGTGGCGACGGTTGGCTGACGTGCACCTGCCGTCGACGCTGCGGCCGCTCTTCGACGGGCTGCCGCGGCATGTCGATGTCGCGGCGCCGACGGTGCTGGAGGCGATCGCGGAGCTCGACCGGCGCTGGCCGGGGCTCCGCGACCGCCTCTGCGCGGAGGGGCCGTCGCTGCGCCCGCACATCCACGTCTACGTGGACGGCGACCGCAGCGACCTCGCGACGCCCGTGCCCGCGAACGCGCGCGTCGAGGTGATCGCCGCGATCAGCGGCGGGTAGCTTCCCGCACGCAGCTGAGCGCCGCGTCCGCGATCTCGGCCTCCGAGAGGAGGACGAGGTTCGCGGCGTCGCCGAGCGGGATGAACGAGTCCTTGCTCGCGACGCGGACGACGGAACCGTCGAAGCCGCCGTCGACGAGCGCCGCGACGATTCCTTCGCTGACGCCGCCGGTCTTGCGCGTCTCGTCCACGACGAGCACGCGATCCGTCGCGCGAGCCTCGCGCAGGATGTCGCCGATCGGCAGCGGCGCCAGCCAGCGCAGGTCGACGACGCGGGCGTCCAGCCCGAGCCGGCGCACGACGCGCAGCGACATACGCAGCCCGTTCCCCCAGGTGAGGATCGTCAGATCGTCGCCGTCGCCGTACGTGCGCGCAGCGCCGAGCCGCGCGTCGCCCGACGCGGGCGCGAGCCAGCGCTCGTCGCCGTCCTCGTGGAGATCGCGGGTGTGGTACAGCGCGATCGGCTCGAGGAACACGCACACGCTGCCGTCGGCGCGCGCTGCGTCGACGCATGTGCGCAGCATCGCCGCAGCGTCGTCGGGACGGCACGGCGACGCGATGACGACACCGGGAATGTCGCGCAGGACGCCGAGCGCGTTGTCGTTGTGGAAGTGGCCGCCGAAGCCCTTCTGGTAGCCGTAGCCCGCGACGCGCACGACCATCCCGTTGCGGTACTGGCCCTGGGAGAAGAACTGCAGCGTCGCCGCTTCGCCGCGTAGCTGGTCCTCTGCGTTGTGCAGGTACGCGAGGTACTGGATCTCTGCGATCGGCAGGAGCCCGCTCACCGCCGACCCGAGCGCCAGGCCGAGGATCGACGTCTCGTCGAGCAGCGTGTCGAAGACGCGCGCCGAGCCGAACCGCTTCTGCAGGCCGCGCGTGACGCCGTAGACGCCGCCCTTCGCCGCGACGTCCTCCCCGAAGAGCAGCGCAGCCGGCTCGCGCTCGAGCACCTCGGCGAGCGCCGCGTTGATCGCGAGCGCGAGCGTCGTCGGCTCGCCGTTTTGCGATTCGACGGTGCGAAGCGTACGCGTGCGCGGCGCGAGCGGCCGGATCACGTCGTACGCCGTTTCGAGCTGCGGCAGCGCCGCTGCCTCCTCCGCGATCCCGAGCACGCGCCGCCGCTCGGCGAGATAGTCGTCGGCGAGCTCGTTGCCGCTCCGCACGCCCGCGGCTGCGAGCCACTCGGCCGTCGCGTAGATCGGGTCGAGATCCCAGTCGGCGCGGATCTCCTGCGGCGTGCGGTACGCGGTCTCGACGTCCGCGCCTGCGTGGCTGAGATATCGCACGACGTTCAGGTGCAGCACGGCCGGCCGCCGCTCCTCGCGCACCCAGTCGGCGAGCTCCTGCGCCGTCTCGAGGACGAGCTCGGGATCGTCGCCGGGAGCGTGCTCGTAGCGCAGCGACGGGCGCGCGCGGAGCGCCGCCTCGACCCAGCCCGTCGGCGAGCGGACGCTGATGCCGATGCCGTTGTCCTCGCAGACCCAGAGCAACGGCAACGGCAGCCCCTGGTGCGCGAAGTACGCCGAGCTGTTCAGCCCGGCCTGCGCGGTCGCATGGTTGACCGACGCGTCGCCGAAGCTGCAGACGACGACGGCGTCGTCCTCCCACTCCTGGTCGACGTCGACCCGCTTCGCGCGCTCGATCGCGAACGCGACGCCGACCGCGCGTGGTAGATGCGACGCGATCGTCGACGTCTGCGGGATGATCGCGAGGTCGCGGTTGCCGAAGACCTTGTGCCGGCCGCCGGCGATCGGCTCGGCCGTCGCGGCGGTGACGCCCTGCAGGATGTCGGGCACGCCGTCGCGCCCCGCCTGCGCGGCGCGCACGAGATAGAACGCCCCCGACCGGTAGTGGAGCAGTGCGGGATCGGTCGGCCGCAGCGCGAGCGCGACCGCCGCATTCGACTCGTGGCCGGCGGACGCGATCGAATAGAAGCTGCGACCGGTGTGCTGCAGCTGGCGCGCCGCGAAGTCGCAGAGCCGGCTCGCGACCTGCGCCCGCCAGATCGCCTCGGCCTCGGCGCACTCGCCGCCGCCGTCACCGCCGGGCAGCGACCGCAGCCGGTCGAGGAGATGGGTCTCGAGCGGGTCCACCGCGCCAAACCTAGTCTGTGCGCATGGATCTCGACCCGGTGGAGCTCCGCGTGCTCGGCTGCCTGATCGAGAAGCAGCGGACGACGCCCGACCAGTACCCGCTCTCGCTCAACTCGCTGCGGCTCGCCGCGAACCAGACGACGAGCCGCGAGCCGGTCACCGACTACGACGAGGCGACGATCCGTACGGCACTCGACCGGCTCGGCGACCGCGGTTGGACGCGCCTCGCGAGCGGGCCGGGATCGCGGGCCGCGAAGTTCCGGCACCTGCTCGACGACGCGCTGCAGCTGACGCCGTCGCAGCTCGCGCTGCTCGCCGTGCTGATGCTGCGCGGGCCGCAGACGGCCGCCGAGCTGCGCGTGCGCAGCGAGCGGTTGTACCCGTTCGGCTCGGTGGAGGACGTCGAGGCGGCGCTGCGCGCGCTCGCCGAGCGTGAGCTCGTCGCCGAGGGCGGGCGGCATCGCTGGACGCAGCTGCTCGGCGCGCCCGGCGAGCCGGTTGGCGCCGCGCCGGTGGCCGACCTCGAGACGCGCGTCGCCGAGCTCGAGCGCATCGTCGCCGAGCTGCAGCAGCGGTTGGACGGCTGATGGCGTACGACGAGGCGCTCGCCGCACGAATCCGCGGGCTCGTCGCCGGCGAGCCGAACCTGAGCGAGAAGAAGATGTTCGGCGGGCTCGCGTTCCTCGTCGGCGGCAACATGACGGTCGCCGCGAGCGGCCAGGGCGGCCTGCTCGTGCGCGTCGACCCGGATCAGTCCGACGAGCTCGTGCGCACGACGGCGGCCGAGACGATGGTCATGCGCGGGCGCGCGATGCGCGGCTGGCTGCGCGTCGATGCGGGCGGCGACCTCGCGGACTGGGTGGCGCGCGGCGTCGGCTACGCGCGGTCGCTGCCGCCGAAGTAACTACTCGTCTCGCGAGAGCGACCGCCGCGAGCGGGCGACGAGCTCCTCGATCGCGTCGGCGAGGTGCTCGGGCGCGATGTTGCGGTCGCCGCGCTCGACGCGCAGCGTGTGCGCCTCGAGCAGCACGTCCGCGTGCGTGCACCCTGCGGGCGGCTCGAAGCGGTACGAGGCGAGCTCGATCAGCAGCCCCAGCGGATCGTGGAAGTAGACCGAGTCCATGAAGCCGCGATCCTTGACGCCGCTATTGCGGATGCCGCGCTCGTCGAGCCGCGCGACCACCTGGTCGAACGTCGCCTTCGAGACGTTGAACGCGAGATGGTGCAGGCGCCCGGCGACCTTGTCGTCCTCCGGCGGCCCGACCGGCACGCGCTCCTCGTTCGTGAAGATCGTGATCAACCGTCCGTCACCGGGATCGAAATAGAGGTGGCTCTCGGCAGCGTTGTCGAGGTTCGGCTGCTCGAAGACGAACGGCATCCCGAGCACGCCCTCCCAGAAGTCGATCGACGCGCGCCGGCCGGCGCCGACGAGGGTGATGTGGTGGACGCCCTGGGTCTGGATCTTCCGCATCCCCGCGGACGGTACTTTCGCCGGCGGGCTCGGCGAAAGCCGGCGACCGATTCTTTCGCGATCGGCCCCGAACGACAGAACGGCCCGTGGAGAGCGGGCCGTTCTGCGAAAGAGGAGCGTGGGCTTTGGCGAGCTCTGTCCGTTGCGGCGGACACCACGCAATTCCCCCGGTTGTCAAGTGTACACAGAATGGCCGGCGACGCCACGCGCCGCCGCCTCGAGCACCGCCGCGAGGTCCGTCTTCGAGACGAGCCCTTCGGCGCATGCCTCGGCAGCCGAAACCATCAGCACGCAGGCGCGCGGGCGGCTCTGCCGCAGCAGCCGAGCCGCCTCGAGGCCGCCGATGCCGGGCATCGCCACGTCCATGACCGTGACGTGCGGCTCGTGCCAGCACGCCATCTGAAACGCCTCGGCGCCGTTTGCCGCCAGCCCGACGACCTCGAACCGTCCGTCCGCCTCCATCGCGCTCGCGAGCGCCTCGAGGCAGTCGACGTCGCCGTCGGCGAGGACGACGCGAATCCGGGTGTTCCGCCGCATCGATTCACGGTCGCACCGAACGCGCGACCCGCCAACTCCGCAAACGGCCGGACCGCGATGATCGAAGATGTCGTGACGCTGCTGGACGAGCCTGTTCTCGAGGGTGGACTGTCGGATGCGGAGGCCGCGCGCCGGCTCGCCGACCGCGGACCGGCGGCGCCGGAGGCGAGCAGCCGCTCGTACGCGAGCATCGTCCGCGCCAACGTCTTGACCGTCTTCAACCTGATCCTCGCCGTCGCCGGCGTCGCGACGCTCGCCTTCGGCGACTGGCAGGACGCGCTGTTCCTCGGCATCCTCGTCGCGAACGCGGGCATCGGGACGCTGCAGGAGGTCCGCGCGAAGCGGGCGCTCGACCGGCTCAGCGCGCTCGTCGCGCCGGCGGCGACGGTGATCCGCGGCGGCCGCGCCCGCACCGTCGCCGTCGGCGACGTCGTCCCGGGCGACCTTCTGCAGGTCGGGCCGGGCGACCAGCTGGTCGCCGACGGTGCGCTCGCGCGCGCCGACTCGCTGCGGCTCGACGAGTCGATCCTCACGGGTGAATCGGAGCCGGTCGAGCGCAGCGCGGGTGAGCATGTGCGCTCGGGCGCGTTCGCGCTCGAAGGCGTCGGCTACGTCGTCGCCGACGCGGTGGGCAGCGAGAGTTACGCCGCGCGGGTCACCGGCGAAGCGAGGACGTTCCGGCATCCGCGCTCGCCGCTCGAGCGCGCGCTGAACCGGCTGCTGTTCGTCCTCGTCGGCGTGATGGTCCCGCTCGGCGTCGTGCTCGGGTACGCGCTGTGGCACCGCCATGCGCCGGTGCACGATGCCGTGCCGACGTCGGTTGCCGCGGTCGTCACGCTCGTCCCCGAGGGGCTCATCCTGCTCGCGAGCGTCACGTACGCCGTCGCGGCGCTCCGCATGGCCCGCCGCGGCGCGCTGCCGCAGCAGCTGAACGCGATCGAGTCGCTCGCCTCCGTCGACGTCGTCTGCTTCGACAAGACCGGCACGCTGACGGAACCGGCGCTCCGCGTCGCCGGGCTCGTCGGTCCTGCGACCGCTGCCGACGAGCTCGGGCGGTACGCGGCCTCGTCGCCGATCCAGAACGCGACGCTCGCGGCGATCGCAGCGGAGCTGCCGGCGCCGCCGTCGCGTGTCGACGAGCAGATCCCGTTCGCGTCGGGCCGGCGCTTCTCCGCGCTCCGGCTCGGCGGCACCGGCTACGTCCTCGGCGCGCCGGAGCACTTCGAGCTCGGCGCGCTCGCCGCGCAGGCCGCCGAGGAGGCGGGCGCCGGCCGCCGAGTCCTCGCCTTCGGGACTGCCGACCGGCTCGACGCGGAGCGGCCGCGCGCACATGCGCTCGTGCTGCTCGCGGAGCGGCTGCGTCCCGACGCGCGCTCGACCGTCGACTGGTTTCGCTCGCAGGACGTGACGTTGAAGGTGCTCTCCGGCGACCGGCCGGAGACGGTGGCCGCAATCGCGCGCGACGCAGGCATCGAAGGTGCGGTGTTCGATGCGTCGGCGCTGCCGGCGGACGCGCCTGCGCTGCGCTCGGTCGTCGCAGCGCACGACGTGTTCGGCCGGATCGCGCCGA
Organism: Gaiellaceae bacterium; assembly: GCA_036503495.1. Taxonomy (GTDB): domain Bacteria; phylum Actinomycetota; class Thermoleophilia; order Gaiellales; family Gaiellaceae; genus Palsa-739. The sequence goes on from DASXWV010000071.1 coordinate 50,229, forward strand.
ACGACAAGCGCCGCGTCGTCGAGGCACTGTCGACGAGCGGGCGCTACGTCGCCATGGTCGGCGACGGGATCAACGACGTCCCGGCGCTGAAGGCGGCGCGGCTGGCGATCGCTCAGGGAAGCGGCACGCAGATGGCGCGCGCCGTCGCCGACGTCGTGCTCGTCGGCGGCGAGTTCGCGTCCGTGCCCGCGATGGTCGGCGAGGGCCGGAAGATCCTGCGCAACGTGCAGCGCGTCGCGAAGCTGTTCGTGGCGAAGTCGGCGTTCGCAGGCTTTCTCATCCTCTCGATCGGCCTGACGTCGACGGAGTACCCGCTGCTGCCGCGCCAGCTGACGCTCGCGGCCGGGCTGACGATCGGGATTCCGGCGATCTTCCTCGCCCTCGCGCCGAGCACCGGTGCGTACACCTCGAAAGGCTTCCTCCGCGAGCTCGCGCGCTTCGCGCTGCCCGCGGGGACGGCGGCGGGGCTCGGCGTGCTCTCGTCGTACCTCTTCGGCCTGAACGTACTCGGCCTCGAGCTCGTGCAGGCACGGACGATCGCAGTCACCGTCCTCGTCGTCGTCGGCCTCTACCTGATCCTCGCGCTCGAAGTGTCGGGGCGCGTTCGCGGCGCGGCCGTGTCGACGCTGTGCGTGGTCATGCTCGCGGTGTACCTCGTCGTCCTGAGCGTGCCGTTCGCGCGCAGCTTCTTCTCGCTCGCGCTGCCGACGCCGTCGGTCGTCCTGCCGGCGGTCGCCGGCGCCGCGCTCGCGATCGTCGGCCTCGCCGTCGTCGACGACCGGTTCGTCCCGGGCCGCGGCGCATCAGGAACCGGGTGACGCGTACGCGAAGTCGTTCGCCTGCTGCAGCGCGTCGAGCATCTCGTCCATCGTCAGCAGCGGCGTCGCTTCGAGGAAGCGGAACGACCCCGTCGCCTTGATTGCGACGAGCACGGCGGCGGCCGCGACGTGATCCGGAAACTCGACGAGCGCATAGCCGTCGTGCTCGCCGTTCGCGTACCAGAACCCGTCGAGGCGTCCGCCCACGCCGAAGATCCGGGCCGCGAGCATGTCGCGGCGGTCCTGTGGATGGTGGAGCAGCGCATCCCATGCCTCCGGCGTGTAGCCGAACCGGATCAGGTGCAGTGCCATCGTGCGGCCTCCCTCGCTCGCTCAGCCGTCATTGTCCCTCCGCCGGCCGAGCGGCGCAAGCGTCACGCGACGCAGAGGACGGCGACCGTTCCGTCGTCGGCGGGCGCGAGGTCGCCGGCGAGATGCTGCGCGGCGCGTGCGACAAGGGCCGCGAGAACAGCGAGCAGATGAAGCGCGAGCTTCGGCAGGGACGCGAGAACGCGAAGCAGGAAGTCGCGGACTCGCCGCTGACGCGCGACGAGTCGCCGCCCGCGGTCGAGACGCAGTTCCGCCGCTGACGACGCGAGGTGGAGAGGGTCCTGCGACCCTCTCCACCTACGTCCCCTCGCGCACCCGGCGCCGGGGATGCCGAAGCGGGAGGAGCAAGGCGTGCAGATCACCAGGAACACCCTCGACACGAGCGCCGGCCCCGCCGACTGGTTCACCGGTTCCGCCTACATCGACACGATTGCGGCGCCGGCCGGCGCGTCGCAGGTCGGCGCGGCGGCCGTGCACTTCACGCCCGGCGCGCGCACCGCGTGGCACACACATCCGCGCGGTCAGACGATCTGGGTTCTGGAAGGCGTCGGCCTCTGCCAGCGCGAGGGCGGCGCGATCGAGATCATCCGGCCCGGCGACCGCGTCTTCTTCGAGCCCGGCGAGAACCACTGGCACGGCGCGGCGCCGAAGCGCTTCATGGCCCACGTCGCGATCCAGCAGGCCGACGATGAGGGGAACGTCGTCGAGTGGGGCCGGCACGTCGGCGACGACGAATACGCACTGGCGCCGCCGCTCGAAGAGGGTGGGCGCTGATGCGCGGGACGCTCATGTACGGCCCGCGCGACATGCGCGTCAAGACGTCTCCGAGCCGTCGATCGTCGACGAAGGCGGTGGTTCTCTGCCGGCCTTCGACCGCCTTGATGCGGGACGCGCCGTACCCTGCAGAACAGTGTGGGCCCGTTGAGGCAAGAAGGCGGTGATGCCCTTGTCGCGTCGTTATCCCGGCCGCGCGATGAACTCGCTGAACGATCGCGAAGCTGTCCGAAGGGAGTACGCCGACGAGAGCCGGTACGCCGCGCGCATGGCAAAACAGGAGACGGCCACCGGGATGGATCCGTACGACGCCGTCTTCGCCGCTGTCGCCGAATGGGAGCCGCGGGACGTCGTGGAGGTCGGGTGTGGCCGCGGCGAGCTCGCGGAGCGGATCTTGCGCGAGTTGTCGGCGCATGTGGTCGCGCTCGATCAGTCCGAACGGATGGTCGAGCTGACGGCCGCTCGCGGGGTCGAGGCGCTCGTCGGCGACGTCGTGAGCTTGCCGTTTGGCGACGAGACCTTCGACTGCGCGCTCGCCGCGTGGATGCTGTACCACGCCTCGGATCTCGATCGGGCTCTCGCCGAGCTGCGCCGAGTCCTGAGGCCAGACGCCCGCCTGGTCGCAGCCACGAGCAGCGAACGCAACCTCGCGGAGGTGTGGGAGCTCGTCGGGGAGATCGGCGCTCCAGGTGGCGGTTTCACGGTCGAGAGTGCAGAGGCCGCTTTGCGTCGGCACTTCAAAGACGTCGAGCAGCGTGATGTCTTCGGAACCGTCACGTTCCACGACCGGCAAGCCGCCTACGAGTATCTCGCTGCCACCACCCAGACCGAGGCAGCCGACCTCCTGCCAGACTTCGACGGGCCGCTCGTGGCGTCCAGACACGTCGCGGTCTTCGTATGTGCCCCGTGAACCGAGGACGGTGCACCGACCGCGATCAAGAAACTGGGCCCACCCGCCATTTTTGAGGAACGCTCGGCGCTGACGGCCGACGGTGAGCCGAGAAATGCGTGATCATCCTGGCGATGGACTTCGCGGAGCGCGCTGCCCAAAACGAGGAGGCATTTCGGACGATCAACTCGCGGATCGACGACGGAGCGCAGCAGCACGGCGTCGAGGCGCCGCTTCCCTTTCATTGCGAATGTGACGACCCAACCTGCGTGGGCAAGATCGAGATCCGCCCTGCGGAGTACGAAAAAATCGTCGCCCACCGCTACCAGTTCCTGCTGATCCCGGGCCACGACGATTCCGCCGTCGAGCGGGTCGTCGAGCGCCACCCGGACTACATCGTTGCCGAGAAGATCGGCGAAGCTCGCGACCGGATCGAGCGCGACCACCCCCAGCAACAGCACAAGCCCTAGCCGCTGCGCACCCAGCATCCCGCTGAGCGCGCGCTCAGCTCGGCTCGCGCGGGAGCGGCGGCTGCCTCCCGACCGGCGCACCGGTATCGAGCGAGACACTCGCCGCGAGCGTGTACCTCATCGACGATGCCCTAGCAGACGAAAGGCCCGCCGGAGCGGGCCTTTCGGAGTAGCCGGGGCGCGTTGTGAACGACTTCCTGCGACCGCGTACCAGCTGACGGCGCTCCGGCGGCTGGAGACGCTCTACGGCCGCCAGCCGCCGCCGAGCGGTGATCCCAGTTGCAGCCCGAAGCGCTCGAGCAGGCCGGGCACGGTCTCCGGCCGCATCTCGAGGCCGTAACGCTTGCTGAGCTGCGCGACGTCGTCGGGATCGGCAGCGAGGACGCCACCCATGTCGGATAGCTCCTTGAAGAACAGCTCGAAGCCGGCAGGCGAGATGATCTCGAGGATCCGGCACGGCTCGTCGCCCGCATTCCAGAAGGTATGCCACTGCTCGCGCGGCTTGAAGACCAGGTCCCCAGGCCCCGCTTCGACGACGTCGTCGCCGAGCAGCGCGCCCATGCGCCCCTCCAGCACGAAGCTGTACTCGTCCTCACGCGTGTGTCGATGAACGGGTGCGGCGAGCGCCCGCGGGGACATCGGATGCTCGACGAGCGAGAAACGTTCGCCCGCGGCGAGCCCGTCGATCATGAACCGGACGCCGATGCTTCCCAGGAAGCCCTCCCTGCCGTTTTCGGGGCCGACCAGCATCACGCCTGACGTTGCAGCACTCATCGTCACATCCCTTTCATTGTGCATCGGTGTCCATCGAAATATAGGACGTCGGCCGCCCGCCTGTCAATATGATGGGACAGTCGTGTCGTCCCAAAAGCGTCAATACACGATGCGGCGCCGCGCCGAGCTCGAGGAGGCGACCCGGCGCCGGATCACTGACAGCGCGGTCGAGCTGCACGAAAAGCTCGGCCCGGCGCACACGTCGATCAGCGCCATCGCCGAGCGCGCCGGCGTCCGGCGCTCCACGGTCTATCGGCACTTCCCCGACGAGGACGCACTGTTCGCCGCATGCTCGGCGCACTGGCGCGCAGCAAACCCGCCCCCGGATCCGGCGTCGTGGTCGTCGATCGCCGACACGCATGAGCGAACACGCACGGCGATCCGCTCGCTATACGAGTTTTACGACGCCACAGAAGCGATGTATGCGAGCCTGCTTCGCGACGAGCCGCTCGTGCCCGCCGTCGCGAAACGGCTGCGCGACTTCTACGGCTACCTTCGTTCGATCCAAGACGATCTCGCGAAGGGCCGCGGCCTTCGCGGGCGGCGCGCGCGGCAGACGCGAGCGGCGATCGGCCTCGCGCTCGCGTTTCCGACGTGGCGTTCGCTGACGAGAGACGAGGGCTTGAGCAACGAGGAGGCCGCCGAGCTCATGGCCCGCTTCGTCGGCGGCAGCTGAGACGACGAAGGCCCCGTTTCCGGGGCCTTCCGTATAGCGGGGGCAGGATTTGAACCTGCGACCTCCGGGTTATCACGCCGAGCCAGCCCGTCAATCGAATGCGTGGGGATAGTGCTCGCGTGCGTGTTCTTCGGTGATGTATCCCTCGCGGAGGTCGAAATGGACGTCCTCGGGCCGACGCTTTGACGGGTCGCCGTACCCACCGCCGCCGCCCGTCCTGATCTCGAGCACCGACCCCTTCGGCATGACGAAGCGAGTGATCTTGGAGAACTCGACCCGTTCGCCGTCGGGCATGCGCACGGCTACCGCGTTGGGCCGTGCTTCGAGGCCGCCCGCGATTCCCCACGGCGCGTTTTTTGTCCGCTCTGAGGTCGAGGTGAGGAATTGCTCCTCGAGAACCTCGAAGAAGTAGTCGACGCCGAGTCCGCCTCGGTACTCGCCCGCCCCGCACGAGTCGGCTGCAAGCTCGACCCGCTCGAGCAGGAACGGGTTTTTTGCCTCCCAGACTTCGGATGGTGTGACGCGGGTGGCAGCCTCGATGAGGTGAATGAGACTGTTGGCGCCGTCGCCGCGACTGTGGCCACCTTTGCCGACGGGAAGGACGCAGCCGTCGGCCCACGGCTCGCCTGTTTCCTCGCGCGTCCCCCACCAGACGAACCACTGAATGTCGCCGCCGCTGCATGCTGGGACAGCTTGGGGGAGCACTTGCGCGATTGCGTTGTAGACAACCTCAATTGCCTGCATCGCGGACCAGCCGAACAAAAACACCGGTGAGGGCGGGTTGGGATGGAACATCGATCCGGGACGGGTGACGACCTCGAGTGGGCGGAAGTGGCCTTCGTTCGGGAAGTCGCCGCCGCCGGCGAGGTTGAGGATTGCGATCCTGCTTGCCGAGACGGTGCACGGCAGCGGACAGTTGATCGGCCCCGCCGAGGCGTCGGGCGCGTTTGAGTAGTCGACTCGGACTGTCGATCCTTCGACTTCGATCGCGACTTCGAACGGGACAGGCTCGTCGTCGAGGCCGTTGCTGTCCATCTCGCCTTGTGCGACGTAGCGTCCGTCCGGGATCCGCTCGAAGTAGCTGCGAACGATCGCCTCCCCATGGTCGAACATTCGCTCTGTCGCGTCGCGGAATGTGTCGACGCCGTAACGGTTCACGACACGCAGGAAGGCGTTCGCCCCCGTTCTGACCGCGACGACCTCGGCATTGATGTCGCCCGAGACCATCTTCGGCAGCCGCGAATTGGCCATCGCCATCTTCCAGATGTCCTTGACGAGCTCCCCGCGGCTGTACAGCTTGACGCCCGGGAAGATCGTGCCTTCCTGGAAGACGTCGACGGTGTCGGTCGAGTACGGGTCCTTGCCGCCGATGTCGAGCCAGTGGCCCTTGACGGTCGCGTACCCGATCAACTCTTCGTCGTCGTGGAAGACGGGCATGACGACGGTCAGATCGTTGGGGTGTGAACCGGTGCCGTACGGCCAGTTGTAGAAGACGATGTCGCCCGGCTCGAGCTCCGACTCGCCGCCGACGGCCTCGACAGCGGCCTGGACAGCGAAGTTCATTGTCCCCATGAAGATCGGCAGGCTCTGCGCCTGGGCAAGCAACCGGACCTCGCGGTCGTAGATGGCCGTGACGAAGTCGAGCATCTCGTAGATCACCGGCGAAAACGCCGTCCGGATCAGCGCCCGCTTCATCTGATCGGCCGCAGAGTTGAGCCCGTGTCGGATGACTTCAGTGGTCACCGGGTCAGCGTCGCCGCGGGCGTGAACGGCGCCGGTCGCGCCGCGGTAGACATTGATCGTCTCGCTCATGCGTTCGCTCCATCGATGAGAAGGGATCCAGAGTCGTCGACGACGGCGGTGAAGCCGGCATCGAGGTAGGTGGTGGTCGTGTCTTCGAGCACGATTGCCGGCCCGGCGAGCGTGGCGCCCGGGGTGAGGAGGTCCCGCTCGACGAGCGCGAACGGCAGCCATTCGTCGCGCTCGAAGGAGTACCCCTCTACCGTGCTCTCACGGGCAAGTGATCCGTGGCCGTTCGAGGAGGCGGCGCTCTTTTGCGCGAGCCGCGGCAGCGGGGTTCGCAGGGTCGCGCGGACCGAGACGATCTGCACGGCTTCGTCCATTTCATGCGCGAAGGTCCGCCGGTAGTCGCGCGTGAAGGCGTCACGGATCGCTGCTGCATCGCAGGCGATCCGGCCGTTCTCAGACGGAATCTCGACCGTGAGCGAGTGATCCTGGCCGGCGTAGCGCATGTCGAAGCCGACCTCGCGGATCTGCTGACCGTGCCCGGCTTCCTTTCGCTGCTCGAGCTCGTTGAACAGGTCGCCGAGCATCTCGTTTGCCGCGACGACGGCGTCATCGCCGAGCTGCATGATCCGCGTGCGGGCGTGCGTCTGGGTCAGATCGGCGCCGAGAAGCCCCCAGGCCGAGAAGTTGCCGGCATAGGGCGGAACAACGATCTTCTCGACGTCGAGCTCACGTGCGAGCAGCGTCGCGAACAGCGGACCGGCTCCGCCGAACGGCATCAGCGCGGCGTCACGGGGGTCCTGTCCCTGCTCGACGGTGATCGCGCGGATCGCCTCCGCCATGCTCGCGCTTGCGATCGTGATGATTCCGCGCGCGAGCTCTTCCAGCGTCATCTCGAGGCTCTCGGCGAGCGGCTCGAGCGCCGTCCGCGCAGCGTCGGCGTCGAGCTGCAGCCCGCTTGCGAGCAGGCCGTGGCCGAGCATGCCGAGCGTGTACGCGGCGTCGGTGACGGTCGGCTGTGTGCCGCCGCGGCCGTAACACGCAGGCCCCGGATCGGCGCCCGCGCTCTGCGGTCCGACGCGGAGCAGTCCTCCAACGTCGACGTAGGCGATTGAACCGCCTCCCGCGCCGATCGAGCGCACGTCGACCCAGGCGCTCTGCACCGGCATCCCGATCACCTTGCCCTGGTACATGACCTGCGGCCGACCGTCGGTGATCAGGCAGGTGTCGAAGCTGGTGCCCCCGACGTCGGCTGTGATCACGCTCGGGAGGTCGAGTGTGCGCGACAGCTCGGCCGCGCCCTCCGCACCCGCGACGGGGCCGGAGAGGATTGTCTCGAAGGGCCTATCTTCGGCTTCGGTGAACGTCATCGCACCGCCGCCCGATCGAGTCACCAGCAGTGAGCCGTCGAAGCCGGCGCCGCGGAGGTCGCTTTCGAGCCGTCGGAGGTAGGTCGACATCCGCGGCCGAACATAGGCGTCGATGACAGCCGTGCAGGTGCGTTCGTACTCGCGGTGCTCACCCGAGACGCGGTGCGAGAGGGAGATCGGACCGGCGTAGCCGAACTCGCGCAACAACCGCTCGGTTTCAAGCTCGTGCGCGGGGTTCGCGTACGCGTTGATATAGACGACCGCAACACACTCGACGCCTTCCTCTTCGAGCGTGTCGACCGCGCGCCTGACGTCCTCGGGGTTCAGCGGCACGTGCACCTGCCCGTCGGCGCGCATTCGCTCGCCGATGGGCAGTCGCAGCCGGCGGGGAACGAGCTGCGGCGGTTGACGCCAGAACAGGTTGTACGGCTCGTCGGCGTCGCCACGGCGGATCTCAAGCGTGTCGCGGAAGCCGCTCGTTGTCAGCAACCCGACCGTTGCTCCCCGCCGCTCGAGCAGCGCGTTGAGACCGACCGTCGTTCCGTGCAAGAAGTAGTCCGCGCTCGTGAGCTCCTCGCTCGGCACGCCCGCGCGGGTCGCGTTCGCGACGCCGATCTCGGGTGCACCGGGCGTGGTTGGCTCCTTGGCGACGCGCACCTCGCCCGAGCGGCCGTCGTAGAGGATCAGATCGGTGAAGGTCCCTCCCACGTCGACGCCGATCCGTGTCGTTGCGTTATTGCCATTCGCGCCGGGCGCGTTCACGTGCTGACCTCCTCGACAGGTGTGATGTCCGCTGGTTCGGGTGAGCCGGTCGGGAAGAGCGCGTGCTCCATCAACGCGCCCGACGACGCGACGTGATGCTTCATCGCGGCGCGCGCCCCAGACGCGCTGCGGAGCTCGAGCAACTCGCGCACGATCCGATGCTCGGTCTCGTTTTCGATCAGCAGCTCCGCAAGGCGGGGCGACCAGTGCGCGAGCAGCTGCGGCAGGAAAACGCGCCGGCAGGCGCGGGCGAGATCACCCAAGAGTGTGTTCCCCGACGCGGTGAGGACGCCGTCGTGAAAGGCGTCGTTGGCGGCGACCCACTCGGCGAGCAGTGGCCGCAGCCGGGCCGGCGCTACGCCGCCGCGAAGCTCGTCGGAGAGCTCTGCGAAGCGCGCATCCGCCGCCGTCAGCTGCTCGAGCGCGGAGGCGTCGATTCGCTCAGCGGCGAGCTGCGCGGCAAGCGCTTCCGCTTCGGCTCGAACAAGGAACGCTTCTCGAAGTTCGGCGACGGTGACACCACGCACCCGTGCGCCGCGGTTGGCGA
>DASXWV010000072.1:0-24595 GCA_036503495.1 Gaiellaceae bacterium
GAGCCGAACACACGATCGTGGAGCATCAATGGAGCCAAGCGGGCGCAACCGGTGGCAACAGTCGGCAAATCGGACAGCCCCAAAAGCGGCTCAAACAAGCCTCTTCGCAACCGTCGGCAACCTACGGCAACGGTCCATGACCGCATGGTAAGGAGGGGTCGACGGTTCGAGTCCGTCAGAGGGCTCTTTCGTTAAGAAACCGCCGCAAATTGACACTTTCTTGTTGCCGCCACTGACACTGTAGAGCACCTCCGCGTTAGGGAGGGGATCGACGGTCGCCTGGCGGCGGGAAATCGAAACACCTGCCAACGCATGCTCCCCGAGGGGCTTCCGCTGACGCATGAGTTGGGGACAGGTTTCTGGGGACAGAGTCGATTCAGGCGCGTCTCCCGCTGGGGCCCCGCATAGACAAGGAAAACTTCGCCGGCGTACGAGACACCTCGCCCCCTGCTGTGGCGACTGCGCGTAACCGCCCGCCGGGCGACGAGCCGTCGCCTATTCGCGCTTCGGCGCGAAAAACGTGACTCTCTGCGTCGCGGGCGACCCCCAGGTTGTCGATCGCGTCCGGGCGTTGGCCGTGGGTCGCCGCACGACGCCTCGAGCAGTTTTTCGCAAGCCCCGTCAACTATGTGCGGTACGCGGCGATCTGACGGCGCCTCTCCTTTCCACGATCTTTCCGTGAGCAAGCCGTAAGCGCGGCACCGCGCTTCTCTCGGGACCGACGACCGAAGGCCCCGCGCAGCCATATCGACGGCAGTGGAACTCGCGCGGGCAGAGCCAGGTCCGGCGGTGTCGATAGAACGAAGCGGGCTACGACCGCTTGATGACGATCACCGAGATCTCGTCAGCTGCCTCGTCGATGCGGTCCGCCGAGTTCTTCAGGTGGCGGTATATCTCGCGCGTCTTCAGGAGCTCGCTCGTTTCCTTGCAGCTGTCGAAGAGCTTGTCGACGGCGGCGTGGTACAAGTCGTCCACGTGATTCTCCGAACGCTTCGCGCGGACGGCATGGTCAGCGGCGATCATTGGGTGGTCGAGCAGCTCGCCGACTGCAAGGCGGATGTGCCTCGCTCCATCGAGCAGGACATCGGTCATCTCCTCCAGGTTTTCAGGGAACGGAATGTCGAAGGTGAAGAGCTCGCGAGCGGCCTCGTCGGCCGCGTCGATGATGTCGTCGATCGTTCGGGAGAGCGCAAACAGATCTTCTCGATCGAAGGGTGTCGAGTAGGTGTGGATGAGCTCGTCAACCAGAACACGCCGCACCTCGTCACCCTGCTTTTCGACATCCTTGACTGCCCTGACCGCAACCGCTTGAGCGAGCTGGTCGTGCTCCAATGCCTGAAGCAGGCGCAGACTCTTGATGGCGAGGTCGGCTTGATCGCAGAGCAGGGTGATGAATCGCCGATCGTTCGAGCGAAGAAGGGCGGTTACGAACCGAGTGATGCTCATCGGATTCCGAGGCTCACGCGGAGGACAAGATGCAGGACGAGGGCCAGACCGAAGGCCAGAGGAAACGTCACGAGCCAGCTCGCGCACAACTGACGTACGGCGCTCCAGCGAACCCCTGACGCACCGACAGAGATCCCCACGCCGACGAGCGAGCCTCCGGTCGCTTGCGTCGAGCTGACGGGCGCGCCGGCGGCAGCGAACGCCACGACGACGAGTCCTGCACTCAGCTGCTCGGTGAGCGCCTCGACCGGCCGCACGCGGAAGATCCCGGAGCTGACGCGGCGGGCCACTCGCCAGCCGCCGACGAACGCGCCGCCCAGGAAGCTCCCGGACGCGAGCAACAACGGCGCATGCCGGCCGATGCCGGAGCTCGAGCTGCGATGGAGAACGATCTCGGCTGCGGCAACAAGCCCGATGGTCTTCTCCATATCGTTGCTGCCATACGCGACCGCCTGCAAGGCGCTCGTGAAGTACTGCATCCGTGCGATGCGCAACGCCCGCGCAAATGGCAAGCGACCCAGCGCGCGCCGCGCAGCGCGATGAAGGAGGAACGCGCATCCCAGTCCGGCAATGACGGACAGCGGCGTGCCCACCAGTGACTTCGCAACGCCTTGCCAGCGGATGCCGGAAGCGCCTGGCACCGCTAGCACCCATCCGAGCATCGCGCCGATCAGCGCGATGGTCATGCTGATCGGGATCCGCCAGCGCCACGAGGCGAGCGCGACCGTCATCGATACGAGCGCGATCAGGGCGAAGCCTGTCGCGCCTTGTGCGCCAAGGTCGATGACGTTCGTGCCGATGGTCTGCGCCACCCGGGTTCCCGCGACCAGCGGGCCGAGCGGCACCAGGAGCAGAAGCCAGGCGGCCGCATGTGGCGAGATGACCCGGCCGGAGGTGAACGACGCAATGAGGTTCCCGCCATCGTTGAAGCCAGAGACGACACCAAAGCCGCACAGAACCGCGAACAAGGCGACCTCGCGCACTGTTTTCAGGTCGCCTCGAGGAAGCGACACATCACGGCCGCGTAGGCGAGCGCGCCTTGGACCAGCTCGGCGACCGCGATCGACTCGCCGGGAGTGTGCGCCTCCGCAAGATCACCCGGTCCGAAGACGACCGTCGGGATTCCGGCCGCGATCAGAAAGCGCGCGTCCGTGGCCGCCCGCATCCGACCCGTACGAGTCGGGCGGCCCGTGACCGATTCGGCCGCCGCACATGTGACGTGAACGATCTCCGCGTCGGGCGAGATCTCTGCCGCATCGAGACACGCGCGCTCGACGAGCTCGACCTGCATCCTCGACCGCGCGCGGACCTTGCCCACGGCGCCGACGATGCGCGCACGCACCGCTTCGGCCCCTTCATCCGCCGAAAACCGCCGATCGATCGTCAACGAGCAACGATCGGGAATCGTGTTCGGCCCGGCGCCACCCGCTATGAGCGTCGGCGACGCGCGGGGATCAGCCTCGGCGAGCGCATCCGCGATCTCGAGCATCGCCGTGATTGCGTTCTCGCCGCGCTCGGGTTGCGACGCGTGCGCACTTCGACCGAAGGTTGTCACGTCGAACCAGAGGCGGCCGCGGGCGCCGGTCATGACCTCGAGGTTCGTCGGCTCACCACAGACCCCGGCGTCGGCCTTCGGCAAGAGTCCCTGTCCGAGCAGGTATGCCGCACCGGATTCCCCACCCGCCTCCTCGTCGGCGACGAGCGAGAAGGCAACCTCGCCTCGCGGCTCGAGGCCGGCGCGATCGAGCATCCGAACAGCCTGCAGCGCACAGGCAATGGGACCTTTCATGTCCGCCGCGCCACGACCCCACAGCCGCCCCTCCGAGACGACTCCGTCATACGGCGGATGCGGACACCCTTCCCTGTCGCCCACAGGAACGACGTCGAGGTGTCCGTTCCACGCGAGAACCCGGCCACGTGGAGCACCCCAACGTGCGATGACAGAATGACGGCGCGCCTCCGCGACGACCGTCGTGACGTCACTCGCCCCGGCGTTCCGCAGGAGCTGCGCAACGACGGCCGCGACGGCCTTCTCATCACCGGGCGGGTTCTCGCTCGGCGCGCGTACGAGCGCTTGCGCCGTCTCGACGAGCTCGGCGACGTCGAGTGCGTCGCGCAGCCGTTCGAGGTCGACGGTGCGCGGGAGGTCAGCCATCGTCGCTCCAGAGGGAGCCGTCATGCCAGCGAAGTGCGCTGGGCAGTGCGGCTTCGAGCGGCGGCGCCTCCGGGTACCAGAAGGACGCCCACTCCAAGCTCACCCAGCCTTCGTAGCCATTGCGAGCGAGCACCTCCCGGGCTTCTCGTAGAGGAAGCACACCGGTGCCCAGCGGGCACGGCGTCGAATCGTCGATGGAACGTGCGTCCGTGATCTGAACATAGGCAACGAGCGGTCCGAGCACCTCGCACGTCTCCGCAACTGCCTCGCCGGCGCGCCAAGGATGCTGCACGTCCCAGACAGCTCGAACACGAGGGTGGTCGACGCGCCTGAGCACATCGGCCACCGCGACGCCGGTGGCGCATGAGTCGTGCGTCTCGAGGGCGAGGACGACATCGGGCACGTCGTCGAGACGCGCCGCGATCGCCTGCATGCGCCGAACCCCAGCACCGTCGTCGGAGGGGCCGCCTGGAAAGACGCGAACGAACGAGGCTCCAAGGTCGCTCGCGAGCTGCAGGTGTGCGAGCACGTCTTCCACGACGAGCGCGTCACTGACAGTGGGGTCGTCGACCTCGACATATGAGGCGATTGCGAGAGGCTCGACGCCCGCAGCGGCCATCGCGCCACGTACTTCGGCGCGTGCGCGAGCGGAAAGCCCGATATGAGCGGGCTCGCCCGGCGCAGCACGTAACTCGAGACCGTCCCAGCCGCCACGGCGAGCGATCGCGAGGACGTCGTCCAGCGGCGCACCGGCGCATCCGAGCGTCGAAAAAGCGCGCCGCCACAACACCCGGACGAGGCTAGCAGCTTGACAGTGAATTCATAAGACGTTAGACATATTTACATGGCTTACGTCATCGGTGCCGACGTCGGTTCACAGAGCGTGAAAGCGCTCTTGATGGACATGGACGGGGCCGAGGTCAGCAGCGCGTCCGTGGCGTGCACGACCTATTACCCGGCGCCTGGGTGGGCGGAGCAAGACCCGCAGGACTGGCTCGCTGCGCTGTGCAGAGCCGTTCGAAGCACGGTCGCACGATCCGGCGTCGCGGCCCGTGACGTGAAGGCATTGGCGCTCGGTTGTCAGGTCGATGGTCTCGTCGCCATGGACGCCGACCTCGCCGCGCTTCGACGCGCGATCGTCTGGCTCGACCGGCGGGCGACCTCGCAGTGCGACGCGCTCAGAGAGGCTGCCGGCGACGGCCCTCTCGTGTCGCGCACCGGCCTCAATGCCGACGCCTCGCACACCGCACCGAAGGCGATGTGGCTGCGGGACGAAGAGCCGGAGACGTACGCACGCACTCGCTGGCTTGCGCCGGTCGGCGGATACCTCACCGGATGGCTCACGGGCGACGTCGTCCAGGACTACGCAAATGCGTCGTCCACACTCCTCTACGACCTTTCCGCGCGTGCGTGGTCGCAGGAGCTCATCGCCCACGCGGAGCTCGATACGAAGAAGCTGCCGCCGATCGCCGCGGCAGCCGATGTCATCGGGCCGTTGCGCTCGTCCGCTGCCGACGCACTGGGGCTAACCACGGACTGTGTCGTCGCCGTTGGCACGGGTGACGACCACGCGGCTGCCGTCGGCGCAGGCGCAGTCACCCCACGCGTGGTCGTCGACATCACCGGAACAGCGGAGCCTGTCGTCGTTCCGGCTCACCAGGCCGTGTTCGACGAGTGCCGAATCGTGGAAACGCATGCCCACGCAATCGACGGCATGCTTCTTGTCGAGAATCCGGGATTCGTCTCGGGCGGAAGCACGCAGTGGCTCGCCGCCCTCCACGGCATCACCCAGACGGATGTGTTCGCGCATGCCGGCGAGGCGCCCCCGGGAGCCGGCGGCGCACTGTTCCTCCCCACCCTGTCCGGATCGACGACCCCTCGCTGGAACGACCGGATGCGTGGCGTCTTCGCAGGGCTCGCTCTAAGCCACGACATCACACACCTCTCACGCGCGGTGCTCGAGGGTTGCGCGTACGCGCTCCGAGACGTCGTCGAGCGCTTCGCAGCACTGGGGCTCGACGGCGGGGAGGTTCGCGTCGTCGGCGGCGGGGCGCGCTCCCACACATGGCTCCAGATAAAGGCGGACATTACCGGCCGGCCGATGCGGCCGCTGCAGGGGGCGGCCGCGACGAGCAGGGGCGCGGCGATGCTCGCGGCGATCGCCGCCGGCATATTCCGCAACCCAGAAGAGGCTGCGGCACAGTGCGTCCACCTCACCGAAGATCCCGTCCTTCCGCGTGCCGAGTTTGCGTCGGTCTACGCGGACGGCTACGCGCGCTACCGTCGACTGTTCGACGAAGTCGAGGGAGCGCTCGCGTGAGTATCGCTCCGCCGACGTCCGCAGCCGAAGCTGCGCGCGACCTCGAGAAGCTCCGCGCCCGCCTCGCGGTGGACGGGAACTCGATGCTCAAGCCGCTCGGACTCGGCGGAATCGCGATCGGCGCGGGCGTCATAGACCGCGTTCCGGACTTCGCCGCGGAACTGCGCCGGGCGTCCACGGACGACGTCGCTCTCATCGCCGACTGCAGGGCGATCGCAGGTCGCGACGGCGAGATCAAGGGCGGGCTGAAGCGTGCGCTCTCTAATGCCGGCCTCCCCTTCCGCCAGATCACGATTGGCGACAGCGAGGCGCGCGTGCACGTCGACGCGGCAACGCTCGACGCTGCCATGACGGGTGCCGCGGGGGCGGGGGTACTCGTCAGCGTCGGCTCCGGCTCGGTCGTCGATGTCGGGAAGGCAGTCGCCGCCCGCTGCGGCATCCCGCATATCGCCGTTCAGACGGCGGGCAGCGTCAACGGCTTCGCCGACGACCAGTCCGTGCTCAGCGTCGATGGGGTCAAGAGGACGACGCAGACCGCATGGCCTGACCGTCTGGTCGTTGATACCGACGTCATCTCGCGCGCTCCGAAGCGACTGAACCGCGCCGGCCTAGGCGACCTTCTCGCCTCGTACACGGCGCCTGCCGACTGGCTGCTCGCGTCGCTCGTTGGCCAGGACGATTCGTACTCATCCGCTGTGGTCACACTGGCACGCGCCTATATCGACCCCGTCGTCGACGCCGCGGGCGGCATCGGCGCCGGCGAACCCACAGCGATCGAGGAACTCGTCGGCGCGTTGACGCTGAGTGGTATCGCGATGGGAGTTGCAGGACGTACGAGCCCCGGATCCGGCATGGAGCACACCGTCAGTCACCTGCTCGAGATGTCGCAACCAAAGGGGGAGGACGAACCGCTTCACGGAGCGAAGGTCGGTGTCCTATCGGTGCTCGCGGCGCTGCTGTGGGAGCGCGTCCGGAAGGCTGTCCGCGAAGGAGCCCTTACCAGCCTTCTCTTTCCCTCTGCCGAGGAGATGCAGTCCCGGGTCGCGGCTGCGTTCGACGATCTGGATCCGTCGGGCGCCGTCGCGGCCGAGTGCTGGCGCGACTACTCCCGGAAGCTGGCTCGCTGGCACGCGGCGGCCCCCACGCTGCAGTCCCTCGCGGAGCGTTGGACAGCGGCCGAGCCGGAGTTCGACACGATCCTCGCGCCCGCCGGCAGGCTGGTGGCGGCGCTCAGGAACGCAGGCGCGCCGACGCGGACGACCGATCTCGGCGTCGAGCCGGGGCGCCTGCGTTGGGCCCTGGGGAACTGCCACCTGATGCGAGACCGATTCACGATCGCCGACCTCGCGTTCTTCATGGGCATGTACGAGTCAGACGATCTCGCACAACTCCTCGGCGAAGCAGAATCGATCGATTCGGGCGTATGAGCACACCGCCGCTGTTCGCCGCCTACGCATTCGACCTCGACGGCACCGTATACCTGGGGGACGAGCTGTTGCCCGGAGCAGCCGAAACGATTTTGGAGCTTCGTCGGGCCGGGGCACGCGTCGTCTTCGTGACGAACAAGCCGCTTTCCGCTGCGACCGCCTACGCCGACAAGCTCACGGCGCTCGGCATCCCCACATCACGCGAAGACATCGTCACTGCGATCGACGCACTCATTCTGTATCTGTCGACTTACGGTCGCGAGAGCCCACGTCTCCTCACCATCGCGGAGCCGCTGCTCGACGAAGAGCTCGCATCGGCGGGGTTCACCATCACGTGCGAGCCGGCGCTCACGGATGTCGTCGTCGTCTCGTTCGATCGAACGTTCTCGTACGACAAGTTGTTGGCAGCGTTTCGCGCGGTGCACGATCACGGCGCGAGCATCGTGGCCACAAATCCAGACGCGTACTGTCCGACGCCGGATGGTGGCCTACCTGACTGTGCCGCCATGCTCGGAGCGCTCGAGGCGTGCACGAGCGCGCGGGCCGAGGCGATCGTCGGAAAACCCAGCAGGTACATGGCAAATGCGCTGCTCGAGCGGCTTGACGTTGCGCCGGAAGACCTCGCTGTTGTCGGCGACCGATTGACGACGGACGTCGCAATGGGACAAAGCATGGGAGCGGCGGGGATTCTCGTGCTGACTGGCGCCACAACGGCGGCCGCAGCAGCCGAGGGCCCGGTCGTCGCGGACTTCGTCATCAAGACGCTCGACCAGCTGACACCGACGTTTCGAGGAGCCGCAAGATGATCGAGTTCATCTTCATGCTGACGCATGACGACGCAACGGTCCCGAACGCCCGCGACATCGTCGACCAGATCGACGGGACGGGGCTGCGTTATATCGGCTTCAAGGACGTCGGCGCATCACTCGAGTTGCTGCGCGATGTCACCGCCGCCGCGCACGACCGCGAGCTCGAGGTGATGCTCGAGATCGTCACACCGAACGCGGACGAAGAAGTGCTGTCGCTCGAGAACGCGCAGAGGATCGGCGTCGACTGGGTGCTCGGCGGCACCCATCCGGACGTCGGCGCCGAGGCGCTTCGCGGCTCGGGCATCAAGTACTGCCCGTTCCCCGGCACGATCGAGGGCCACCCGAGCGTGTTGAAGGGGGAGCTCGGGAAGATCGCGGAGCACGCAGGGGCGCTCACCGCATCACCGGACATCTTCGGCGTCGATCTGCTGGCCTATCGCCATCAGACAGTCGATCCTCTTGCACTAACGCGCGCGGTGGTCGAGGCGTCGAGCGGGCCGGTGATCGTGGCAGGCTCCGTCGCCACCGTCGAGCAGGTGGAATCGCTCGAGCGGACCGGCGCCTGGGGATTCACGGTCGGCGGCGCCGTCTTCGAGCGCCGGTTCCCAGGCGGTGGCTCCGTGCGCGAACAGGTCGAGACGATCCTCGCCGCCGCCGCCGCGGCGCCGGCTTGACCGAGGACGGTCGCCTCAATCCGGGCGCGCGTGACGCAGCCCTGCGTGCCCTCGGCAGCGCCGATCTCGACGTGCTCGTCATCGGCGGCGGCATCACCGGTGCGGGCGTCGCGCTCGACGCAGCGACGCGTGGCTTGAGCGTCGCGCTCGTTGAGCGCGAGGACTTCGCTTCAGGGACCTCCAGCCGGTCGACGAAGCTCATCCATGGCGGCCTGCGGTACCTCGAGCACCGCGACTTCCGACTAGTCCGCGAAGCGCTCGCCGAGCGGCACCTCCTGCTGACGAAGCTCGCGCCCCATCTCGTGCACCCCATTCCGTTTCTACTGCCCGTGCGGGATGCGGCGCAGCGCGCGTATTTCGGTGCCGGCGTCGCGCTCTACGACCTCTTGAGCGGCGGACGGTGTGGCCTCCCGCGGCACCGCCACCTGGGACGACGCGCCGCCCGTGCGGCTGCGCCGGCACTGCGAGCGGAGGCGGCCGCCGGTGCAATCCGCTACTTCGACGCCCAGATCGATGACGCGCGCTACGCGCTCACCGTTCTCCGCACCGCCGTCGCGCACGGTGCCGTGGCGGCGTCGCGAGTCGAGGTCGTCGGGTTCAGAGGCGCGGAACGCATAGACGGCGTCCGCCTGCGTGACCGGCTCTCGGGCGACGAGTTCGACGGGCGCGCCCGCGTCACCGTGCTCGCGGCAGGTGTCTGGTCTCGAGAGCTCGAGCTGCTCGCGGGCGTGCGCGAGCCGATCTCCATCCGCGCGTCGAAGGGCGTCCACCTGCTCGTCCCACGAGAGCGCATCGAGCTCCACGATGCGTTGATCCTGCGAACGGAGCGCAGCGTCCTGCTCGTCGTGCCGTGGAACGGACACTGGCTGATCGGCACCACGGACACGCCGGCGGAGTCGGCGACGGCCCGGCCGACTGCCACAGCGGAGGACATCGACTATCTGCTCAGGCACGTGAACACCGTGCTTCGCCGGCCGCTCGGATACGACGACGTGACCGGCGTCTTCGCCGGCCTGCGGCCGCTCGTCAACGGCGGCTCCGCCGAGACGACGTCGATCTCGCGCGAGCACGTGGTGCGGCGGGCGCAGCCCGGCCTCGTCACCGTGGCAGGCGGCAAGTACACGACGTACCGCGTCATGGCGGCGGACGCGGTCGACGCCGCCGCCGCGGAGCTCGGTGGCGGCATCGCACCGAGCCGCACCGCCCCGAGGCCGCTGCTCGGGAGCTCGGGGCTCACCGACGCCCGGCTCGCCCTCGGCGCGCTCGACGTGACAGACGCGACGCGCGAACGGCTGCTGCAGCGCTACGGCTCCCTCGCGACCGAGGTCACAGCGGCCGGCGGCAACGTGTTCATCGAGGGCGGCTCCGGCTATCTCAGCGCCGAAGCCGCATACGCGGTCACGCACGAAGGCGCACTCACCGTCGAGGACGTCCTCGCGCGCCGGACGCGCATCGCACTCGAAGCGGACGACGGTGGCGTGGCAGCGGCACCGCACGTCGCAGCGATCCTGCGCCGCGAGCTCGGGTGGTCGTCGGAGCGCGAGTCCTCGGAGGTGGCGGCATACCGCCGCTGGATCGCGGCCGAACGGGCAGCCCAGGTCGCGTCGTGACGGGCGCCGGACGCACTGTTACGCTTGATGCCGTAAGACGACAGACGTATTCGCCGACGTGGGAGATCAGCATGGCCGTTCGCGCGCGCAGGAGACCACCGCTCTCGGATGCAGTCCGCGACGACCTGCGGCGGCTCATCCTGACCGGCTCGTTCCCGGCCGGCTCGCGCCTCCCGAACGAGCCCGACCTCTGCGAGCGGTACGACGTCAGCCGGATCACGCTGCGCGAGGCCGTCCAGGGGCTCGTGCAGGAGGGGTACCTCCTCCGGCGCCAGGGATCCGGCACGTACGTCACGCGTCGTCCGACGCTGCAGAACTCGCTCGACCAGAACTTCAGCTACACCGACTACCTCCGGCAGGCAGGAATTCGCGCGGGCAGAAAGGTGCTCTCCGCGAAGGTCGTGCCCGCCGACGCCAAAGTGGCCGAAGCGCTGTCGCTCGAGCCCGACACCAAGGTGGTCGAGATCAAGCGGCTCCGAACCGCGGACGGGCAGCCGGCCGTGTACTCGGTCGACACGATTCCCTCCGACATCGTCAACCTGGCCGAAGACCGGCCTGCGCTGCGGGGATCGCTCTACCGCCTGCTCCTGGAGCGTGGCCATCCCGTCGACCACGGCGAGGCGATCGTCGCGCCGGCCATGGCGGAGGACGACCTTGCCGATCACCTCCAGGTCGCGCCCGGCACGCTGCTGCAGCATCTCGAACAGATCGACTACGACGCCGCCGACCGGCCGGTGATGTGCTCGCTCGAATGGCACGTCCCGTCGGTGTTCGAGGTTCGCGTCTACCGTCGAGGCCCGGGCCGACTTGTCGCCGACCAGGACTGACGCCCCTCGCTCCGAGGAGGCGCTCGACGACCTCCTGACGACGCCGACCGCCGCAACGACGGCCGCGGTCGGGCAGCTCGGCGGCGACCTGATGCTGCTGGGCGCCGGCGGGAAGATGGGCCCGAGCCTTGCCGTGCTCGCAAAGCGCAGCATCGACGAGGCGGGCCTCGCGCATCGCGTCGTGTGCGTGTCGCGCTTCGGGAACGCGGATGCCGCGCGCCTGCTCGAGGACAGAGGGATCGAGACGATCTCACTCGACCTCCTCGACCGCTCTGCGTATTCGCAGCTGCCGAACGCGCCGAACCTCGTGTACCTCGCCGGCTTCAAGTTCGGCGCGAGCGCCGCACCGCACCGGACGTGGGCGATGAACGCGTACCTTCCGGCGCTCGTCGCGGAGCATTTCACCGACTCCCGCATCGTCGCGCTCTCGACCGGCAACGTCTATCCGCAGCTGCCGGTCGCGTCCGGCGGCGCGACGGAGGAAACGCCGCCGGCGCCGGTGGGCGAGTACGCGCAGTCGTGCCTCGCGCGCGAGCGCATGTTCGAGTACATGGCGGAGGCGCACGGAACCCGATCGGTGCTCGTGCGCCTGAACTACGCCACCGATCTTCGCTACGGCGTGCTGCTCGACATCGCGACGAAGGTTCATGCGGGTGTCCCGGTGGACGTCTCGATGGGTTGGATCAACACGATCTGGCAGGGCGATGCGAACGCGGCGCTCCTCTCGGCCTTCGCGCTCTGCTCCGCCCCGCCGACGGTGCTGAATCTCACTGGCCCCGACGTCGTGTCGGTCCGAGAGGCCGCACTGCGATTCGCGCATCTCTTCGACCGCGCCGATCCGGAGATCGTCGGCGTCGAAGCCGACGCCGCGCTGCTCAGCGACGCGAGCAAGTGCCACGCCCTGTTCGGACCGCCGGCGGTCGATACGGACACGCTGATCGATTGGACCGCAGCGTGGGTGGCATCGGAACAGCCGACGCTCGGGAAGCCCACCCACTTCGAGACACGGGACGGCCGCTTTTGAGCGCCGATGGGGTCCGCACGCGGCTTCGCCGCGGCCTCGTCATTCCCGCCCACCCACTCGCGCTGACGGGCGACCGTCGGCTGGACGAGCAGCGCCAGCGCGCGCTGACCCGGTACTACCTGGCGGCCGGCGCAGGCGGCCTGGCCGTCGGCGTCCACACGACGCAGTTCGCGATCCGCGCGCCCGGTGTTGACCTCTACCGGCCGGTCCTGGAGCTCGCGGCAGAGACTGCGCGGGCCGAGGGCGGCGACACGGTCCTCGTGGCGGGTGTCGTCGGAGAGACGGCTCAGGCACTGACCGAGGCGGCGACGGCGACAGAGCTCGGGTACGACGCTGCGCTGCTCGGCCTGGGGGCGCTCGCGGCGTACACGGACGACGAGCTGATCGAGCATTGCCGTGCCGTCGCCGAGACCATTCCGGTCTTCGGCTTCTACCTCCAACCCTCCGCCGGCGGCCGGCCGCTCGCCTACTCGTTCTGGCGGCGCTTCGCCGAGATCGAGAGCGTCGTCGCGATCAAGATCGCCCCGTTCAACCGCTACGGCACGATCGACGTGGTGCGCGGCGTGGTCGAGGCCGGTCGAGCCGACGATGTCGCGCTCTACACCGGCAACGACGATGCGATCGTCGTCGACCTGCTGTCCGACTATCGCTTCGGCGGGGCCACGGCATCGTTCGTGGGCGGGCTCCTCGGCCAATGGGCGGTGGGAACGAAACGTGCGGTCGAGCTGCTCGAGGACGTCGCGCGCTGGCGCGCCGCCGACAGCATCTCGGTCGAGGCGCTCGTGCGTGCACATGAGATCACGGACACGAATGCCGCGCTGTTCGACGTGGCACATGACTTCCGGGGCTGCATCGCCGGCATCCACGAAGTGCTTCGACAGCAGGGACTGCTGCAAGGGATCTGGTGCCTCGACCCGGGCGAGGGCCTGTCACCCGGCCAGGCGGCGGAGATCGAGCGCGTGCGCGCGACCTACCCGCACCTGCACGACGACGAGTTCGTCGCCGAGCATCTCGACCAGTGGCTCCGCTGACGACACTCGTCATCGCCCACCGCGGCCACTCGGCAGGTGCCCCCGAGCAGACGATGGCGGCGTTCACGCAGGCGATCGAGCTCGGCGCGGAGATGATCGAGGCGGACGTCCGGCGGACCCGGGACGGGCGGCTGGTGATGTGCCACGACGCGGACGTCGGTCGAACGACCGATGGCGCAGGTCCGGTCTCGGCATTCGACTACGAGGACCTTCGCCGGCTCGACGCGGGCAGCTGGTTCGACCCGTCCTTTCGGAGCGAGCGCGTGCCGACGCTCGACGAGCTGTACGACCTGGCCGCCGGCGCGGGCGTGACGCTCTGTCTCGAGGTGAAGGGAGAGACCGAGGAGGAGCAGTCGTCCCTCGCACACGCGGTCGCCGGCGAGATCGCGCGACGCGGTCGCCTCGACGTCGACTTCCTGTCGTCATTCGGCCACCGGGCGCTCCTCGACGCGCGCGAGGCGTTCCCGGGGTTACGCACCGCGCCGGACAGGCTGCCCGAGCGAGGCCATGCAGATGCCGAAGCAACCGTCGGGCAGGCGTTGTCGATCGGCGCGGCCGTCGTGCAGCACCACCACGAAGACCTCGACGCCGGGACGGTCCGGTGCGCGCACGACGCAGGCATCGCCGTGTGGGCGTGGCCCGTGCTGACGACGGACGAGATCGAGCGCGCGATCGCGCTGGGCGTCGACGGCGTCATGGGCGACGACGTCGCCGCGATGCGCGGCGTCGTCGGCTAGCTGTAAGTCCTAGGAGCGTTGTTCCATCGGGGCCTTCTTGGAGGCTGGGGGTGTCTACGCCACCAGTCCCAGGGAGGACACCGGATGAAGCTGCACGCTAACGCGAGGACCTGTCCCGGTAGTCGCCGCCTGGCGGTGCAGCGGGTGCTCGAGGAAGGCTGGACGCTTGTGGCGGCGGCCGAGGCCGCCGGAGTGAGCGTCCGCACGTTGTCGAAGTGGTTGCGCCGCTTCCGCGAGGAAGGCGAGCAGGGACTTTTCGATCTCGGCCTTGGCAAGCTGTCGAGGTTGGAGCCGCCCGAGCCCGCGAACCGCTACGAGCGGCGCCATCCCGGCGAGCTCGTGCACATCGACGTCGAGAAGCT
Source organism: Gaiellaceae bacterium (assembly GCA_036503495.1). Lineage (GTDB taxonomy): Bacteria > Actinomycetota > Thermoleophilia > Gaiellales > Gaiellaceae > Palsa-739. The sequence goes on from DASXWV010000072.1 coordinate 14,423, forward strand.
CGCCCGGATCAAGGATGGCACCGGCGAGCGGTTCGTCGGGGACGGCGTCCGCCGCACACACAACTACGCCCGCCGCGCAGCAACGGGAAGGTCGAACGCTTCATCCGCACCATGCTCACCGGCTGGGCCTACGGCGCCATCTACCGCGACTCAGCAGAACGCCGCCGCGCCCTCGACGGCTGGCTCGACTTCTACAATCCTCGACGACCACACGGCAGCCTCAGCCACCAACCGCCACTACAGCGGCTGGAAGCGCTCACGAGGAACAACCTTGCTGGGTCTTACAGCTAGCGCTCCACCGCGACGCGCACGCCCTCGGCGGCGGCACGGTAGACCGCGGCGACCGCGCCGAGAGCGGCGGCGGCATCCTGGGGCGTCGCCGGCGGCTGCGCAACGCCGCGCACCGCGTCGAGGAACCCGTCCACGAACGTCACGTAGGCGCCCGCACCCGTGCAGGTGCGCTCCGACCAGGCACCGCCGCTGTAGAGCCGCAGCTGCGCAGCGGTGTCCGACGACGGATCCGGCAGGTCGAGGCGTCCCAGCGCCCCGTCGATCTCGATCCGCTCCTCGTGGACGGCGCCGGGACTGTGCGCGGCCGCGGTGAGGCTGACGAGCGCGCCGTTGGCCAGACGGAAGATCGCCGCGCCGGAATCCTCGACCTCGACGTCGGCGTGGAGTGTTGCGATGTCCGCGACGACCGACTCGTACTCGAGACCGGTGACGTAGCGGAGCAGGTCGAGCTGGTGGATCGCATTCATCAGGAGGATGCCGCCGCCCGCATCGGCGCGCCGGGCACGCCAGGGAGCGGTCGACCAGTAGGACTGCGGCTTGTCGATCACCGTGCGAATGCGAACCGCACGAACCTCGCCGATCGAGCCGGACTGCACGACCGAACGGGCTTCCTCGGCGATCGGGCGGGCCCGCAGCTCGAACACGGGCGCGGCGACGACGCCGCGCGTGGACGCGGCCGCCGCCAGCGAGTGGACCCCGGCGACGTCGAGCGCCATGGGCTTCTCGACCAGGACGTGCTTGCCGGCAGCGATCGCGCGAGCGGCGGTCGGCTCGAGCAATCGGTGAGGGAGTGCGACGTAGACGACGTCGACATCGGGCACCTCGAGCAGTTCCTCGAACGACGCAGCGCGCTTCGCGTCGTACCTGGCGGCGAACGCATCCGCCCGTGCGAGGTCACGGTCGCGGACGACGACGATCCGCGCACCCTCCGCCGCGGCGACCGCGTCGCACATGTCACCCGCCGCCCAGCCGCAGCCAACGACGGCCCAGCCGATCGTCATTCGGCGGCTGCTCCGCCGACCAGGTGCGAGAGGGTCTCCATGTAGGCGTCGTCGTAGCGCTCGAGCGCCAGGGCGACCACTTCGAGCTCGGGCGTGGGGTTCCGGACGGGCCACGGCCGCACGATGCGCGTGGCCGAGGCCGGCAACACCTGTAATGCCGTCCACGTCCCGTCCGCCGCGCGCTCCCACCGTTCGAGCGACCAGCGGCCGCCGTCCTCGCGCGAGACGTACGCGGCTCCGCCGGCGCTCTCGGAGAATGCGATCCCTCCCACGTAGAACCCGGCGTGGATGTACCCGAACGGTCGCCCCGCGGCGACGACGTCCTCGACGCACCAGGCGCCGCCTCGGAGCGACGCGACGTGGTACCGCGCGTCCTCCGTGCTCTCGTCCCGCTCGACCTTCGAGACGAAGCCGATCTCGAAGACCTCGCCCCGGCCGACGTCGAAGAGATTGATCGTCCGTCCCTCCCCCGCGTCGCACACGTGCTCGAGCTGCTCGCCGCGGATCGGGAGCCCGTCGCCGGTGCGGACGTTCGCGATCGGCCGGTCGTCACTCGGCCGTCGCACGGCGCCGGTCACGAGATCGACGACGAGGGCGCCGATCCGGTGCCAGGGCTGCTGCTCGTAGTTCTTCGGGTGCCCGGCGATGGCGACCCGCAGCGTCCGGCCGTCGGGGAGCAGGGCGGTCGGCATGTACGTCTCCTGATCCGTCTCGAGCGCGATGAAGAGTGAGGGGTCGGACCACGTCTCGCCCCAGTCCGCCAACCTCGCGTACCCCCACGCGGTGTCGCCGACGCGTGTCAGGAGATGCACCTCGTCGCCGACCGCGTGGGCCTGCGCGTACGTCGTGATACCGCCGAAGCGCAGCGATCGCTCGGGTCCCCACGACCGGATGTCGTCGGGCGCATCCGCTATGCGCCAGCGGAGCGCGTCGTCCGCGTCGTGACGCGAGTAGAACGCGAGCGGCCGCTTCCCCGGCATGACGAGCACCGCCGGGTTGTTGTGATCGTCCGGCTCCAGCTGAGCGAGGACGGAGCGCGTGTTGGCGCCGGTCACGAGATCGTGCGTCGCGGCGAAGACGCTCCCGTCGCTCGAGATCCCGCCGAGATAGAGGACGTCGCCGATGCGCGTCGCCCGGGGCTGTGTCCACCAGCACCAAGAGATGTCCTCGACAAGTTGCCTCGAAATGGTCATATGACTTATGATCGCAGAGTCGATGGCGGCTGTCACGTTCGAGAACGTCACCAAGCGGTTCGACGGCGGCTTCGTCGCCGTCGACAACCTGAACCTCGACATTCCGGACGGAGAGTTCATGATCCTCGTCGGCCCGTCCGGCTGCGGCAAGTCGACCTCGCTGCGCCTGCTCGCAGGGCTCGAGGAAGCGGACGAGGGCAACATCATGGTCGACGGCGCCGTCGTCAACGACATCGCGCCACGAGACCGTGACATCGCGATGGTTTTCCAGAACTACGCGCTCTATCCGCACATGACGGTCACCGACAACATCCGGTTCGGCCTCCAGGTTCGCGGGATGCGGAAGAAGGACACGACGCCGCTCGTCCGTGAGACGGCCGAGATGCTCGGCCTCGGTGGGCTGCTCGACCGAAAGCCGCGCGAGCTTTCGGGCGGGCAACGGCAGCGCGTCGCGCTCGCGCGCGCGATCGTCCGCAACCCGAAGGTGTTCCTGCTCGACGAGCCGCTGTCCAACCTCGACGCCCAGCTGCGCGCGGAGACGCGCGTCCAGCTGCAGGCGCTGCACCAGCGGCTCGGCGCCACCTTCGTCTACGTCACGCACGACCAGGTCGAGGGGATGACGATGGGCGACCGCATCGCGATCATGCGCGACGGCGTCCTCCAGCAGCTCGCACCGCCCAAGAAGCTCTACGACCATCCTGCGAACGTCTACGTCGCCGGCTTCGTCGGCAGCCTCAAGATGAACTTCCTGCCCGTCGGGATCGAAGACGGCGTCGTCAAGGCGTCCGGCTTCTCGTTTGCGCTCTCGCGGCCGGTCGCGGCGCGAGAAGCGACGCTCGGTGTGCGCCCGGAGCATTTCTCCGAGCGCATCGAGGAGGGCATGGCGACGGTGCCGATGACCGTGCAGATCATCGAGGTTCTCGGTTCCGACCAGCTTCTCTACGGGCGGAGCGGCAACGACGATCTCGTCGCACGCGTCAGCGCACAACGCCGGATCGTCCCCGGCGACACGGTCACGCTCGGCCTCGAGGAGCACACGGTGCACCTGTTCGACCGGGCGACCGAGCAGGCGCTGCTCTGATTCAGCCCTTCACGCCGCCCATCGTGATGCCGCTGATGATGCGGCGCTGAAGCGCGACGAAGAGCACGAGGACGGGCATGATCGCGATCGCCGCGGTCGCGAGCGCGACGCCCGTGTAGGTGCCCTGCGACTTCCCTTCGAACGCCAGGCCGAGCGTCACCGTGTACTTGTGCGGGTCGGAGATGACGAGCAGCGGCCACAGCACGTCGTTCCACCGCCAGAGGATGTTCACGACCGCGAGGGCGGCGAGCGCAGGCACCGAAAGCGGCAGGATAATCCGCCTGAAGATGAGGAACTCGCTCGCCCCGTCAACGCGGGCGGCCTGGATCAGCTCGTCCGGGATCGTGCTGATGTACTGGCGCATCAGGAACGTCCCGAAGCCGCCAACGAGGAACGGCACGACGAGCGCCGGCAGCGTGTCGTTCAGATGGAGATCCTTCATCAACAGGTAGAGCGGGATCATGCGCGTCTCGAACGGGATCAGCAGCGTCGTTAGGAATGCGACGAAGAAGAACTGCTTGCCCCGGAACGTTCCCTTGGCGAACGCGTAGCCGGTCAACGCGCTGAAGAAGAGGTAGCCGACGGTGCTAGCACCGACGACGATCAGGCTGTTGAGGTAGTAGCGCACCAGCGGCAGGTTCTCGAGCGCGATTCGGTAGTTGAAGAAGTTCGCGTCGGACGGCCAGAAGGTCGGGATGCGCGGCATCGCGATGTCGGCCTGGCGTGAGAGCGACGTGGCGATCATCCACGCGAACGGCGCGAGCATCACCAACGCACCGATCGAGAGCACGAGGAGCAGGACGATCTGCGACGCCGCGTCGGCGCGCCGGCGCGACCGGCTCATCCAGCGACGCGGGGAGCCTCCGGCATACCGCAGCCGAGTCACCATGTTCGCCGGGACGCTCATGCGGTGCGCTTCCGTCGCCGTCCGGTGAACTCACTCGCGAGGATGGTGCGGAAGCTGGCGACGGTCACCAGCAGCATCAGCGTGAAGAGGATGACGGCGATCGCCGCCGCACGATTCGCGTTGCCACTCTCGAAGCCCGTCTGGAAGAGCAGCACGACGATGCTCTGCAACGACCCGGCCGGCGAGCCGCCTGGGCCGCCGAGCGTCCAGAGATCCGCGAAGCGAGACATCGCGTCGAACGCGCCGGTGACGATGAGGAAGACGAACGTCGGCCGCAGGCTGGGAAGCGTGATGCGCCGCCAGATCTGGAACACGTTTGCGCCGTCGATCGCAGCGGCCTCGTAGAGCTCGACCGGGATCGACTGCAGCCCCGCGAGCACGATCAGGATGAAGTAGCCGACGCCCGCCCAGACGGCGAGGATCGTGACGGCCGCACGCGACCCGGTGAAGCTGAGACGAGGATCGGCGAGCCACAGCGGCGTCGAGCTCACACCGAACCGGTGCAGGGCGCCGTTGAGCAGGCCCCAGTCCGGCTGGAAGACGTAGTTGAAGATGATCGCGACCGCCACCGACGACGTCAGCTGCGGCAGGAAGTAGATGACCTTGAGCGGCGTTGCCCCGCGGCGCACCTTGTTGAGCAGGGACGCGAGCACGACCGCCAGAGGCAGCACGACCGCGAGATAGGCCGTGCCGAGGAGCACGGTGTTCTCGAGCGCGTGCCACAGCGTGCCGCCGTGGAACAGCTGCGAGAACTGCGTCGTCCCCGCGAACTTCTGCTGCGTGCCCACCTGCTCGTAGAAGCTCTGCCGGAACGTCTGGAACGTCGGGTAGCCGACGAAGAGGACGAGCAGCGCGAACGCCGGCCCGACGAACGCGTACCAGATGAGCCCCTTCGGCTTGCGTCGGCGTCGCCGAGGGAGCTCGAGCGCCCCTTCGGGCGCTCGAGCTTCTCCGGCAGCAGGCGCGAGGGTCGGCGCGCCCGCCGCCGTCTCGCCGGCGTCAGTCGCCGACTGCCCCACCGGCTACTTCTGCTGCGCGAGCCACTCGTTCGTCTTTTCCTGTGCCTGCTGCAGCGCCTGCTGGGGGGTCAGGGTCCCTGCGAGCGCTCCTTCGAGGGCGGATTGCATCGCCCAGCGCGGATCCTGGGCGGCCCACGGATACACCGGGTCCGACTGCTGCGGCTGACCAACAATCACCTTCGCATCCGGCAGCGCGGCGAGTCCGGGGACACGCCGCCAGACGCCGGTCGTGACCGGGACGCGTCCGGACGCCTGGAAGTAGTACGTCTCGGCTTCCTTGCTGCCCGCGAGCCACTTCAACGCCGTCCAGGCGGCCGCCTTGGTCGGGCAGTTCTTCGCCATAGCAAGCGGCGACACCGTGTTGAGGCCGCCGTGGCCGTTCGGGCCGCGGAGGTTGAACGACGTGCGGAACCGCGTCCGGAGGCTCGGGTTCGCGACGAGCGGGGCGATAAAGTACCCCTGCTCGCCTTCCGGGATGATCGCGACGACGTTCTGATCCGTGAGGAACCCGTCAGGCATCGAGTCGCTCGCGAGCGCGCCCGCCGGGGCGTACTTCGACATCTTCACGAACCACTCCATCGCCTTCAGGTACTTGGGCGTGTTCCAGTTGATGTGGATCTTGCCGGTCTTCTTGTCGACGCCGCCCCACTTCGCGCCCATCGCGTCGGCGATCGCCATGAACTGCCACACGGCGTACTTGCCCTGATACCAGTAGCCGTACGTCTGCTGGCCGGTCACGGGATCCTTGCCCGTCAGCTGCTTCGCCTTCGTCTCGATCTCCTTGAGCGTCGGATGCAGCGAGAGCGGCTTCACGTGATAGTCCTTGAAGATCTTCGCGTCCCAGTTGATGACACGCACGCCTGTGTTGTCGGGAATGTAGAAGAGGCTGTTCGGGTTAGTGGGGCCCCACGACCGGTTGACGTTGAGCTGCGCGCCCCACACGTTCTTGAAGTGCTTGTCCTTCTTGATCAGCGTCGTCAGGTCGACGAGCTTCCCCTGGCGGCCGTAGACCTGCGCGCCCGGCATCTCGTAGAGGCACGCGTCGCCGGCCTGCAGCATCGCATCGGTCTTCGCGGAATAGCTCGTCGAGCCCGATCCCCACGGGATGTTGATGATCTGGAGATCGATCGATGGATTCGCCTTGTCGAATGCGGCCTGAAGCTGTCCGATTCCTGGCACCTTCACGCCGGTGACGGGATCGGTGCTGTCCTGGTCCGGATAGCCGATCATCATCACCTTCACCGTCGTCTTGTCCCGCTGCGCGCCTCGCGCGGCGGAGACGGCAATGGTCGCGGCGAGGAGGGCGGCCAGTACAACCAAGCCCGTCGCCACCGTTCGCTTGCTCTGCATCGCGTCCTACCCTCGTAGTCGAGAGATGCCCGGCCTCGGCGGCGCGGAGCCCCACCCCTGGGAGCCGAATTGATCATACGACTGACGACGAACGGCTGTCAAGGCGGTCGGACGCTGTAAAAATTCGACGCGACAGATAGTCCGAGATCCCTCGTAGTCGGAGGTGAAGTACACGGCATACGCGGCGTGATCCGAAGCTCGGATGCGGATGTTCGCCCTGGGTGGCCACGACGATCGAGACCGGCCAGGCGATCAGCCTGATGGTGGCTTCCGTCAGCGGCGAGCAGTTCTCCAGGTGGAGTGTCGAGACTGCCGGACGCGGGACCGTCGAGGGAAGGACGTCGCCCTCACGCAGGCATCGATACGCCGCTGTTTCCCCGGCGGCCGCGGCGACCACCTAAGAGATCGAACCAGAATGACGCTCGTTGAGCGGTCGCGATAGGCGAGTGCAGCGCAAGGACGCAGGGAGCGCCGCCTAGCGCGGCCGCTCAACACAGTCGGTCATTCTGGTTCGATCTCTAAACCTGCATGACTGGCGACGTACGGGTGGACGCCTGGGCTGAAGGCGGCGCGGCTCGCGCATCGCGGCCGGCACACCGTTATTCGAGTTCCGAACGGCGCTTTTACGGCGACCTTACGGATCGACCAATCTGGAGGCGGGCGTGCTGATCGCGCCGGGGAAAGACGCGGATACCCGGCGGATTCCGTCTGGGCGTCAACACTCGACGCCCAGACGGAATCATGGTCGAAGTTATTTGCCGGAGATCGTGCCGCAGGCGACCGGAAGGACCGCTTCGAACAGCGTGTCGTAACCGCCCACCGGGCCGGACGAGTTCCCGTCGAGCGCCAGCCCGTGCACGACGATGTGCAGCGAGCCGAGGCTGTCAAGGACGTTCTGCGGGATCGTGAAGGTGCGGTTGTAGTTCAGGTTGCCCTCGTCATCGGCGACTGGGAAGCGCTCGAGCGCGAGGCCGCTTGCCGGCGATGTGTCACCTGATGTCGTGAATGACGTGTCGATCGGGCCGTAGAATGGGGCGCCCTCTTCGAGGCTGACCAGGCCGTCGCCGTTCGTATCGGCAGAAGCCGGCGGGCAAACGTTGGCGTCGCCGAGGATGCCGTGGATATGCATCGCGTGCGGCAGGTTCGGCGTCAACCCGTGGACGTGGATGTTCACGTGCACCTGCGTACCGTCGACCGTCAGGCTGGCGGTGCCGGTCACGTTCGAGCCGCGGTCCGCGACCATGTTGTGCGGAATCGGATTGAGGGTGGCTTCGAATCGCGTCTTACCGGGGCCGGCGAACGCCACGGCGCTCAGAACGGCTGCAACGGCAATCAGCAGCCCGACGTACATGAAGACTCGTCTACGAAACAAGACTTTCCTCTCGTTAGGTTGCTGATGATTCGCCAGCGAAGGCAGATCGGTTCGGACCCACCAGCCGCTGGCGCTCAGCTCACGAGCCTGGGCAATTCTGCGCCGAATGTGATCTCGAGCTTCCGGTTCGGCGCGATCGACGTTGACGCCCATGCATGGTTGGCCAGATAACGCATACGCCGCAGTGCGTCTCCCGTTAGCTCTGGACATGCATAGCAATTTGCGACGCGAAGGCACTAGTCACCCCGTTGCGCTTCGACCCGTCCGGCTCGCGCCCCCACACCTGCTCGAACACGACGATGATGCAAGGCAGGAGCGTGAGGCCGGCAACCCTCGTGCCCGAGCCACCCGCCTCACCGAGAACGTCCCCCATTCAGTCCCAGCCGCAGGGGCAAGGACTGGCCGATGCTGAGCCGGCTGAGCCACAGTCAGCAAACGGTGGTTTCTGGCCGTCCTCGGTCGAGACTTCGAAATGTCAGGCGAGCACCGCTGCGGCGTGACTCTGCGCTGATGGTGCGAGCCGACCTACGATCGCGGGCGCCTCGTGGATCAGTTCGTCATTCGCCAACGCCTCGACCATGAAGAGCGCGAAGTCTGTCCGACGGGTGAGATTGCTCGCCAGAACCGCGTCTCCAACATGACGGCTCCACACGGGTAAGCCTTCGCTTTCGCCCTCTGCGAGGTCGCTTCCCCGGACGACTGTCCACCGTGTGTCACTCGCATAGATCCGTCTGCAGGCTTCGACTTGGTCATCGAGATCGACGACCCGCGCAAGCTTGGCGAGCCGTCCGAGCAGAACCTTCCGTTTGACAGACCAGGGATAGACGTCGTGCCCATCCCGGCTCGGCCACCATCCCGTCGAGAAGACCAGCCGTGCGTCTCTCGGCGCGAGGTCGAGCACTGCCTGGGCGGTGCCAGAGGCGTAATGGTTCATCCCCCACGGCGCGAGGACGACGAGCACGCCATCGCATCCAGTGACCGCCTTCTGCATCACCTCTCTATCGTCTGTCGCTCCGCCGTGGAGTTCGATCCGGTCCGCGAACGCGTCGAGCTTCGGGATGCTCTGCTCGCGGCAGACGCCGACCACCTCGTATCCGCGACCGAGCGCGTGTTCCACGAGGTAGCGCCCGAGTTTTCCGGAGGCACCGACAATGCAAACGCGGTGGGGATGACTCATCGGGACATTGCCGCGAGTTGCGTCGGACGAAGGCTGCATGTGAACCCCTCTCTCGAACGTCTACCCGGGCACCGACCGGTGCCGCAGTGCGCGTGTTCTCGAGGTCACCCCAGCCGGGAGGCCAGCGGTGAAGTTGTCGAGCGGCGCGACGATCGTTCCTATAGGCCCTTGACAGCTGTCGCGCGGGTCAGCGTTGGGACCACCGTACTCCCGCTTGGCACCGATTACTAGCTAACCGGGACGAGAGTCGAGAAGCGCGACCCGATCACGGGCCGCGAACACCGAGCGATCCTTGCTCGAGCACGCCGGTCGACTTCGAAAATCGTGATCGGGATGTGGGACAGCTCGCGCACGCGGTCGACCAACTGGCGTTCCTGCCAGGCGCTGTGACTGACGCGCGCAGCGCGATCAGGACGTGGTGCGGACGAAAGCGTCGCACCGCGTCGGCGACGGCGCTCAACGGGGCGGCGCAACGTCTGAACGGGGCTGCCCAAGACTCAGCGGACGCAGAGGCGTCGAAGGCGACAACGCTCGCGCACGACGCATGGTCGCGCAGGCACTCGCAAAGCCGAAGCATGTGGGCGGGGAACTGCCGGCGCTTGTCGACAAAGGCCCGATCAGGTCGGCGCCGTCCTCTCAGCGGCCGCGGACGTCGTGGTCGTCGACGGCTTCTCGACCAGACTCGCAGCGTGGAGGGCGCATCGACGGCCGCGGTTGCGGCGTCGGCCTCGCCGAAGAGCGCAACGCGCGTTTACCGTCGCCGCGCCGTTCGGCCGGGGGGG
>DASXWV010000073.1:0-28270 GCA_036503495.1 Gaiellaceae bacterium
ATGAAGGCGATGCCGGCGGCGACGAGCGCGGCCCCAGCGACGAGGATCGCCGTGCCGCCGCGGGTGCCGCCGCGGCGGAGCGCGCCGCGGACGATCACGGCGGCGCCGAAGCCGGCGAGCAGGCCGCCGGCCGCGGCCGCGGCGACGTCGCCCCAGCCGCCGGGCTGCCAGGCGTCGATCGCGAAGCCGACGCCGATGCCGACGGCGGCGCCGACGACGGCTGCCGCGCGGGCGGCGAAGCCGGCCACGAGAACCCCGACTGCGGCACCGAGGCCCGCGCTGACGCCGATCCAGTACCAGGCGCCCATCGCCGAGCAGCGTAACGGCGGAGGGGTCTCGTGCGTTCAAGCAGCGGACCTATGATCCCCGACCGTCCGCTGCTCGTCTTCTTCACCTCTCGCCGTTCCGGCCCCGCGCGCCGGATGGAGAGCCTGCTCGCGCACATCGCGCGCAAGGAGCGGGACACGATCGTCGTCAAGAAGGTCGACGTCGACGAGCGGCCCGACCTCGTTGCAAAGCTCGGGATCTCGCAGGTTCCCGCGCTCGCCCTCGTGATCGGGAAGCGCGTCGTCGCCCGTCTCGAGGGCCGCGCAACTGCGCCGAAGATCGAGTCGATGCTCGAAGAGGAGCTCGACCGCGCGGCGGCGTAGCGCCTAGAAGCTCTCACGGACGCAGGGAGGCCCGATAGCCCAGCTATCGGGCCGACCGAGGACGCCGCGATGTGCCGCTGAGCGCGGCCGGGCGGCACAATCGCTCATTGTGTGAAAGCTCTTAGCCGACTGCGGCGAGCGCGGGCACGACCGCGGCCGTGTCGGCGGCGCCGCACACGCGGTTCCGCCCCTCCGCCTTGGCGCGGTACAGCGCCTGGTCGGCCTCGTGCGTCAGCTCCTTGGGCGTCCGGCCGTGCCACGGGTAGGTGGCGACGCCGATCGAGACGGTCGCGTGCAGCGCGGCGCCGGCGGTCTCCTCCTCGATCACCATCGCCTCGACAGCGGCCCGGATGCGGTCGGCAACCTGCAGCGCAGCCGCGTGGTCTGCGGCCGGGATGACGACGGCGAACTCCTCCCCGCCGAAGCGGGCGGCGATGTCGCCGTGACGAAGCTCGCCGCGGATCGTCGCGGCGAGGCCGCGCAGCACCGCGTCGCCGGCGAGATGGCCGTACGTGTTGTTGAAGTCGCGGAAGTGGTCGAGGTCGAGCATGAGCAGCGAGAGCGGCGCCGCCGCCCGCGTCGCATGGTCGAGCTCGTGCAGGAGCGACGCCTCGAACTCACGCGCGTTGAGCAGACCGGTCTTCGCGTCGACGCGCGCCTCGATCTCGAGCTGCGGCACGTGCAGCGCGCGGTAGATCAGAACGAGCGGCGCGACCGCGAACGCGATCGTCCACGGGTTGGCGAGCCAGACGACGGCGACGCCGACGCCGAGGGCGGCGAGCGCGAGATCGGTCGACAGGCTCTCGAACGAGAAGAGCTTCGTGTCGCGCAGCCGGATGCCCGCCGCGAACTTGATCATCACCGCGAGCAGGAAGTGGTTCGCAAGCACGAACGCGGCGGCCGCGGCCGCGCCGGCGAGCGCGAAGCGGCCCTCGCCTGCGCCGGCGAGCGCGTCGTGCACGTAGAACGCCGCGAGCGAGGAGACGACGGTGCAGCCGACGTTGAAGATCCGCACGTGCCAGCTGCGCACGAACCGGAACCAGCTCGGCACGTAGTGCAGGGCAGCGACGACGGCGACCGCCGCCGGCGAGAGCAGCGCGATCGCCGTCAGCAGGAAGACGATCGCCAGCCGGTACGACTGCGAGCCGGGCTTCTCGACGATGAAGAGCTGCGCGAGCGAGGCGAGTCCGAGCAGGACTGCGGCGGTGCCCCAGCCGCGCGTGTGCTCGTGCTCGAAGATCGCGGCCGCGACGCCGACGGCCGTCGCACCGGCGACGACGAGCGCGAGGTGCGCGCGGGCGACGCGCGAAAGGTCCTTCCGCGCGGTCGAGCCGGCGGGTGCGCCGCGGAGGCGGGAGAACCCTTCCCGCAACACGCCGATGGCGGCCCCGCTCGACCGCCATCCCCGTCCAGCCGCTATCTCAGCGCTCACGTCACTGGCTCCAGTCTGTCGCGCTCCAGTCGGTTGCACTCCAGTCAGTGGCGCTCCAGTCGGTCGCGCTCCAGTCGGTCGCGCTCCAATCCGTTGCGCTCCAGTCGGTCGCCGTGCGGAGCGTGTTCATCCAGCTCGTGCCGTTGAAGAACGAGTTGCCGCTCGAGTCCGTCGCGACGAACCGGTCGAGGTTCGCCTGCGCGTTCGGCGGCGACGAGAGCGACGCGGCCTTCGCTGCGTTCACCTCGCCCACCCCACCCGCAGCGCCGGCGGCGGTGCGGCTCGCGGTCGCCATCAGGGCGCCCTTGACCTGATCCGGCGTCCAGTTCGGATGGCGCGCGAGCACCTGCGCCGCGGAGCCGGCGACGATCGGGGCGGCCAGCGACGTCCCGGACATCCACATGTAGCCGGGCGCCATGATCCGATCCGGCGCGGTCTTCGCGAGCGTCGAGCCCATCGGCACGGCGGCGACCATCCAGCGGCCGGGAGCAGAGAGCTCCGGCTTCGCGAACCCGTCGAGCGTGTGCCCGTAGACCGACCAGGGTGCAGCCGAGTCGTCCGACGCGCCGTACGTGCCGTGCGTCTCGAGTGCGCCGACGGAGATGACGAACGGATCGTTGCCGGGCGCGTGCGCGACCTGCATCGCCTGGCCGTTGCTGCCGTAGTTGCCGACGGCCGCAACGACGACGACGTTGTTGAACCAAAGCTTTTCGACCGCCGCGTCGAGCGGGTCGTAGCGGAAGCTCGACGTGCTCGAGCTCGCCATCGAGAAGTTGGCGACGCGGATGTTGTACTTCGCCTTGTTCTGGAGGATCCAGTCGACGGCCGCGATGACGTCGCTCGTCCGGGAGGCGCCCGAGGCGTCGCTCGTGCGCAGGTTGACGATCGGCGCGTTCTGCGCGACGCCCTTGTAGAGACCGGTGCCAGCCGCGAGCGAGGCGACCATCGTGCCGTGGCCCTCGTCGTCGACGGCGCCGTTCGTGCAGGTCGAGCAGAAGTTGACGCTCGCGACGACGCGGTTCCCGAAGTCGGCGAGCTTCGTCGTGTCGACGCCGCTGTCGACGACCGCGATCGCCGGCGCCTGGGGCGCCGGGTTGTAGAAGCTGCCGAGAAGCGAGGAGATGCCGGTCGTCCAGCGCCACACTTCCTGGCTCTGGTAGTCGGTCGAGCCGAGGTCGTCGTCCGGCGTGATCGAGAGCACGTGGTTGTTGCCCGCGAGCTTGACGAGGTCGGCACCCGAGAGGGAGCCGGCCGCGCCGTCGATCGAATAGAACGCCGCCTTCAGCTTGCCGGCGTGGCCCTGCGAGAAATAGGTGGCGATGCTCGCGCTGTGCTCGCCCGGGACGCCGCGGACGATGACGTCGAACAGCTGGTCGGGGCTCGCCTGCGCCTGCTGCATGAGCGAGGACGGCACGAAAGCCGCGGTCTGCGACGCGGCGGCTGCGCTGCCGGCCCCACACGCGACGAACGCCGAGACGGCGCAGAGCGCCAGGACGAACGCGTTCCTGCGTCCGCCCTTGCCCCAGAGGGCATTCGAACGGGTCGTGCGCGATGTGGGTACTGGCTGCCGCATTGCCTCAGTGCGGATGATCGACCGGTTCCGGGGGCCGTGGCGTCCCTCAACAGGGGGAGGAGGCGCACAAACCCTCGTTCGGGTTACCCGTGCTCGAGGCGGCCGATCACGGCCAATCCGAAGTCCGCAGCGCGCTTGCCGTCGATCACGCGGTGGTCGAAGGTGACCGAGATGTTGCCGACGCGGCGGACGACGACGCCGCCGTCGCGGGCGACGGGGCGGTCGGCGATCCGGTAGACGCCGAGGATCGCCACCTGAGGGTGGTTGATCAGCGGTGTCGTGAAGAGACCCGCCGACTTGCCCGCACTCGTGACCGTGAACGTGCCGCCGCGCAGCTCCTCCGGCTTCAGGCTGCCGGCGTGGGCCGCCTCGGCGAGGCGGCGGACCTCGGCGTCGAGCTCGTCGAGCGACTTGCCGGGGACGTCCTTGACGACGGGAACGACGAGGCCCTGCTCCGTCTGGACGGCGACGCCGATGTCGACGTGGTCGAGGTAGACGAGATCGCCGGCATCGATGCGCGCGTTCAGCTCCGGATACTCGGGCAGCGCCGCCGCGACCGCCTGCAGCGTCAGCGGCAGGAGCAGCTTGGTGTCGACGCCGGTGAAGTCGCACTCCTCGACCCAGGTGACAGGCGGGATCTCGCGATGCGCCCGGGTCAGGTGCTCGAACATCTGCCGGCGGACGCCGCGGATCGGCTGCCGCCGTTCCTGCGCTTGTGACGATGTGTCACGAGCTCCACGCACGTCCCCCTCGGTGATCCGTCCCTGCGGTCCGGTACCGGTGAGCGTCGCCAGGTCGACGCCGAGCTCCTGGGCGAGCCGGCGGACGAGCGGCGTCGCGCGCACCTTGCCGTCGTCGGGCGTGCGGGGCAGCGCTTGTGACACTTCGTCACGAGCTCGATCGGGCGCGCCGTCACCGCCGATGACGACGATCACGGTTCCGACCGGGACGACATCGCCTTCGCCGACGAGGATCTTCGAGACGGTGCCGCCGGCCGGCGAAGGGATCTCGACCGTCGTCTTATCGGTCGCGATCTCGACGAGTGGGTCGTCCTCGGCGATCTCGTCGCCTTCGGCCACGAGCCAGCGGGCGATCTCCCCTTCGGTCAGGCCCTCGCCGAGGTCCGGCAGCTTGAACTCGTACGGCATCGGCGCTGATTCCTACCTGAAGGCCGGCGCGCTAGCTGCCAGAAAAGGCGCTGTCATGGAGGATCGCGTGCACGCCCTTGACGCCGTTGACGATCTGCGTGATCGCGAGGTCGACGCCGACGCTCGCAAGTGCGAGCGCGTGGTTGCGGTCGAGGCCGCGCTCGCGCTCCATCAGGTCGAGCATCGTCGCCATCGCCTGCTCGGCCGCCAGGTCGAGGTCGGCGTCGAAGCCGAAGGCGACCCACGTGTCGCCGACGCGCGCGATCGGCGAGCGGAGGTCGAGGTCGCTGAGCTCGAACCGGAGCTGCGCGCGCTCGAGCGGACACTCGATCGCGGTGCCGGAGACCTCGCCGTCGCCCTGCGCGCCGTGGCCGTCACCGGCGAGGAGGAGCGCCCCGTCGACAGGGATCGGCAGGTAGAGCGTCGTGCCGGCGACGAGAAGCTTGCAGTCGATGTTGCCGCCCCACTTCCGCGGCGGCCCGGTCGGATGCTCGCCGGGCTCCGGCGGCGGCATGCCGATGACGCCGAGGAACGGCGCCGCCGGAACGCGGGCGCCCCGCTCGCTGGTCCACGTGTCGGCCTCGAGCGACCACACGAGCTTCACGTCGGGCGCGAACGTCGCACCCCACGAGCGCGGCACGACCTCGTCGATGTGCACGACGAGCGTGGCGCCGGCGCGCGCGCCGCGCACCTCGATCGGCCCGAACAGCGCGTGGCCCGCGCCGTCCGGCTGCGGCTCCTCGATCTGCTCGTCCCAGCGCCAGCCCGCGTTCAGCGCGGAGAAGACGACAGGCTCGCCCGCGTCGACGGTGACGACAGGTTGGTAGTCGCGCGAGAAGAAGCCCTTCGGGTCGACGGGCTTCACGTTCGCGGCTCCTGGACCCACGCGTCGGCGGGGGCGATCAGGACGCGCAGGCCGATGCGTGCTCCCGTCTCGTCGCGGAACTCCCAGAGCGAGACGGCTTGCTCGTCGCCGCGCAGGGACGGCGCGACCTCGGCGGGGACGTAACCGCCCTGCACGCGGTGCTCGGCATCGAACACGGCGACGGCGTTCGGGTCGTGCTCGTTCTCCGGCTCGCGCACGAGCGCGAGCCTACGCCCCGGTGCGAACGCGTCGTCCTGCAAGGCGTCGAGGCGGTACGACGCGCCGGCGAGCTTGACGACGCGAACCCGCTCGTCGCTCCAGCGCATCGCCTCGCCGGTCGCAGCGTCGCGCAGCCAGTAGCCCGACTCTCCGCGCTCGAGCCAGATCCGCAGTCGCTGTGAATCAGAACTCGAGGAGCTTCCGGGCGGCATCGACGACCCGGTCGACGGACGGCATGTATGCATCCTCGAGCTTCCAGTACGGATACGGCACGTCGAAGCCGGTGACGCGGAGCACCGGCCCGCGCAGGTCGAGGATCGCCTTCTCGGCGAGGATCGCCGCCAGCTCACCGGCGAAGCCGTTGACGCGCGGCGCCTCCTGCACGATCACGACACGTCCGGTCTTGGCCGCGGAGGTGAGCAGCGCCTCCTCGTCGAGAGGCTTCAGCGAGCGAAGGTCGAGCACCTCGAGCGACGCGTCGCCCGCGAGCTCGTCGGCGGCGCGCTCGCAGAGCGGCACCATCGCGCCGTAGGCGACGAGCGTCAGATCGCTCCCCTCGCGCGCCAGCCGCGCCTTGCCGAGCGGCACGACGTGCTCGCCGTCCGGCACGTCGCTGCGCTCGGTGCGGTAGATCAGCTTCGGCTCGAGCACGACGACCGGATCGGGATCGCGGATCGCCGCGGCGAGCAGCCCCTTCGCATCGGCGGGCGTCGACGGGATCGCCACCTTCACGCCGGGCGTGTGCACGTAGTACGTCTCGGGGGAGTCGTCGTGCAGCTCCGGCGCGCGCACGCCGCCGCCGTACGGCATGCGGATGACGAGAGGGAACTCCATCCGGCCGCCCGTCCGCCAGCGGTAGCGCCCGACGTGCGTGATCAGCTGGTCGAGGCACGGATAGGAGAAGGCGTCGTACTGCATCTCGGTCACCGGCCGCCACCCCGCCATGCAGAGGCCGATCGCCGTGCCGAGGATGCCGGCCTCGGCGAGCGGTGTGTCGACGCAGCGGTTCTCGCCGAAACGGTCGCGCAGGCCGGCCGTCGCACGGAAGACGCCGCCGGCGCGGCCGACGTCCTCGCCCATGACGAGCACCGACTCGTCCCGCGCGAGCTCGACGTGGAAGGCGTCGTTGATCGCCTCGACCATCAGCAGGTCAGCCATCCCAGCCCTCCCGCACGTTCGGCGGCGGCTGCACGTACGCGTGCTCGAACACGAGCGCCGGGTCGGGGTCGGGCTCCGCCTCGGCGGCGGCGATCCCCGCGCGCATCAGGTCGGCCGCCTCCTGCCTGATCGCCGCGTCGAGGTCGTCATGGAGGATGCCGTGCCGCCGCAGGTAGCGCTCGTAGCGGCCGACGCACTCGTTCTGCTTCTCCTGCTCGACGCGGGCGAGATCGATGTAGACGCGCGGGTCGTCGGCCGTCGCGTGCGGCGCGGCGCGGTAGGTGACTGCTTCGATGAAGGTCGGGCCGCCGCCGCTCCGCGCGCGCTCGACCGCCTCGCGCGTCGCCTCGTAGACGGCGAGGACGTCGCCGCCGTCGACGCGGATCCCCGGCATCCCGTAGCCGACCGCCTTGTCGACGAGCGCCGCCGCATGCGTCTGCGCGGAGAGCGGCGTCGAGATCGCCCACTGGTTGTTGTTGCAGAACAGCACGCACGGCGCCTGCATCACCCCGGCGAAGTTCGCGCCCTCGTGGAACGCGCCCTCGCTCGTCGCGCCGTCGCCGAAGAACGCGAGCGAGACGGCCGGCTCACCCTTCAGCTTCTTCCCCCACGCGAGCCCGACCGCGTGCGGCACGTGCGTCGCGATCGGGACGCAGATCGAGGCGACGTTGTAGTCGGCCGGGTTCCACCAGCCGGCCGGGTGACCGCGCCACCACTGGAGGACGGTCGCCGGCGGCAGCCCGCGCAGCAGCCCGATCGCCGACTCGCGGTACGACGGGAAGATCCAGTCGTCGTCCTCGAGCGCGTGCACCGCGCCGGCTTGCATCGCCTCGTGGTTCCAGAAGATCGCATACGTGCCGATGCGGCCCTGGCGGTGATAGACGACCGACCGCTCGTCGTACGTGCGCAGGAGGATCATCGACCGGTAGAGCTGCAAGAGCTCCTGCTCGCCGAGCCCGTCGACCTCGCCGTCCTCGTCGATGACGCGGCGCAGCTCGTGTTCCCCCGGTGCGACTCGCGCCATGGCGTGCGGAAGGGTACTAGCGGACGATGTCCTTCTCTTGCAGCCACGCCCCGATCGAGGTGTAGAGGCCGTCCGCGAGCCCGTGCGACCGGGGCAGGCTGCCATCGAGCCCGCCTCCGGCCTGGACGATCAGTGCAAGACGGCGACCGCTCCCCGCTCTGCCTCGAACAGCGCCTCCTCGACGTCGCCGAGATCCTCGCCGTCGGCCTGCAGCGGCATCGGCACGTCGCACGCGATCTCGAAGCGGTCCTCGTCGTGGGCGTAGAGCAGCCCGCTCCGGCCGCGTCCGGTCAGGAGCGTGTACGCGAGGCGCGGCAACGAGCGGCGACGGATGCGCACCGGCGCGACGAGGTCGAGGCCGAGCTCGAACTCCGCATCCGGCGCGATCGGCAGCGGCAGGTTCTTCGCATAGGTGTAGGGCGCGGCGTTGGCGACGAAGGCGCACGCGGCGCGGCCGAGCCCGCGCACCTCGAGGCACGGCTCCATGTGCAGGCCGTGCGCGGCGAGGGTGCGGACGACGGCGAGCGCGAACGCGAGGTCGCCGGGGCGCTTGCCGTCGTCGCGCCGGCCGAGCTCGTCGACGCGGCGAACGGCCTCGGCGTCGATGCCGATGCCTGCCGCGAACGCGAACCGGCGGCCGTTGACGCGGCCGAGCGTGATCCGCCGCGTCCGCCCGTGCTCGAGCGCGTCGGCGACGCGCGCGGCGGCAACGACGGGATCCGTCGAGAGCCCGAGGGCGCGGGAGAGCACGCTCGTGCCGCCGCCGGGCAGGAAGCCGATCGGGACGTCGCCGTCGAGGCCGTTCAATGCCTCGTTGAAGCCGCCGTCCCCCGAGAAGATGACGACCGCGTCCGCGCCGCCCGTGCACGCATCGGTGACGAGCTCGGTCGCGTGGCGCGGTCGCTCGGTCTGGACGACGTCGACGTCGGCGACGCGCGCCAGCCGGCGCTCGACGTCGGCGAGCCGCTCGGGGGTGACGTTCGTGGCGAACGGGTTCGCGATCAGGACTGCCCGCACGCGGCGAGCTTGCCACGTGCTCAGGGCGTCGCGTAGCCTCGCATGCCCTCGACGAGCAGGGCGGTGAACCGGTCGGCGAGCTCGTCGGTCTCCGCGCCCGGCCGCAGCCACGTGTATGCCCAGTTGACCGCGCTCAGCGCGAGCTGCGTCGCGGTGGCGTCGTCGAGGTCGGTGCGCAGGTCGCCGCGTTCGCGGCCTTCGCGGAAGAGCGCGCGCACGCGCTCCTCGTACCGCCGCCGCTCGGCGACGAACTGCTCGCGCCGGTCGCCCTGCAGGTAGCGCCACTCGCGTGTGAAGACGGTCGCGACGTCGAGCTGCTCGGCGACGACGCGAAGGTGCCCGCGCAGCGCGGTGCGGATGCGGTCGACGACGGGGCCGTCGTCCGGCACGTCGTCGAGCGCGGCGTGGAAGGCGGCCGCGCCCTCGCGCGCCACCTCCCAGAGCAGGTCGGCCTTCGACTCGATGTGTGCGTAGAGCGATCCCTTCTGGACGCCGAGCGCCTCCGCGAGGTCGGCGGTCGACGTGCCGTGGTAGCCCTTCTCGGCGAAGAGCCGGGCGGCGGCGCGGGTTAGCTCGTTGCGCCTGGCGGACATCTACACTGAGACCCTAACGATCGTTCGGTTGGGAGGCCGGAATGCGCACCGAGCAGGAGTTTCTCGAGTACGTGCACGGCGGCGGCCAGGTCGAGACCACCGACTGGCTGCCCGACGAGTACCGCGCGAAGCTCGTCAAGTTCATCGAGATGCACGCGAACTCGGAGCTGATGGGCGTCCTCCCCGAGCGCGAGTGGATCCTCCGCGCGCCGACGCTGCAGCGGAAGCTCGCGCTGACCGCGAAGGTGCAGGACGAGGTCGGCCACGCGCAGCTGATCTACCGCGTCGCCGAGGACCTCGGCAAGCCGCGCGACGCGATGTTCGCCGACCTGCTCTCGGGCAAGGCGAAGTTCCACAACGTCTTCCACTACCCGACGAAGACGTGGGGCGACGTCGGCGTCATCGCGTGGCTCGTCGACGCGGCGGCGATCATCAGCCAGAAGGCGCTCCTCAAGTGCTCGTACGCGCCGTACGCCCGGATCATGAAGAAGATCTGCTGGGAGGAGTCGTTCCACATCCTCCACGGCCGGGACGTCATCCTCGCGATGGTCACGGGCACGCCCGAGCAGTTCGAGCTCGTCCAGGAGGCGCTGACGCGCTGGTGGCCGCCGCTGATGCAGTTCCACGGCAACCCGATCCCGGCCGACCAGGATCCGATGGTGCACTGGCGGATCAAGTCGCAGGCGAACGAGGACGCGCGCCAGCAGTTCCTCGACGGCTACGTGCCGCAGATCCTCGAGCTCGGCCTCGAGATCCCCGACCCGAAGCTGCGCAAGAACGAGGACGGCGTCTGGGAGTACACCGAGCCGGACTGGGACGAGCTGAAGCACGTTGTCACCGGGCACGGGCCGAAGACGTCGGAGCGGCTCGCCCTCCGCGCCCGCTTCCTCGAGCAGGAGCAGTGGGTGCGCGACGCCGTCCTCGCCGCATGATCAGCCGGCGTAGGCTCGACGGAGCCGGCCCGGGAGCGAAGGCGCCGGCTTTGCCGGCGTCGAAGCGGATCTGGGAGGTGTTCCGGCGCGAGCGGCCAGGCGCCGCGTTCGAGCACGCGGGCTCGGTCGAGGCGCCGGACGCCGAGTTCGCGGAGGCGTGGGCGCGCGAGCAGTACGGCCGGCGCGGCGAGTCGGTCGCGCTATGGCTCGTCCCGCGCGACGCGGTGCACACCGTCGACGACTGGGCGGACGAGTTCGACCTCAAGTACCGCCGCGTCGACGGCTACTCGATCAAGGCACGGCTCAAGGAGGCTCGTGAACGAGCAGGAACTGCTGGGCCTCGCTGACGACGAGCTGATCATCGGCTGGCGCGACTCGGAGTGGACGGGGATCGCGCCGATGCTCGAGGAGGACGTCGCGTTCTCGTCGATCGCACAGAACGAGATCGGGCACGCGCGCGCACTGTACGAGCTCTTGTCGGACGACGCGGACGCGCTCGCGTTCGACCGCGCGCCGGAGGAGTACCGGTGCGCGCCGCTCGTCGAGCTGGCCCTGCTCGACTGGGCACACACGATCGCGCGCCGCTGGCTGTACGAGGTCGCCGACGAGATCCGGATCAGCGCGCTCAAGGAGACGCTGCCGCTCGCCGCGAAGATCGATCGCGAGGAGCGCTACCACCGGCTGCACGCGGAGATGTGGCACGAGCGGCTGCAGAGCACGCCGCAGTTCCGGGCGGCGGTCGAGGAGCTGTGGCCGTACGCGCTCGGCGTGCTGCCGGCGTCGCAGCGCGAGGCGTTGAGCGCACGCGTCGGCCTGCCGGTCGTCGACGCGGCCGAGCGCGGCACCCACACCGACGGGCTCACGGAGATCTGGGACGAGATGACGATCGTGCGCCGGTCCGCGCCGGCGGGTGCGCAATGGTGACGGCCGACCAGGTGTGGCGGCGCTTCGCCGAGATCCCGGACCCGGAGATCCCGGTCATCTCGCTCGTCGACCTCGGCGTCATCCGTTCGGTCGATGTCCAGGACGGCCGGGTTCGCGTGGAGTTCACGCCGACCTTCCTCGGCTGCCCCGCACTCGAGGTGATGAAGCGGGCGCTCGAGGCGAGCGTGCGCGAGCTCGGCGGCGAGCCCGACGTCGAGGTGGTGAACGACGACTCGTGGGGCACCGACAAGATCACCGCGGCGGGACGGGAGAAGCTGCGCGCGGCCGGCTTCGCGCCGCCGGCGCCGCGGCTCGTGCAGCTCACATCGCAGATCCACAAGTGCCCGTACTGCGGCTCGACCGACACGACGCTCGAGAACATCTTCGGTCCGACGCCGTGCCGGTCGCTTCGCTACTGCAACGGCTGCCGGCAGCCGTTCGAGCAGTTCAAGACGATCTGAAGGCGTTTCTTTCAGCGAATTCCTTTCAACCGATCGAGCATGTCGTCATCCCCGGTCGGCCGCTCGCACGGTGCCGCATCAGTAGTGCAGCCCAGGATGCGCCGTTCGCCGAGCAGCAAGTCCGGATATGCGCCATAGTCGGTTCCGGTATCAGGACGGCCGAACACAGGTGGCCGCGACCCCGAGGAGCGGGACATGGGCGTGTTCAACGGGATGTTTCCGATTCAGTCCGGCAAAGAAGAGGACGCTCGCGCGTTCGCCGCAGAGACAGTGGGGGCTCGGCTAGCTGGCTACGAAGCGCACCACGCGCGCGTCGGTAACACCCGGGAGACGTTCACGCTGCAGGAGACCCCGATGGGGAGTTTCCTACTCGTGTGGTTCGAGGGCGATGTGCAGAAGGCCTTCGTCGACCTCGCGACCGATGATTCCGATTTCATGAAGTGGTTTCGCGGCCGGGTTCTCGACCTGACCGGCGTCGACCTCGCCGCGCCGCCAGACGGACCGCCGCCTGCAGTCCTCTTCGACTGGCACCCTGACCCAACGCGCCGCCGTTAGCTCAGGGGTCATTCCGGAACACTGGCCCAAGCGAGAAAGGCTGCGGCGTGGATCCGTTGCTGCGCGCCCGCCCGGTTTGGTGAGCGGTCGCGCGGAGGTGAGGTCGCCTAGTCAGTGGCCGGGCGGCGGGCCTGGAGGGCCGAGGATCTGGAACCCGTTTCGCTTGGCGATGGGGGCGAGCCGCGCCATGTCCGGGTGGCCTTGGACCGGCGGCGGTACGACGCGTTCGGGTGCGGGCTCGCCGACCTCCCTCTGGAATCCCTCGAACTGCATTGGCGCGAAACCGACCAGCGCCCTCGCCCCGCCTGCTTCCGCATAGAAGGTATGCGGCACGCCCTTGGGGCCGAACGCAAACGAGCCGTGCCTCAGGGACAGGCGGTGGTCAGCGACCCAGAAGGTGATTTCGCCCTCGAGGACGTAGAACCACTCGTCCTCCTCGGGATGGACGTGCCAGGGTGAGCCGAGACCCTCGGGCACGACGATCTCGACCAAGCCGTATGCCCCGTTGGTGTCGTTGCGGCCGATCTTGATCGTCTGCAACATCCCAAGCAGCCAGAACGCTTCGCCCTCGTTTTCGTGCAGCGCATATCCAAGCTGTGCCCGGTCCGGAGTGATGGTGGCCATGTCGTACTCTCCCTCCCGTCGCTTGATATGATCTTCAACTGTCTATGAATGAACAGTTGCAAAGCGAACTGTCTCATGAGGGAGGATCGTTGTCAAGCCCTTCGCGGGAGGCGCTGCGCGCCTGGCGGCTGTACTTCGAGAGCGCGCTGGCGCTGCTCGACTTGCTCGACGCCGAACTTCGACAGGTCGTAGGTATCCCGCAGCGCTGGTACGACGTTCTCGTCCACCTCGAGGAATCGCCGCACGGGATCCCAATGAACGAACTCGCCGAACGAATCCTCTACAGCAAGAGCGGCCTTACGCGTGTCGTCGACCAGATGGAAGAGGCGGGGCTTGTCCGCCGTGCCCGCCTCGAAAACGATCGCCGCAGGATCCCCATCGTCCTAACCGACAAGGGCACCGAAACGCTGGAGCGCGCCCGCCGCTACCACCGAGACGGAATCCGACGACACTTTTCCCGGCACCTCTCCAACGCCGACATCAAAGCCCTCACTCGCGCGCTCGAGAAGGTCAGCACCCACGCACGACCGCTCCGCCCCGGCCGCATTCGCGGCTAAGAAACCCAGCCGGCGCACTGCTTGTCGCTGAGCCAGCGCTTGACCGGGCACGCGAGCGCATCGGGCGCGTATCAGGCTCGAGACGCTCGGCCGCCTAGACCCAGCGGAGATCGCAGAGTTCGACCGGCGCAGCGACAACAACGACCACATTGGCCTCGATCGTCACCTCGACGTCACCCCCATCGCCGACGGCCTCGCCGTAGCGAAGCGTGAAGGCGGACGCGCGCCAGCACCAATGGTCGCCCGCGCAATCGTTGCTGCTAAACGGGGACTCGTCCCCGAACGGCGACTGCCGGGAACTCGTCGGACTAGACAAGCTGGCCTCACCCCGTAAGTGACTGGCCCGCAGAAGACCCGTATGCCCGCGAAAAGAGCCGGACAAGCGACACCCCAGCTGCCCGCGAATTTACGGAATATGGCGGATGCGCCTCCAGCCAGGGCGAGAGCGTGCACGGTTGACGCTGAAAGGATCGCCCTGAGGCGGCGCGCTACCCTCAGCCCGTGAGCAAGACGGGCAAGTTCCTCGGTGTTCCGTACGACTGGCGTCGTCCGACGCGCGCCCGCTTCAAGGAGCGCATGTGGAACCCCGACGACCCGCGCTTCTTTACGCCGCGCGCGTTCGGCTGGGGCTACGACATCAATCTCGCGCGCCTGCTCCGCGGCCGTTCGTGATCCTCGGCGCGGTCGCCGACGACATCACCGGTGCGACCGACCTCTGCGGCACGCTCGTCCGCGGCGGCATGCGCACGGTGCAGACGATCGGCGTCGCACCAGACGTCGAGCTGCCCGAGACGGATGCCGTCGTCGTCGCGCTGAAGTCGCGCACGGCGCCCGTCGGCGACGCGGTCGCGCAGTCGCTGGCGGCGCTGCGGTGGCTGCGCGACCTCGGTGCGCAGCGGTTCTTCTTCAAGATCTGCTCGACGTTCGACTCGACGCCGGCCGGCAACATCGGGCCGGTCGCGGACGCCCTGCTCGACGAGCTCGGCGCCGCGTTCACCGTCGTCACGCCCGCGTACCCGGCGAACGGCCGCACGGTCTACAAGAGCCACCTGTTCGTCGGCGACCGGCTGCTCTCAGAATCGTCGATGCGCGACCACCCGCTGACGCCGATGACCGACTCGAACCTCGTTCGCGTGCTGCAGCAGCAGACGGACCGGCGGGTGGGGCCGCTCGGCACCGACGGCGTCACGTACGCGATCGCCGACGCGATCGACGACGGCGACCTGCGCCGGCTCGCGGAGTCGTACAAGGACCTGCCGCTGCTCGTCGGCGGCGCCGGGCTCGCGCTCGGGCTGCCCGCGGCGTACGGCTTCACCGGGCCGGTCGCGACGACACCGCACCCCGGCGGTCCCGCGATCGTGCTCGCCGGCAGCCTCTCGGACGCGACACGGGAGCAGGTGCGCCGCGCCGCCGAGCGGTATCCAGCCGTGGCCGTCGACGAGTTCGACGGCTACCGCGGCGAGACCGTCCTCGTGCACAGCGGCGAGCGCGGCGGCCGCACCCCACATGAGACCGAGGCGGCGCTCGCGGCCGTCGCACGCGACGCCGTCGCCGGCGGTGCGCGCCGGCTCGTGGTCGCGGGCGGCGAGACGTCGGGCGCGGTGCTGCAGGCGCTCGGCGTCCGGGCGCTCGCGGTCGGCGAGGAGATCGCGACGGGCGTGCCGTGGATGACGTCGCTCGGCGAGCCGCCGCTTGCGTTCGCGCTCAAGTCGGGTAACTTCGGCGGCCCCGACTTCTTCCTCGAGGCGTTGGCATGACGAGACACGAGATCGTCGAGACCGGCCGGTCGCTCTTCCTGCGCGGCCTCTCGCCCGGGACGTCCGGCAACCTGAGCGTCCGCACCGACACCGGCTTTCTCATGACGCCGACGAACTCGTCGCTCGGGACGCTCGATCCGGCGCGGCTCTCGGTGCTCGACGCGGACGGGCAGCACGTCGACGGCGACCCGCCGACGAAGGAGGTGTGGCTGCACCTGGCGATGTACGCGGAGCGCACGGAGGCGCGCGCGATCGTCCATCTCCATTCGACGTACTCCGTCGCGGTTGCGTGCCTCGACGACGTCGACGAGGACGACGTGCTGCCGCCGCTGACGCCGTACTACGTCATGCGCGTCGGCCGGCTGCCGCTCGTCCCGTATGGGCGGCCCGGCGACGATTCGCTCGCCGGCGCCGTGCGCAAGCGCGCGCGCACGAGCCATGCGGTGCTGCTCGCGAATCACGGCCCGATCGTCGCGGCGCCGACGCTCACCGCCGCGGCCGCCGCCGCCGAGGAGATCGAGGAGACGGCGAAGCTCGTGTTGCTGACGCACGGCCTGAAAACGCGGCGCCTGACGCCGGGGGAGCTCGACGAGCTACGCGAGTAGCTGCTTGACGCGCTCCATCGCGAGCCGCGGGCTCGCGAGGATCGGCACCGTCCGCTCGTCGTCGGGCAGCGTGTCGACGACGCGCGCCATCGACGCCTGCGCGAGGACGACGACGTCCGTGTCGGCGATCACGCGACGGAGCCCGTCGCGCACCAGCTTGTCGTGACGGTCGCGGTCGCCGGCCGACAGCGCCTCGAAGGCGCCTTCACACAGCTGCGAGACGACCTCGACGTCTCTGCCCGCCTCACGCGCGCGGCGCACGACGAGGTCGGCCGTCGGCTCGAGCGTCGTCGCCAGCGTCGCGACGACGCCGATGCGCGAGCCGATGCGTACCGCCTCGTCGGCCATCGGCTCGTCGACCCGCAGCACGGGCACATCGACGAAGCCGCGGCTTGCCTCGACCGCAGGACCGATCGACGAGCACGTGACGACCACGACGTCCGCGCCTGCGTCCGCCGCAGACTCGACGTAGCCGAGCACGCGGCGCCGTGTCGCCGGTGTGAGCTTCCCCTCGCGACGCGTGATGCCGAGCAACGTCTCGTCCGCGATGTGGAACACTTCGGCGCCGGGCACGAGCTCTTCCGCCAGCGCCGCGAACGTCGGCGGCAGCGACAGGACGGTATGGACGAACCCGATCGTGCTCACACGACAACGCTACCGAAGGAGTTGAGATTGGCACCATCGCCGGAGACCGTCGCGCGCCGTCTGATCGAGGAGGGCTTCAACGAGGGGAAGCTCGACGTGCTCGACGAGCTCATCGCCCCGGACATGGTCGAGCACCAGGACCACGGCCCCGACCACCCGCCCGGCGCGGAGGGGATGAAGGCGGTCGTCGCGGGACTGCGCACCAGCTTCTCGGACTTCCGCCTGCAGATCGAAGATCTGGCCGTCGCGGGTGAGAACGTGTGGCTCCGCTCGAAGGGCAGGGGGACGAACGACGGCGAGATCATGGGCGGGCCGCCGACCGGGCGAACGATGGAGATCGACGCCTTCGACATCGTCCGCGTCGTCGACGGTCGCATCGTCGAGCACTGGGGGCTCCCCGATCGCCTCGCGACCCTCCAGCAACTCGGGCTGATGTGAGCGAGGGCTACGTCGCCTTCCGCGGCCTGCAGACGTGGTACCGCCGCGTCGGCGACTCGCCGGACGGGAAGCTGCCGGTCCTCGCGCTCCACGGCGGCCCCGGCGGCACGCACGACTACCTGGAGTCACTCGAGTTGCTCGCGACCGGGCACGGGCGGGAGGTCGTCTTCTACGACCAGCTCGGCTGCGGCAAGTCCGACCTCGGCGACGAGTCGCTCTGGACGGTCGAGACGTACGTCGACGAGGTCCGCGAGGTGCGGCGACAGCTCGGCCTCGACCGCGTGCACGTCTTCGGGAACTCGTGGGGCGGGATGCTCGCGCTCGAGTACGCGCTCACGCAGCCGGACGGCGTCGCGAGCCTCGTGATCGCGAGCTCGCCGTCGAGCATGCCGCAATGGGTCGAGGAGACGGCGAAGCTCCGCGCTGCGTTGCCGGAGGACGTCCGCGCCGCGCTCGACGCGCACGAGGCGGCCGGCACGACGGACAGCCCCGAGTATGCAACCGCGTGCGAGGTGTTCTACAAGCGGCACCTCTGCCGGCTCGACGAGTGGCCCGACTTCGTCAACCGGTCGATGCGGTTCCTCGAGGAGCGCGGCGAGGTCTACCGCTTCATGAACGGACCGAGCGAGTTCCACGTCGTCGGCACGCTCCGCGACTGGGACGTCACCGACCGGCTCGGCGAGATCGACCTGCCGGCGCTCGTGATCAGCGGCGAGCACGACGAGGCGACGCCTGCGATCAACCGCACGGTCTCCGGCGCGCTGCCGCGCGCCGAGTCGGTGATCGTCCCCGGCGCGTCGCACATGGCGCACGCCGAGGATCCGGCGGGCTACTGCCGGATCCTCGACGCGTTCATGTCGCGCTTCGACTGAACGTCAGCAGGACGACCTGCGCCGACGGCTCGGCGCTGACGAGCGTGAAGTCGGCCGGCACCTCGAACAGCTTCTTCCCGGCGCCGACCGCGGTCGGGTAGAGCACGAGCCGCAGTTCGTCGACGAGCCGGCGCTCGAGCAGCGTCTGCACGAGCTGCTGCGACCCGGCAACGAGCACCGTTCCCTCGAGATCCTCGATCTCGTCGAGCCCGATCACGCGCGAGCCCGCCCACTCCGGCTCGGTGAGCGTCGACGACACGACGTACTTCGGCATCGAGTTCATCTTGTCGGCGAACCCCTGCTCGTCGGTCATCGACGGCCACGCCGCCGCGAAGCCTTCGTACGTGCGCCGGCCGAGCAGCAGCGCGTCCGCGTCCATCAGCTCCTCGAGCTTGAAGCGGTCGCCCGCCTCGCCGCGGTCGAACTTGAACGCCCAGCCGCCGAAGGCGTTCTGATCCTTCTCGGCGCCGCCGGGATCTTCCATGACGCCGTCCAGCGTCACGAACTCGGTCACCACGATTCGTCTGGTCATGCTGCATTAGACCGCGACCGAACGGAGAAAGTCGTCGCCATGCGCCTCTACTCCGATATCCCCGTGCGTCGCGCGAACACCGCTGCTCGCGACGCGGCGACGCTCGTCGCGCTGATCGTCCTCGCGGTGCTCGGCCTCTGGGTCTACCACGCAGTCGACTCGCTCGAGATCCTCGGCCACGGCGTGCACGACGCCGGCACCGCCGTCCAGAACGGCTTCGCGACGGCAGCCGACAAGGTCGACGGCGTGCCGCTCGTCGGCGGCTCGCTCGCCGGCGGCCTGCGCGATGCCGGTAACGCCACCGGTGGGGACGTCGCCGATGCCGGAACGCGCGGCGCCGAGCGCGTGCACCGCGTCGCGCTGCTGCTCGGGTTGCTGACCTTCCTCCTCCCGGCCGCCGTGCTGCTCTCGCGCATCGTCCCCGAGCGGCTGCGCCAGATCCGGACGCTGAACGACGCGGAGCGCGTCCTCGCGACCGGCGGCGACCCGGAGCGGCGCCGGCTGGTGGCGATGCGCGCCGCGTTCGCGCTCCCGTATGCACAGCTGCTCGCGCACACGCGCGACCCGCTCGGCGATCTCGTTGCCGGCGACTACGACGCGCTCGTGGACGCGATCGCCGAGGACGCAGGGCTCCGCGTCTCGCGGTAGCGTCGCGCGCGTGGATCTGCGCCGCGTCGCCGCGACCCGATACGTCACGCCGCTGCGCGAGGGCGGGTCGCTCCCCGCGCTCGTCGAGGCGGACGACGACGGCCTGTACGTCCTCAAGTTCCGCGGCGCCGGCCAGGGGCCGAAAGCGCTCGTCGCCGAGGTGGTCGCGGGTGAGCTCGCGCGGGCGCTCGGCCTGCGTGTGCCCGACCTCGTCGTCGCATCGCTCGACCCGGCGCTCGGACGTGCGGAGCCCGACCCCGAGATCCAGGATCTGCTCGTCGCGAGCGCCGGCGCCAACCTCGGCGTCGATTTCCTGCCCTCCGCGCTGCCCTTCAGTCCGGCGGCCGAGCCGGACGTCGACCCGGACCTCGCGGCCGACATCGTCTGGTTCGACGAGCTCGTCACGAACGTCGACCGGACGTCACAGAACCCGAACCTGCTCTGGTGGCACGGCGACCTCTGGCTGATCGACCACGGCGCCGCGCTCTACTTCCACCATGCCGCGACCGACGACGACGCGCATGCGCGCACGCCGTTCGCGGGCATTCGCGAGCACGTCCTGCTGCCGTACGCATCGTCGCTCGCCGCCGCCGGCGAGCGGCTGCGCCCGCGCGTGACCGAGCCGCTGCTCGCGGACATCGCCGCAGCCGTCCCCGGCGAGTGGCTCGACGGGAATGACCGCCGCCGCTACGTCGACTATCTCCTCACCCGCCTCGATCATGCCGACTAGCCCCTTCTCCTACGCGGTGTACCGGCTCGTCCCGCGGGTCGAGCGCGGCGAACGGATGAACGTCGGCGTCGTCGTGTTCTGCCGGCCGCTCGACTATCTCGCGGCGCGCACGGCGCTGAACGAAGCGCGTGCGCGGACGCTCTTCCCCGAGCTCGATCTGGACGCCGTCCGGCCGCACCTCGACGCGCTCGAACGCATCGCCGCCGGCGAGCCGGACGGCGGGCCGATCGCCGCGCTCGACACGACCGCCCGCTTCCACTGGCTGACGGCGCCGTCGAGCACGATCATCCAGCCGTCGCACGTGCACACCGGCGTGTGCGACGACCCGCCTACGCAGCTCGACCGATTGTTCGCGTCACTCGTTCTCTGACGTCGGCCAGCCGCTCGATCGACCGCAGCACGAGGTCGTGCGGCATCGCGCCGAGGCTCGTCTGCATCAGGAAGCGGTCGTGCCCGAACAGCTCGTGCTGGTAGAGGATCTTCTCGACGACCTCGTCGACGCTGCCGACGACGAGCGCGCCGCGCCGCGTGCGCAGCGCGTCGAAATCCTGGCGCTGGGTCGGCGGCCAGCCGCGCTCGCGGCCGATCGCGGTCATCATCTCGGCGTACGGCTCGTAGAACTCGTCGGGATCGCCGACGTAGCCGTGCGAGTTGATGCTGAGCGTCGCGCCGCCGGCGCGGCGGAACGCCTCGGCGAGCGGCACGAACCGCTCCGGCATGCCGCCGATGATCCCGATCGCCATCGGCAAGCCGAGCACGCCGGCACGAGCCGCGGACTCGGGATTGCCGCCGACGCCGATCCAGACCGGCAGCGGCTGCTGCAGCGGCACGGGATACACGCCGTGTGCCGCGGGGTCGGCACGCAGCGCGAGCAGCACCGCGAGCTTGTCGGTGAACAGCCGGTCGTAGTCGGCGAGGTCGTAGCCGAAGAGCGGGAAGGACTCGATGAACGAGCCGCGGCCGAGCATGATCTCCGCGCGCCCGCCGGAGATCAGGTCGACCTCCGCGAACTGCTGGAGCACACGGATCGGATCGTCGGAGCTGAGCACGGTCACCGCGCTCGTGAGCCGGATCCGCTTGGTCCGCGCGGCGATCGCAGCGAGCGCGACCGCCGGCGCGCTGACCGCGTAGTCGGGACGGTGATGCTCGCCGACGCCGAAGACGTCGAGGCCGACCCGGTCTGCCAGGTCGGCCTCTTCGAGCAGTTGTGCGAACCGTTGGCTCGGCGTCCGCCCGCCGCGCACGTCGGCGAACGTGTAGACGCCGATCTCCATTACGGAAGTGTGACGTACCGGCCCAGGAAGCTCTGCGCCGAGAACGTGTCCATCCTGTAGTCGACGTTGGTCGCCCGGCAGACGAAGTCGCCGGTGATCGTCGTCCCGGCGACGATGTTCGTGTTGCCGACGAAGTTCGGGCCGCCGGAGTCGCCGTAGCACGTGCCGCCGTCGCCGGTCGACGGGTTCATCGACGCGCGGATCCACGCCTTGTTCAGCGAGTTGACACTGCCGGTCGCGACGTAGCGGATGTCGGCGTAGTGGAACGACGGGCCGCCTGCGCCCATCGTCACGAGCTGCGCCCCGTACCCGACGGCTGTGATCGCGTCGCCGACCGCCAGGCTGTCCAGCGAGCCGAGCTTCGGCAGCCGGGCCGGAGTGATCCCCTTGACCGCCTTGTCGAGAACGACGACCGCGACATCGTGCGGATCGTCCTGCGACTGGTTGTACTGCGGGTCGGCGTGCCACGCTCCCCAGTACGTCTTGCCGGTCGACGAGTCGTACACCGAGTCGAACGTCACCGCGACGCGGCTCAGCCCTTCGTCGCAATGTGCCGCAGTGAGGAAGACCGTCGGCGAGATCAGCGTCCCGCTGCACTCCTCCCACGTCCCGTCCGAGAACGCGTGCGGCGCGAGCAGTGCACCGACCCATGGATGCGCGTTACCGTCGGGACCGCCGTTCGTGATCGCGCCGGCCGCCGCTGCAAGCGCAGCCGCGACAGCGACCGCCGCGAACGCGGCCATCAGCTTCTTCATTGTGTCTCTCTCCCCTTTCGACCTCGGAGCAGGGCCGAAGCTTATGCTCTGTCTACGTGAGCGTCGAGATCCTCTATTGCCCGACCTGAAGCGGCTACGACAAACGGGCGGCGAGTCTCGCCGCCGAGCTCGCCGACCAGGGGTTCGACGCGACCGCGACTGCGGGAAGGACCGGCCAGTTCGACGTGCTCCGCGACGGCGAGCTCGTCTACTCGAAAAGTAAGGAACATCGATTCCCGCATCCCGGCGAAGTGCTCTCGTCGCTGCAGCAGTAGTCGCCGTCCTGGCAGGGTGCGGCGGCGGCCGGCTCTCGCACGACGCGTACGTGAAGAAGGCGGATGCCGTCTGCACGGCGTACAAGGGCCAGACGCCCCCGCTCGCGACGCCGCGGTCGTACGACGCGATCGTCCGCTGGGGCGGGAAGACCCTGCCGCTGTACGCCGGCGCACTGCGCAAGCTGTCCGCGCTGCGGCCGCCTGACGCGGACGCCGCACAGGTGCACACGTGGCTCGCCGCCGACCGGCGCGTGCAGCGCGCCGTGCACGACCTCGTCGCAGCGGCGCAGAAGCGCGACTTCGCCTCGGTCAGCGCAGCAGCGTCGCGTGCGCAGCTGGCGGGGAGCAAGAGCCGCCAGGCGGCGCAGGCGCTCGGCCTCCAGGTCTGCGGAACGCTCGGGGGCTAACGTCCCGTGAAGTTCGGGGGCCGTTTCTCGAGGAAGGCGCCGACGCCTTCACGGAAGTCGTCGCTCTGCGCGGCCGCAGCCTGCAGCTGCGCCTCGTGCTCGAGCTGCTCCTCGAGCGTCGCGTGCTCGGCGTGGTCGAAGAGGCGCTTCGTCATCCCGATCGCGCGCGTCGGCAGCGCTGCGTAGAACGCCGCGAGCTCGGCGGAGCGCGCGGCGAGCGCGTCGGCCTCGACGACCTCCGAGACGAGGCCCCACGCGTGCGCCTCCGCCGCCGTCAGGCGACGGTTCGACGACATCCACTCGAAGGCACGCGACGCGCCGAGCAACCGCCGGATGAAGTACGTCCCGCCGGCGTCGGGGATGAGGCCGATGCCGACAAAGCCGGGGACGAGCGCAGCCGCGTCCGCCGCGAGGCGGATGTCGCACGCGCACGCGAACGACAATCCGGCGCCCGCACACGCACCGTTGATCGCGGCGATCACGGGCTTCTCGAGCGCGCGGACCGCGAGTACGTTCGGGTGGTACGTCTCGCGCAGCGCGGCGCCGATGTCGCCGGTCTCGCCGAACTCCGTCAGATCCTGGCCCGCGCAGAACGCGCGCCCCGCGCCGGTGACGACGACGGCGCGCACCTCCGGCGCGCGCGCTTCCTTCAGCGCCGCGTTCAGCTCGGCGTGCATGCCGCGCGTGAACGCGTTCATCTTGTCCGGGCGGTTCAGCGTGATCGTCTGCACCGCGCCGTCGCGTGTCACCTCCACGTCGGCCACGGGAAAGACCCTAACCGGCGTTGAGAACCGAGAGCGCCTGGAAGTCGGCGGGTGTCGCCTGGTCGCCGATGAAGACGGCGTAGCCGGTCGTCCCGGCCGCGCGGAGCAGCGGCACGTACCGCGACGCCGGGTAGTGCCGGTAGACGCCGATCACCGGGTGGACGCGCTCCACCGGCCAGTGCGCGCGACGCGCGTGCGCAACGGTCAGGTCGGGACGGTCGACCTTCGGAAACTGGTTGAAGTACGCCTGCGGCAGGAGGTCGAAGCCGTTCTCCTGCCAGGCGGCAAAGTCGATCGGCAAAACCCACGGCGCCTCCGCGGCCCCGAACGTCGTCACGGCAGCGGGCACGGTCGGCTCGAGCCGCCGGAACGTCGAGGCGAAGACCCGAGAGCGGTACCAGCCGGCGGTGTGCCGCGCGCGGAGGTAGTCCCACTCGGCGTCGGCGATGTAGAAGTCGGCGCCGCTGATCCGCACCTGGAATGCGGCCAGGTTCGCCGCGAGCCACGGATTCGAGTCCTCCCAGCCCCAGAGGCCGACCTTCAGGCCGTGCGCCCGCATGACCGAGACCCACTCGGCGTTCGTTCCCCACTGCAGCCAGACGCCGTTGTGGGCGTGGAACGCGATCCACGAGAAGTGCGCCGACTGGAGCTCGTCGGCGAGCGCCCACGGGCCGGGGAAGTTCCCGATGTCGTCGACGAAGACGCCCGCACCGTCGAACGGGTTCGACGTCGCCGCGGTGACCGGGCCGGCGCGCGCCGGCGCGACGGCAACGGCCGCCGCGCACGCCGCGGCCGCGATGAGCGCGAGCGTCGTCTTCACCCTGCCCTCGGCAGGAGCGTATTACGTGCCCTTGAACTCGGGAAGCCGCTTCTCGACGAACGCGTTGAGCCCCTCCGTCGCGTCGTCCGATGCGCGCGCGAGGTAGAACGCGCGGCGCTCGAACTCGACGCCGACGGCGAGCGGCGCCTCGAACGCCTTGTCGACCGCTTCCTTCGCGAGCCGGACCGAGATCGGGCTCTTCGCCGCGATCTCCGCGGCGGCGCGCTTCGCCTCGACGAGCCAGGACTCGCGAGCGACGACCCGCGCGACGAGCCCGTACGCGAGCGCCTCGCGGGCCGTGAGCGTCCGGCCGGTGAGGATCATGTCCATCGCGAGCGCCTTGCCGACCGCACGCGTCAGCCGCTGCGTGCCGCCGGCTCCCGGCAGGACGCCGAGATTGATCTCCGGCTGCCCGAACCTCGCCGACTCAGACGCGACGACCAGGTCGCAGAGCATCGCCAGCTCGCAGCCGCCGCCGAGGCAGAAGCCGGACACCGCGGCGACGAGCGGCGTGCGGACGGCCCGGATCGCGTCCCACGCGTCGATGCGCCGGTTTTCGTAGAGCGAGATCGGCGTGCCGGCCGCGAGCTCCTGGATGTCGGCGCCCGCCGCGAACGCGCGCTCGTCGCCGCCGACGACGATCGCGCGCACCTCGCGCTCCTCGTCGAGCTCCTGCAGGGTCGACACGAGCGCGCCCATCAGCTCGCCGCTCAGCGCGTTCAGCTGCTTCGGCCGGTTGAGCAGCACGACGGCGACGCGGCCGTCACGCTCGACGCGGACGAGATCCTCGCTCACTGCAGCTCGGCGAACTCCACCGTCGGCTGCGGGAAGCCGCGCTTGTACGCGTCCTTGCCCGTCGCCATGAACTCGTCGCTTCGGACCCCGTTGTTGAACGCGTTCTCGTCCGCGAACTCCCACTCCGCGTAGTACGCGTGCGCAGCGTCGCCCATCGGCGCGCCGGTGATCTTCCCGTGGCGGAAGACGGCGTTCGGAACCCGGCGGCAGAGCTCGACGTGCTCGGCGTACGCGCCGGCGTCCGGCTCCTGTTCGTAGAGAACGATCACGCGGTGCATCGCTTCCTTTCGCTCGCTGGCGGTGGGACACTACTCGCATGGCGAACGGTGAGATCACCCACATCGAGTTCCCGGCCGCCGACGTCGAGCGGGTCGCCGGCTTCTGGAACGGGTTGTTCGGCTGGCAGTTCGGCGAGTCGGTCATGCCGGATTTCGAGTACCGGATGGCGCGCATCTCGGACACGGCCGGCGCGGCTGTCATGCCGGGCGAGACGGGCCACGGGAACTTCTACTTCGACACCGACGACATCGACGCGTCGATCGCGAAGGTGCGCGAGCTCGGCGGCGAAGCCGCCGACAAGCAGCCGGTGCCGACGCACGGCTGGTTCGCAGGCTGCAAGGACACGGAGGGCAACGCGTTCTGGCTCTGGCAGAACGACACGAATGCCGGCTAACGGAGGTCTTGGACGCGCAGCGCCTTGCCCTCGCTGCGCGGCAGTGGCCCTGCCCGCAGCACCTCGACCTTCGCAGTGACGCCGAGTGCACGGGCGAGGCGCGTCCGGACGTCCTCGGCGCGCGCCTCGCCCTCCACCTGCACGGTCAGTTCGTCGAGATGCCGCGGGCGGTCGACGATCAGCTGGTAGTGCGGCTCGAGGCCGGGGATCTCGAGCAGCACGCGCTCGACCTCGCTCGGGAAGACGTTGACGCCGCGGACGATCAGCATGTCGTCGGTGCGGCCGACGATCCGCGACATGCGTGCGAACGTGCGGCCGCACGCGCACGGCTCGCGCGTGACGGACGCGAGGTCACCGGTGCGGTAGCGGAGGAACGGCAGCGCCTCCTTGGTCAGCGTCGTGAAGACGAGCTCTCCGGCCTCGCCGTCGGGCCGCGGCGCACCGGTCTCCGGGTCGATCACCTCGACGAGGAAGTGATCCTCGTTGACGTGCGCGCCGTCGCGCGCCTCGAGGCACTCGGCCGAGACACCCGGCCCCATGATCTCCGAGAGCCCGTAGATGTCGAGTGCGGAGAGGCCGAGCGCGCGCTCGACCGCGTCGCGCAGGCCGACCGTCCACGGCTCGGCGCCGAAGATGCCTGCGCGCACCTTCAGGCTGGCCGGGTCGTCGACGTGGTCGGCGATCGCGAGGGCGTAGCTCGGCGTGCAGCACAGGATCTCGGCTTCGAGATCCTCGAGCAGCTGTGCCTGCCGCGGCGTGTTCCCGCCCGACGCCGGGATCACCGTGCAGCCGAGCCGCTCGCCGCCGTAGTGGAGGCCGAGCCCGCCGGTGAACAGCCCGTAGCCGTACGCGACGTGCAGCACCGTGCCGCGCTGGCCGCCGGCGGCGGCAATTGCGCGCGCGCAGCAGTCGGCCCAGACGTCGATGTCGCGCTGCGTGTACGCGACGAGCGTCGGCTTGCCGCGCGTGCCCGACGAGCCGTGGACGCGGACGCACTGGTCGAGCGGCACGCGCAGGAGGCCAAACGGATACGCGTCGCGCAGCTGCGCCTTCGTCGCGAACGGCTGCTGCCCGAGCGCGTCGAGCTCGATCCCGAAGCGCTCGCGCAGCCGGCGCGCCTGGAGCTCTTCGAGCGCCGGGCGCGGCATCGTCTCCAGCTCGGGCTGGAACAGCACGACGCCTAGCCTACGAGCACCGAGGTTTCCCTAGGGTTAGCGGGTGGCCGCTGCCGCCGTCCTGACACTCGCCGCCGGCATCGCCGGGTCCGTGCAGGTCGCACTGATGTCGCGGCTCGGCGAACGGATCGGCGTGCTCGAGGCGCTCGCGTTCTCGGTCGCGCTGACCGGCGTCCTCGGCTTCGCGGTCCTGCTCGCGGCGCGGCGCTCGCTCGCCGGCTACGGCCGGGCCTTCCACCAGCCGTGGTGGATGCTCGGCGGCGGCGTCATGGGCCTGCTGATCGTGTTCACGGTCACCTATGCCGGCCCACGGATCGGCGTCGCGGCGACGGTGGGGATCCTGATCGCCGGCCAGCTCGCGATGGGGGCGGCGATCGACCGCTGGGGCCTCTTCCGCTCCGAGCAGATCCCGCTCCACTGGCCGCGTCTCGTCGGCATCGGACTGCTGGCGGCCGGCGCGGCGCTCTCGCTGCGCAAGTGACGATTCGTCACAGGCGGGCGTCCGCGGTGCTGCTCGTCCTCGGCGCCGCGTCGTCCGTGCAGGCCGGCGCGTCCGTCGCGAAGTCCCTGTTCCCGCAGCTCGGGCCGCCGGGCGTCGTCTTCCTGCGACTGCTCTTCGGCTCGATCGCGCTGTGGGTGATCGCGCGGCCGGTCCTGCGCGGGCGGCCGCGGCGGGAGCTGTGGCTCGTCGTCGCGCTCGGCGTCGTCCTCGTGTCGATGAACGTCAGCTTCTACGAGTCGATCGACCGCCTGCCGCTGGGGATCGCGGTCACCGTCGAGTTCCTCGGCCCGCTCGCGGTGGCGGTGATCGGCTCGCGCCGGCGGATCGACTTCGCCTGGGTCGCGCTCGCGGGCCTCGGCGTCGCGCTGCTCGCGGAGGGCGGCGGCGAGGGCGTCCACCCGCTCGGGCTCTTCCTCGCCGCGCTCGCCGGCGCCTTCTGGGCAACCTACATCTATCTCTCCGTGCCGATCGGCCGGGCGTACCCCGGCGCGAGCGGCCTCGCGCCCGCGATGGTGCTCGGGGCGGTGTTGATCGCGCCGTGGGGGATCATCTCGGCCGGCCACCACCTGCGCGACCCGCAGCTCGTCGGCGCGGCGGCCGGCGTGGGGCTGCTCTCGTCGGCGCTGCCCTGGTCGCTCGAGCTCGAGGCGCTGCGGCGGCTGCCGACGCACGTCTTCGGCGTCGTCCTCTCGCTCGAGCCGGCGGTCGCCGCGCTCGCCGGCTTCGTCGTCCTCGACGAGCACCTGCGCCTGCGCGCGTGGTTCGCGATCGCGCTCGTCGTCGGGGCGAGCGCCGGCGCCGCACTCGACGTGCGGCGCCGGTCGCAGCCCGTGGACATCTAGCCCGCAGGCTTGATGTTCTGGTTGACCCG
>DASXWV010000074.1:0-38356 GCA_036503495.1 Gaiellaceae bacterium
CGCCGCGCACGAGTCGGTGCAGCTCCGCGACTTCGATCTCCTCGTCCGCGCAGATCCCGACGATCTGCTGGGCGAGCACGTCGAGCGGGTTTCGGGGGAGCTGCGTCTCCTCGATCGCGCCCTCCTGCATCCGCTGCACGACGACCGCCGACTCGAGCAGGTCGGCGCGGAACTTCGGGAAGATGCGGCCCTTCGAGACCTCGTCGAGCGAGTGACCGGCGCGGCCGATGCGCTGCAAGCCGCGCGCGACCGACTTCGGCGACTCGACCTGGATGACGAGGTCGACCGCGCCCATGTCGATGCCGAGCTCGAGGCTCGAGGTCGCGACGAGGCACGGGATGCGGCCCGCCTTCAGGTCTTCCTCGATCACCGTCCGCTGCTCGCGCGCGAGCGAGCCGTGGTGCGCGCGCGCGACCTCTTCCTCCGCGAGGTCGTTGAGGCGCAGCGCGAGCCGTTCGGCGAGGCGGCGGTTGTTGACGAAGACGATCGTCGAGCGGTGCGCGCGCACGAGCTCGAGCAGCGCCGGATAGATCGAGGGCCAGATCGAGTTGACCGTCGGCTCCGGGCCCGACGACCCGAGCTCCGTCATGTCTTCGACCGGAACCACGACCTCGAGGTCGAGCTGCTTCGCGACACCGGCGTCGACGAGCTTGATCGAACGCCCGCCCGATACGAACCGGCCGATCTCCTCCAGCGGGCGCTGCGTCGCGCTCAGGCCGATGCGCTGGAACTCGCGTCCCGTCAGGCGCTGCAGCCGCTCGAGCGAGAGCGCCAGGTGCGCACCGCGCTTTGTTCCGGCGACGGCGTGCACCTCGTCGAGGATCACCGTGTCGAGCGAGCGGAGCAGCTCGCGCGCCTGCGAGGTGAGCATCAGGTAGAGCGACTCCGGCGTCGTGATCAGGATGTCCGGCGCGTTGCGGAGCATCGCCTGGCGCTCCTTCTGCGGCGTGTCGCCCGTGCGGACGGCGACCTTCAGCTCCGACTGCA
This sequence comes from Gaiellaceae bacterium, assembly GCA_036503495.1. Lineage (GTDB taxonomy): Bacteria > Actinomycetota > Thermoleophilia > Gaiellales > Gaiellaceae > Palsa-739. The sequence goes on from DASXWV010000074.1 coordinate 988, forward strand.
GGCCGGCGAGCGGGCCGCGCAGGTTGCGCTCGACGTCGTAGTTGAGCGCCTTGAGCGGCGAGACGTACAGGACGCGCAGGCCGGTGCTGTCGGCGCGCGCCTCGGTCAGCCGGTCGATCGCGTAGAGGAACGCGGCGAGCGTCTTGCCGGAGCCGGTCGGCGCCTGGATCAGCGTGTGCGCGCCGGTTGCAATCACGGGCCAGCCCTTCGCCTGCGCCGGCGTCGGACCGTCGAACGTCCGCTCGAACCAGGCGCGTGTCCGGTCGCTGAAGACGCCCAACGGCTCCATGCAGAGCAGGGTACGGGTAGGCTCTCGCCCCGTGCTGGAGCTCTACCAGGCCGAGTGGTGCCCCCACTCCCACAAGGTCCGGCAGCGGCTGACGGAGCTCGGCGTCGACGTCCAGCTGCACCAGGTGGCGGCCGAGCGGGAGGAGCGGCCGGAGCAGCACGCGATCCCGCGGCTCGTCACCGAGGACGGCCAGATCTACACGGGCGAGGAGGAGATCCTCCCGTGGCTCGACGAGCATTTCCAGGAACGTCCGGACGCCGGCCGCCACCGCGCGCGGGCGCGCGCCGAGGTGCCGGACTTCGCCGAGCTGCAGCGGTAGCGCCGCGCCGCCCGGCGATGTGGACCGGCCTGTACCTGGTACCGCCACGGAACAGTCAAAATTTCCCCACAGCGGCTGTGGACAACGTGTGACGCTTTCGTGGCGGTACCAGGTACAGGCCGTTAGTAGAGTCGGGCCATGGCCCCGGAAGCCCTGTACTACACCCAGGACGAGGAGGCGTGCCGGCTGCTTGCCGAAGATCCGTTCGCGCTGCTCGTCGGCTTCGCGCTCGACCAGCAGGTGACCGTGCCGACTGCGTTCGCGGGGCCGCTGAAGATCAAGCAGCGCGTCGGCACGCTCGACCCGCGCACGATCGCGACCACCGACCTCGACCCCGTCTTCCGCGAGAAGCCGGCCGTCCACCGCTTCCCCGGCAACATGGCCAAGCGCGTCCAGGCGCTCGCGCAGCACGTCGTCGACGAGTACGACGGCGACGCGTCGCGGCTCTGGCGCGAGGCCAAGGACAGCGGCGACCTGAAGCGCCGCCTCGAAGCGCTGCCCGGCTTCGGCGAGATGAAGATCAAGAGCATGGGCGCAGTCCTCTCGAAGCGCTTCGGCATCGAGCTGGCGGCGCCGCTCGCGCCCGACCACCCGACACTCGGCGACGTCGACTCCCCGGCGAAGCTCGACGAGTACCAGTCGTGGAAGCGCGAGTACAAGCGTTCACGCTGACCGACGGCGGCCAGCCCGCCGAGCGCACGGCGCAGGCGCTCGCCGATTTCGTCGACGCCGCGCAGCGCTCGCTCGAGATCGCGATCTACGACATCCGCCTTCCCGACCCGCTCGCGCAGACGGTGCGCGGCGCGCTCGAGCGTGCGGCGCAGCGCGGCGTGCAGGTGCGGCTCGTCTACAACCAGGACTGCCCTGACGATCAGGTCATCCCGCCGCCGCCGCGGACCGAGCCCTCGCTGCTCGAGACGCTGCCGTTCCCGACGGCGGCGATCCCGGGCGCGCCGGACCTGATGCACCACAAGTACGTCGTCCGCGACCGCGCCGCTGTCTGGACGGGCTCGACGAACTGGACCGCGGACTCGTGGACGCGCGAGGAGAACGTCGTCGTCACCGTCGACTCGGCCGCGGTCGCGGCGCGCTACGCGGAGGACTTCGAGCAGCTCTGGACGAAGCGCGACGTCGAGAAGAGCGGCAAGGTGGACACCGCACCGGTCGACGGCGTCCGCGTGTGGTTCTGCCCCGGCCGCGGCGAGAAGCTCGCGCACCGGATCGCGAAGGCGATCGGCACCGCGACCCGCCGCGTGCGCATCGCCTCGCCCGTGATCAGCTCGGGCCCGATTCTCGGCACGCTCGCGCAGGTCGCATCCGACGGCAAGGTCGACGTCGCCGGCGCCGTCGATCTGACGCAGATCCGCGAGGTGCTACGCCAGTGGCACGAGAACGGCAACGCAAGCTGGAAGGAGCCGCTGCTCCGCGCCGCGCTGACGCGGGCGCCGTTCTCGGGCAAGCGCTCGACGCCGTACCGGCCCGGGTCGATCCACGACTACATGCACGCCAAGGTCACCGTCACCGACGACCGGGTCTTCGTCGGCAGCTTCAACCTCTCGCACTCGGGCGAGGAGAACGCCGAGAACGTGCTCGAGCTCGCCGACGCCGCGCTCGCCGACCGGCTCGCGGCGTTCATCGATCAGATCCGCGCGGCATATCCCGCCGTCGAACTTCCTTCCTAGACTTCGCGGCTGTGCTGTCGTTCGCCCGGCGCCGCTACTTCTTCACCTTCGTCGCGCTCTGCGGGCTGTTCGCGACGTGGGGCTGCATGCTCGCCTTCGACTGGTCGACGAAGCTCGGGACGATCGCGCTCGCGCCCTGGGTCGCGCTCGCCGGCTTCGACGCCGGCCTCGCCGCCGGTATCGCCTTCGCGGCGGCGGCGATGGCGGCGTGGGTCTTCGCGTCGCACGTCGGCGACCAGCCGTGGGACGGCGTGCAGGTGGCCGTGCGATCGATCGTCCTCGTCCTGCTCGGCGTGCTCTCGGCGCTCGCGGGCCTGCGCACGCGCTCGCAGGCGCGACGGCTCACGTCGACCGCGGCGCTGCAGACCGCGCTGATCGACGCGACGCTCGACGGCATCTGCCTGACCGACCGCGACGGCGAGGTCCTGATCTCGAACAAGCCGCTGCGGCGGATGTCCGCGGAGCTCGGGCTGCCGCCGACCGGCACCGTCCCGGAGCGGCTGCTCGCAGTCGCCGACAGGGTGACCGACCCGGAGCGCTACCGCGAGCGGATGATCGCGCTCGCGCACGCGCCGGGCGACGCGTCGATCGACGAGTTCGAGGTCGCGGGCACCGGCCGCGTCTTCCGCGGCTATACGTCGCCCGTCGCCGGCGGGCGCATCTGGACGCTGCGCGAGGTGACCGCGGATCGCGAGCTCGACCGGATGCGCGACGCGTTCGTCGCCACCGTCTCGCACGAGCTGCGCACGCCGCTGACGTCGATCTCGGGCTTCCTCGAGATGATGGAGGACGAGGAGCACGCGCTCGGCGACGCCGGCCGGCAGTACCTCGACGTGATCCGGCGCGCGACCGAGCGGCTGCACTCGCTCGTCGAGGACCTGCTGCTGATCGCGCAGATCGAGGCGCGCAGGATCGAGCTGCAGCTCGCACCGGTCGACCTCGCGGAGCTCGCGTCGCGGTCGGTGCAGGCAGCGCGGCCGGCGGCGGACGAGAAGCAGATCGAGCTCGACGTCGTCACGGACGCGCCGCCGCCGGTGCTCGGCGACGCGACCCGGCTCTCGCAGGTGCTCGACAACCTCGTCTCGAACGCGGTCAAGTTCACGCCGGACGGCGGGACCGTGACGGTGACGGTCGGCCGCAACGGCTCCGGCGCGCGGCTCGTCGTCGCGGACACCGGCATCGGCGTCCCGGAGGAGGAGCAGAAGCAGGTGTTCTCGCGCTTCTACCGCGCGTCGACCGCGATCAGGCGCGCGATCCCGGGCACGGGGCTCGGCCTCGCGATCTGCCATGCGCTGATCGAGCAGCACGGCGGCACGATCGAGTTTCGGAGCCGCGAGGGCGAGGGAACCGAAGTCGTGGTCACGCTCCCGACCGCCGCATGAAGATCATCCTCGCGTCGCTCGCGGCGCTCGCGTGCGCCGGCTCGGCCGCGGCGCTGCGGCTGCCGGCCGCACCGAAGTGCCCGATCTTTCCGGCGACGAACGCGTGGAACGAGCGCGTCGACACGTTGCCCGTCGCCGCCGACTCGGCGCAGATCATCCAGTCGATCGGATCGACGAGCGGGCTGCACCCGGACTTCGGCTCCGGGCTCTGGGACGGCGGGCCGATCGGCATCCCGTTCGACGTCGTGTCGAAGGCGACGCCGCGCTCGCGCGTCCGCTTCGGCTACGCCGACGAGTCGGACAAGGGGCCGTATCCGATCCCGCGCAGCGTGCACATCGAGGGCGGTGCGCAGCCGGACGGCGACCGCCACGCGCTGCTCGTCGACCGCAGCGCGTGCAAGCTCTACGAGCTGTACGACCTGCGGCGGTCCGGCTCGGCGTGGACGGCGGGGTCGGGCGCGATCTTCAACCTGCGCACGAACGGGTTGCGCCCGGCGGGCTGGACGTCGGCCGACGCCGCGGGCCTGCCGATCTTCGCGGGGCTCGCACGCTACGACGAGGTGGCGCGCGGCCGCATCGACCATGCGCTCCGCTTCACCGTGCAGCGGACGCGGCGGCAGTACGTCTATCCCGCGCGCCATTACGCGTCGTCGTCCGACGACCCGTCGCTGCCGCCGATGGGGCTGCGCGTGCGTCTGAAGGCGAGCGTCGACCTCTCCGGCTTCCCGCGGCAGGCGCGGATCGTGCTGCAGGCGCTGAAGACGTACGGGATGATCGTCGCCGACAACGGCTCGAGCTGGTTCATCAGCGGCGCACCGAATCCGAAGTGGAACAACGACGACCTGCACACGCTCGGGCGGATCACCGGCGCGGACTTCGAGGTCGTCGACACGTCGTCGCTGCGGCCTCGCCGGTGAGGCGGTTCGCGCTTCTCGCGGTGCTCGTGCTCGCCGGCTGCGGCGGTACGCACACGACCGAGCCCGCGAACACCGGCTCGCGCAACGTGACGAAGCCACTCAATCGCGCGATCGGCGTCGACTTCGGCAACGGGGCGAGCGTGTCCCTGCGGCGCGCGTCCAGCAAGACGACGCAGGTGACGCTTCAGGGACAGACCGGCGGCGCGTCGCTCGAGCTCGCTACCGGCTCGTGCGGTGCGAAGGCCGGGCTGCAGACGATCGAGAAGCTGTCGGGCAACGGCCCGTGGACGGTGAACGAGTCGCTGACGGCGCTGACCGCGTCGCCGCTCGCCGTCGTGCTGCGCAAGGGCGGCAAGGTCGTCGCCTGCGGGCAGGTGCGCTCAGCGTAGGTCGCGCAACGCGACCTTCGCCGCGGCGAAGCCGCACATGCCGTGCACGCCGCCGCCCGGCGGCGTCGACGCGGAGCAGAGGTAGACGCCGCGCCGCGGCGTCCGGTAGGGGACGAGCCGCTTCACCGGCCGCGTGTACAGCTGGCGCACGTCCATCTTGCCGCCGTTCAGGTCGCCGCCGACGAGATTCGGATTGTGCGCCTCGAGCTCACGCGGGCCGCGCGCGCTGCGCGCGAGGATCACGTCGCGGAAGCCGGGCGCGAAGCGCTCCACCTGCGCCTCGATCAGCTCCGTCATGTCGGCGGTCGATCCGTGCGGGACATGGCAGTACGCCCAGCCGACGTGCTGCCCGGCCGGCGCGCGCGTCTCGTCCCAGAGCGAGGGCTGCGTCAGGAGGACGAAGGGCGGCGTCGTCCCAGGCCGCCGCTCCGACGCCGCGATCTCCTCGAACGACGCGCCGAGGTGCACGGTCGCGGCTTGCCGGCAGCGCTCGTCCCGCCACGGGATCGGGCCGGAGAGCGCCCAGTCGAGCTTGAACGCGCCGGGGCCGTAGCGGTAGCGCGCCGCGTAGCCGGGCAGCCGCGCGATCCGCTGGAAGTCGCGCGGCGAGACGTCGCACAGGACGACGTCGGCGTCGGGGAGCTCGTCGACGGGCGACGAGGTGACGATCTCGCCGCCGAGCTCGTGCAGCTTCGCGGCGAGCGCGGCCGCGATCGCCTGCGAGCCGCCGCGCGGGAACGGCCAGCCGACGGCGTGCCCGAGCACGAGGAGCACGAGTGCGAAGCCGGCCGACGGCCGCGTCTCGAGCGGCAGCATCGAATGGGCGGCGTTCCCGGCGAGGAAGCCGCGCCCGCGCGGCGTTTCGAACGACCGCTCGGCGAGACCGCGCGCCGTCGAGAGCGAGGCGCGCAGCGCTCGCAGCGAGCCGGCGACGCCGAGCGTTCGCAGCAGTCGCAGCGGCCCGCGCGGGTCGAGCGGGAACGGGCCGAGCACGAGCGGCTCGATCTGCCGCCAGCGCTGCGCGAGCGGCCCGAGCAGCGTGTGGTAACGCTCGCCGTCGCCGCCGAGCGTCGCGGCCGTCTTCTCGACGCTGCGGTAGAGGAGCGCGGCGGGCTCGTCGTCGAACGGGTGCGCGACGCACGCCGGCGACTCGAGCCACTCGATGCCGAGATCCAGCGCGGCGAAGCACACCGACGACCGGCCGAGCGGATGGATCGCCGAGCAGACGTCGTGGCGGAAGCCGGGCAGCGTCAGCTCCTCGGTGCGCGTGCCGCCGCCGATCGTGTCGGCCGCTTCGTGGACGACGACGTCGAGGCCGGCCTGCGCGAGCGTGATCGCGGCGGCGAGCCCGTTCGGCCCCGAGCCGACCACCACCGCGCGCCTACGCGCCAAGCGCCTCCCGTACCCGCGCGACGCAGAGCCGGTACGACCGCTCCTCCGACGCAGGGCTGTAGTACGCCGCGTGCGGCGTCACGATCAGGTTCGGCGCCGCCGGCCGCAACTGCGGCGGCTCCGTCGGCAGGACGTCGAGCGCCGCGCCGCCGAGCCGGCCGCCGCGCAGCGCAGAGAGCAGCGCATCGAGGTCGACGACCGCGCCGCGCGCCGTGTTGATCAGCAGCGCATCCGGCTTCATCAGCGCGAGCTCATCCTTGCCGATCAGCCGGCGGGTCTCGCGGGTCAGCGGCACGTGCAGCGAGACGACGTCTGACGCCGCAAGCAGCTCGGGCAGCGAGACGCCGCCCGGGATCTGGCGGATGTCGTGCACGACCACCTCGCCGCCGAGCGCGCGCACGCGCTCCGCGACGGCGGAGCCGATCCGCCCGAGGCCGACGATGCCGACGCGCAGCCCGCGCACGACGCGCAGCGGCCCGGCCGCCTTCGCGTCCCACGGCGCGCTCTGGAAGGCGACGACGCCGCGCAGCAATGCGAGCAGGAGCGCGAGCGTGTGGTCGGCGACCTCCTCGGTGCAGTAATCCGGGACGCTGACGACGCGGACGTGCGGCGGCACGTCGACGTGGTCGAACCCGACGGTCGCGGTGCCGACGACGCGCAACGCGGGCAGTGCGGCGGCGAGCTTCTCACCGACGGGATGCTCCGGCATCGTCAAGACCGCCACGACATCCTCCTGCGGCGTCGTGACGACCTCGAAACCCGCGAGCAGCTCCCGCGGGTAGCGGTCGTCGAGCAGGAGGAGCTTCACTCGACCAGCGCGAGGAACCGCTGCGTGCGCTCCTCCTTCGGCGACGAGAAGAACTCGTCGGGCGGCGCCTCCTCGACGATCGCGCCCTCGTCCATCATCAACACCGAGCTGGCGACGTGCTGCGCGAAACGCATCTCGTGCGTGACGACGACCATCGTCATCCCTTCCCGTGCGAGCGCCTCCATCACGTCGAGCACCTCGCGGACGAGCTCGATGTCGAGCGCCGAGGTCGCCTCGTCGAAGAGCATCGCTTTCGGCTTCATCACGAGCGCGCGCGCGATCGCGACGCGCTGCTGCTGCCCGCCCGACAGCTCGTCCGGGAACTTCGACGCATGGCCGGCGAGCCCGACGCGCTCGAGGAACGCCGTCGCCTGCTCGCGCGCCTCGGCCTTCTTCAGGCCGCGCACCTCGACGAGGCCGCACATCACGTTGTCGAGCGCGCTCATGTTGTTGAACAGGTTGAAGCGCTGGAAGACCATGCCGACCTCGCCGGGCCCCGGTGCGCGGCCCTCGAGCGTCACGGTTCCGCGCTCGGGGAGCTCGAGCGAGGCGAGGATGCGCAGGAGCGTCGACTTGCCGGAGCCGGAGGGGCCGATGATGCACTTCACCTGCCCGGACTCGACCTCGAACGTCACGCCACGGAGCACTTCCACGTCGTCGTACCGCTTGACGATGTCCTCGGCGCGCAGTGCGCTCATCGGGCGTCGTGCGAGATCGCGGGAACGGCGGGCGCCTGGATGCGGCGGCCCCGGCCGCGGCTGGACGACCACGTGAAGCGCCGTTCGAGCCGGCTCTGCAGCACCATCAGCACGGAGACGATCGCAAGGTAGTAGAGGAGCGCGGCGAGCAGCGGCTCGGGGTACTGGAACTTGACGACCGCGAGCTCCTGCGCAGAGGTGAGGATCTCGTGCAGCGAGATGATCGACGCGAGCGATGTCAGCTTGAGCAGCGTGATGAACTCGTTGCCGGTCGGCGGGATCGCGATGCGCACCGCCTGCGGCACGACGACGCGGCGCAGGATCTGCCGCCGCTTCATCCCGAGCGCGCGGCCCGCGAGCTCCTGGCCCGGGTCGACCGAGAGCAGGCCCGCGCGGATGATCTCCGACATGTACGCGCCCTCGTTGAGCGAGAGCGCGATCCAGGCGGCCATGAACGGCGTGAACCAGCTGCCGGCGAAGCCCGTCCAGAGCTGCGGCAGCGCGTACCAGATGATGAACAGCTGCAGCAGCGTCGGCGTCGCGCGGAACAGCCAGTTGTAGATCCACGCGACGGCGCGCACCCAGCGGCGCGGGCTGAAGTTGCCGAGCGCGACGAAGAAGCCGATGACGATCGCCGTCGCGAGCGACGCCGCAGTCACCTCCAACGCGAGCAGCGCCCCCCTCCAGTACGGGTCGGAGGAGAGCGCTGCCCAGAACAGGTGCGAGTCGAAGCTCGCGAGCAATTACTTGACGGTGTTCGCGGGGATCTTGTACTTCTTCGCGATCTTCGCGAGCGCGCCCGTTGTCCGCAGCTGCCGGACGCCGTCGATGATCTGCGCACCGAGACCGCCGCCGTCGGCCTTGCGGAAGTAGATCCCGAACTGGTCGCTCGCCGCGAACGTGAAGCCGATCGCGATCTTGCCCGGATGCTGCTTCGCCTGGTACGCGAACGAGGTGTCCTGCGTGAGGACTGCGTCGGCGCGGCCGATCAGCACCTGCGCGACCGCGTCGTTGTCACCGGGATAGCTCTGCAGCGTGAAGCCGATCTTCGCCTTCAGCGCCTTCAGGTACTCCTCGTACTTCGTCCCGGCCTGCACCGCGACGACCTTGCCCTTGAGTTGGTTCGGGCTGTGGATGCCCTTCGGGTTGCCCGCGCGCACGATCAGCACGCGGTGCGTGTGCATGTACGACGCGACCGCCGCCTGCTTCTTGCGGTCCGGCGTGACGAAGATGCCGCTGATCACGGCGTCGCACTTCTTCGCGTTCAGCGCGGGCAGCAGGCCCGGGAACGCGGTCTTGACGGCCGCCGCCGTGCCCCCCCACGTCTTCGCGAGCGCGGTCGCCATGTCGACGTCGAAGCCGACGATCTTGCCGCTCGTCGTCGCGTACTCCATCGGCGGGAACGTCGGATCGGTGCAGTAGTGGAACGTCGTCGCCGCGCGGTGGCCGGATGCGGTCGCGACGACCGCGACCGCGACGACCGCCGGCAGGGCGAGCGAAAGAATGAGCTTGCGCATGGATTTCCTCCTCCTTGACCCGGAACCAGCACCCTACGTCGAAACGACCTCCCGCAGCAACGGCAGCACCTGGGGGTCGATCCAGTGCTCGATCGGCGACTCGCGGTAGGTGACGTCGGCGCCCGCGGCGGTGAGCAGGTCGCGGGCTTCGCGCCCGAACTCGACCGGGATGACCGGGTCGTACGTGCCGTGCACGATCGCGATCGGCGGGAACGGCGGCTCGAGGTCGAGCTCGAAGCCGTCGACGCGCGGGATGAAGCCGCTCATCGCGAGGAGCGCCGCCGGCCGCGGGCGGCCGCGCCCGAGCGCGAGCGCGTACGCCATGACGCAGCCCTGCGAGAAGCCGCCGAGGACGATGCGGTCGTACGCGAGCCCGTCGAGGAACGCGGCGAGTGCGTCATAGCTCGCGAGAAAGTGCTCGCGCGTCGGCGTCGGGATGCCGCCGAGCGCGTACCAGTGGGCGCCTCCCGGCGGAAGTGCGAGCGGGCCGCGCGGCGTGTAGCCGTGCAGCTTGCGGTCCGGGTCGAGCGCGTCGAGCAGCGGGAAGAGATCGTGCTCGTCCGCACCGCGGCCGTGCAGGAGGACGAGCGCGCCGGCTGCGTCGCCGGCAGGCGGGCGTTCAAGTGCTGTGAGCGCCACGCGGGTTCGGAAGCGGCGTCAGCATCGGCTCGACCTGCGCACGCAGGTGCTCGAACGCCGGCGGCAGGATCAGCGACTCGCCGAGGTGCGCGGGATCCTCGTCGGTCGAGAAGCCCGGCCCCTTCGTCGCGATCTCGTAGAGGACGCCGCTCGGCTCGCGGAAGTAGAGGGAACGGAACCAGAAGCGGTCGATCACCGGGGTCGGCCGGCCGCCGGCGGCGAGCACGCGCTCCCGCAACGCCTCCTGCTCGTCCAGCTCGCACGACCAGGCGACATGGTGCACGGTACCGGCGCCGGGGATGCCGGGCTCGGCGGGCGCCGGCTCGTACTCGATCCAGCCGACGCGGTCGGCGCCGCGGGTCGACCAGCGGCTGCCGTCGCGCTCGAAGCCGAGCGCCGCGAGGAAGTCCGCCGTCTGCACCTCGACGTCGCGCGCGTACGCGCGCACGCCCTCGAAGCCCTGCAGCGCGAGCTCGCGCGGGATCTCCGGATGGTCGGCGATCAGCGGCTGATCGGGAACGGTCGCGACGACGAGGTCGTGTCGCAATCCCTCCGGGTCCTCGAACGGGATGTCGCCCAGCCGCTCGCGCCAGAAGGCGAGCGCCTCGTCGGAGCCGACGCGCCAGACGACGGTGTGGATCATCCCCGCGCCCGCGCGGCCGCGCTGCGCGCCGGGGTACTCGAAGAAGGTGATGTCGGCGCCCGGGCTGCCCTGCTCGTCCGCGTAGAAGAGGTGGTAGACGGTCGGGTCGTCCTGGTTGACCGTCTTCTTCACCATCCGCAGGCCCATGCGGTTCACGTAGAAGTCGACGTTCTGCGGCGCGTCGCCGGTGATGTTCGTGACGTGATGGATGCCGTCGAGATTCATGCGGCAAGCATTGCGCACGAGCGCCCTCGTCTGCCGGCTCGATGCTGCCGGCCTGTCGGCCACGGCAGCTGCGCGGCGAGCGGCCGCCTGTCCACCGCATCGAACCATCGAACATCCGATACTCCCCGCATGCCGACCGATCAGTACCACGAACCCGCCGACGAGCTCAGCGCCGAGATCCGCACGTTCGCCCGCATGATCGCCTCGCTGCAGGAGGAAGCGGAGGCGATCGGCTGGTACGAGCAACGGATGTCGCTCGAGAAGGACGAGCAGGCGCACGCGATCATGGAGCACGCCCAGCGCGAGGAGTTTCTCCATTTCGCGATGTCGCTCGAGTATCTAGCGCGCCGCAAGGACAAGTGGCGCGTCGCTTTGAAGAACATCCTCTTCAAGGACGGCGACATCGTCCAAAACGCAGAGAAAGCGGAGGATCAGGTCGAGGACTAGGAAACGCCGGCGAGGAGGAAGGCCCTTGACTCCTTCGCCATCTCGCGGGCGATCACGAGCCGCTGGATCTCCTGCGTGCCTTCGTAGATCTGCGTGATCTTCGCGTCGCGCATGAACCGCTCGACGGGGTACTCCCTGATGTAGCCGTACCCGCCGAGGATCTGCACCGCCTCGGTCGAGCAGTACATCGCGACGTCGCCGCACTTCAGCTTCGCCATCGCCGACGCCTTCGTCAGCTCGGCGCCGTCGACTCCGTCGTCGCACATCTCGCCGAAGCGATACAGGAGCCCGCGCGCGGACTCGCACTCCGTCTCCATGTCGGCGAGCTTCGCCTGGATCAGCTGGTGCTGCACGATCGGCCGTCCCATCGTCTCGCGCGACTTCGCGTACTCGAGCGCATAGTCCGTCGCGCCCTGCGCGATCCCCAGAGCCTGGGCGGCGACCCCCGGCCGCGAGCGGTCGAGGATGCGCATCGCGATCTTGAACCCCTCGCCCTCGCTGCCGAGCAGATTCGCAGCAGGGATGCGCACGTCGTCGAACGTCAGCTCGCCGGTCGTCGAGCCGGAGATGCCCATCTTCGGCTCGAGCCGCGCCACCTCGAAGCCGGGCGTGTCGGCCTCCACGACGAACGCGGAGATGCCGGCATGGCCGGCGTCCGGATCCGTCTTCGCGAACACGGTGTAGAGCCCGGCGACACCGGCGTTCGTGATGAACCGCTTCGACCCGTTCAACACGTACTCGTCGCCGTCGAGCGCCGCCGTCGTGCGCATCGCGGCGGAATCGCTCCCCGAGCCGGACTCGGTCAACGCGTACGCGCACAGCCACTCGCCGCTCGCGAGCCGCGGCAGGTACCGCTCCTTCTGCTCGTCTGTGCCGGCGAGCTTGAGGCCGAGCGACCCGAGCTCCTGCACGGCGAGGATCAGACCGCTGGTCGCGCAGACCTTCGAGACCTCCTCGATCGCGATCAGCGCGAGCAGCGTGCCGGTGCCGAGGCCGCCGTACTGCTCCTCGAAGTAGAGGCCGAAGATGTCGTTGTCTCGGTAGAGCTCGACCACGTCCCACGGGAACTCGTGCGACTCGTCGATCTCCGCCGCCCGAGGAGCGATCCGGGCGCGGGCGAGCTCGCGAACACTGTCGCGCAGCTCGCGCTGCTCGGGGCTCAGCCGGTCCCAGGCCATCGCCGGAGAAGTGTAGGCCAGCAGATTCACCGAGCGGCGCTACGCGGAAACCCGGATGCCGCCGCCGACGCGCGCGACGAGCATCCCGAGGAACCAATCGGAAAGGAGACGCACCATGCGCCGTCTCATCGCCCTCCTCGCGATCAGCGTCGCAACCGCGACCGCCTTCGCCGCCTCGGCTGCCGCTGCTCCCCCCTCGATCCAGGTCGTCATCCGCCATCAGATGCGGGGCTGCCACGCATGGTCGGTCGCCGGCAGCGCGTTCAAGTCGACGCAGACCGTGACGACGAAGCACGGCACGATGCTCAGCTTCATGGACAACGACATCATGCCGCACACACTCGTGCAGCTCAGCGGCCCCAAGGTGACGCTCCACACGCCCGCCATGGGCAGGATCGGCGCCGAGGCGTCGCTGCGGCTTGTCGCGAAGGGTCGTTACGTCTTCACGACGAAAGCCGGCGAGGACTACACCAAGGGCTCCATGACCATGGGAGAGGACAACGTCCTGAAGCTGATCGTGTTCGTTCGCTGAATGTTCGACCACGTCGGGACTGAGAGCGCGTGCTCGCGCGCTATCACTCGTCGCATGACCGCGCCTTCGTGCTAGACCCCGACGGCAACAACGTCGAAGCGGTCTGCCACCACACGTGATTCTCGAGAACGGCGTCATCAGGACACTCGACCCGTCGCTGCCGGTCGCGCGCGCGCTCGCGATCGCGGGCGAGCGCATCGCCGGCGGTGTCGGTGTGCACGAGACGGCGCTCGCGTCGCCGGAGACGGTCGACCTGGGCGGCCGCTGCGTCCTGCCCGGCTTCACCGACTCGCACGTCCACTTCCCGACGTGGGCGATGTCGCAGCGCGAGGTGCGGCTCGACGGAGCGGCGTCGCTCGCCGAGGTGCTCGAGCGAATCCGCGGCGCCCAGCGGCGCGGCGAGTGGCTGCGCGGGTACGGGTGGCGCGACGCCGACTGGAGCGACGGCACGCCGACCCGGCAGGCGCTCGACGCGATCGACGAGCGGCCGATGGCGTTCTTCTCGAAGGACTACCACTCGCTCTGGCTCAACTCGGCGGGCCTCGCCGCAGCCGACGGCGACCTCGACGTCGCAGGCGGCGTCGTCGAGCGCGACGAGCACCGCGAGCCGACCGGCGTGCTGCGCGAGGAGGCGGCGTGGCGGTTCAAGGACCGCCACCTCGAGTACGCGCCGGACGACTTCGTCGACGCGATGCGCGACGGGATGAAGCTCGCGAACGCGCGCGGCGTCGTCGCGCACCACGACAAGGACGGCTGGCTCGGCGCGGTCGGCCTCTGGCAGCGCCTCGACCGGCAGACGCCGCTGACGCTGCGCGTCTGGCAGTCGACGCCGTGGGAGAACATCCCGCGGCTGCGCGAGATCGGCCTGCGCAGCGGCGCCGGCTCGCCGATGCTGCGGCTCGGCTACCTGAAGGCGTTCATGGACGGAACGCTCGGCTCGCAGACGGCGTGGATGCTTGACGGCAGCGGCGTGTGCATCACGAGCGGCGAGCACCTCGCGGAGATCGTCCGCGACGCGGCCGACGCCGGCTGGCCGGTCGGCGTGCACGCGATCGGCGACAGGGCGAACCGCGAAGCGCTCGGCGCGTTCGAGCGCACGCGCGACATGTGGCAGCCGCTTGGCCTGCGGCAGCGGATCGAGCACGCGCAGTGCGTGCACCCGGACGACCTCCGCCGCTTCGCGCAGCTCGGCGTCGCCGTGTCGGCCCAGTTCACGCACGCGCCGTCGGACGAGCACCTCGCGCACCGCTTCTGGGCGGACAGGCTCGACCAGACGTACTCGTTCCGCTCGCTGCTCGCGTCGGGCGCGCTCGTCGCGAACGGCTCCGACGCGCCGGTGGAGGAGCTCGACCCGTGGGCCGGCGTCGTGGCCGCCGTCGACCGGCACTGGCGGGAGGACGAGCGGCTGACGCTCGACCAGGCGCTGCACGCAACGTGTGTCGCTCCGGCCTGGCTCTCGTACGACGAGCGCGTCCGCGGCACGCTCGTCCCCGGCCGCTACGCCGACCTCGTCGTCCTCGACCGCGACCCGTTCGAGAGCGAGCTCGCGGCGGTGCAGGTGGTCGCGACGATGGTCGCCGGCCGCTGGGTGCACAACCCGCCGCCGTGGGATTAGCCGGCCGTGAGTGTGCGATGAGAGGTGGTTCGTAGCTTCAGCGCGTCGTCTTCCAGGAGGTTCGAACGATGCGCAGATGGATTCTCGCCCTCGGGCTCGTCGCAGCGGCCTGCGCCGCCGCCGGCATCTACTTCGCGGTCACGTGGATCACGGCGTACGGGCACCGGAACGTCACCGTCCCCGGCAACGCGGTCGGCTGCGTCTACGGCGACGCGGCGAGCGGCCACCGGTTCGTCCGGGCGATCGCACCCGGCGAGCGGGCGCGGATCGGCAACAGCGACCAGGTCGTCGTGCTGCCGACCGGCGACCAGATCTTCAACGTCACCACCTCGGCGAACCGGACCGAGGCGGCGCCGTCACGCGTGCTCGCGTTCACGAGCGGCCAGACCGCGGTCTGGGTCGAGGGCGTGCTGAAGTTCCGCTTCAACACCGCCGGCGACCGCGCGTGCCGCTGGTACTCGAAGTACGGCCAGCTCCAGCGAACAGGCTGGTTCCGCGTCCTCGCCGAGACACACGGCGACACGCTCCGCCAGGTCGTCCACGACGGCTCGAGCGCGTGGACGTGGCAGCAACTCGCCTACGGCTCCGACCCGACGCTGCGCCGCCCGGCGTCCGCCGAACCCGTGAGCGTCGGCTACGGCAAGCACATCGGCGCGCTGTTCACGAAGTACCTCGCGCTCAACCTCGGCGACCAGTTCTTCTGCGGCGTCCAGCCGGGACTGACGGGCGCCGGGCCGGAGCAGGGCTGCCCGCCGATCTACTTCCAGATCCTCAGCGTCTATCCCCGCGACGAGTCGCTCGCGGCGGAGCACGACAAGCTGAAGCGGCTCGACGCGCAGCTGACCCGGCAGCGGCAGGCGGCGAAGCTGAAGGCGATGAACCGCTCGGTCGCGATCGCCTCGGCGAAGGCCCAGCGGAAGGTCCTCCTCGAGCAGGTCGTGAACACACGGCTCGACGCGCAGAACGACCTGCGGGTGCAGAAGTGCCTCATTCTCGCCCGGGTCGGCCTCGACTGCGACGGGCACAAGCAGCAGATCATCATCGCCGGCGGCACGACGACGAAGCACTGAACAACTCTGCGTGCGAGCCCTTGCGCTCGCACGCAAGGATTTGCTCAAATCGCCCATCCGACGAAAGGGAGGCGGAATGGCGGTTGTAGAACCTGCTGCACCGGGGGGTCCTCGTCAGTTCGACCATCTGCGCGAGCACTCGATCGGCCTGCCGCAGGTGCTCTTCCAGTCGATCACGCACATGGCCCCGGGGGCCGCGGTCGCGTACTCGATCTACATCTCGGTCCCCGAGGCGCGCCAGGCGCTGCCGCTCGCGGTCGCGCTGGCGCTCGTCGCCTGCCTCTGCTCGGCGACGGCGATCGGCCAGCTCGCGAAGCACTTCCCGTCGGCCGGCGGGCTGTACACGTACGCCGCCCGGTCGCTCGGCCCCTGGGCCGGGTTCCTGACGGCGTGGCTCTTCATCCTCTTCGAGCCGCTCGTCGCGCCGTTCCTCTATCTCGAGTTCGGCTGGGCGATGCACGAGGTGATGTCGAGCGAGGCCGGCTGGCACTACAGCGGCCAGTGGTGGATCTGGGTGCTCGTGATGGCGACCGTCGTCTTCCTGCTCACCTATCGCGACATCCGGATCTCGACGACCGCCGGCGTGCTGCTCGGCGCGTTCGAGATCGTCGTGTTCGCAGCACTCGCGATCTGGATGCTGCTCTCGAACGCCGGCGACCTGAACCTCGCACCGTTCAACCCGTCGCACGCGCACGGCAGCTGGAACGGGATCTTCCGGGGGATGGTGTTCGCGATCCTCGCGTTCATCGGGTTCGAGGCGGCGGCGCCGCTCGGCGAGGAGGCGAAGCACCCGCGGCGCACGGTGCCGCTCGCGGTCGTCGGCTCCGCACTCGCGATCGGCGCCTTCTACGTCCTCTGCTCGTACGCATGGGTGTTCGGCGCCGGCTTCGACAAGTTCGTCGACCAGGCGACCGGCGCCGATCCGTGGCGCAACCTCGGCAAGGTCTTCTGGAGCACCGGCTGGATCGTCGTCTTCCTCGCGATCGTCAACTCGATCGCGGCGAACTCGAACGCCGCCGTCAACGCCGCAACGCGGGTCTTCTACGCGCTGTCGCGGAACCGGCTCGCACCGCGGCAGCTCGGCCGGACGCACCCCGAGTTCAAGACGCCTCACGTGGCAATCGCGTGGCTCACCGTCTTCGCCGTCGTGCTGTCGTTCATCCTCGGCTGGAAGTGGGGGCCGCTCATCGGGTTCGCGCTGATCGCGACGCTCGCCGTGATCGTGGTCGTCGTCGTGTACATCCTGCTGTGTCTCGGCTGCATCTGGTTCTACTGGACGAAGCGGCGGGCGGAATTCAATCCGCTGCTGCACTTCGTCCTGCCGCTCGCCGGCGCGGTCCTGTTCTTCTTCCCGCTCTACTACCAGTACGTGAAGTTCCCGCCGACGTATCCGATCAAGTACGCGAACTGGATCGGCCTCGGCTGGATCGTCGCCGGCGTGATCCTCGCCGCATACGTGTCGATCCGGCATCCTGAGAAGGCGCGCGACATGGAGCGCGTCTACGTCGAAGACGAGGTGGTGGCACCGGACAGTGCAGCGGCACCGGCTCTCTAGGGAGCAGATCATCTGGTCCTTCGGGCCCGACCTCCAGCCGGTGCTGGAGGTCGAGCCCGGGGACGTGGTCACGTTCGAGACGAACGACTGCTTCACCGGGCAGATCCGGAGCGAGGACGACCTCGTCACCGACATCGACCTCGCGCGCATCAACAGCGCGACGGGGCCGGTCGCGGTGCGCGGCGCCGAGCCGGGCGATTCGCTCGTCGCCGAGATCCTCGACGTGCGGCCGATCGAGTGGGGCGTCGCGACGCTCATCCCGGGCTTCGGGCAGCTGATCGAGCAGGTGCAGTCGCCGGTGACGCGGCTGTTCGAGGTGAAGGACGGCGTCGTGAAGATGAACGACCGCGTGTCGTTCCCCGCGAAGCCGATGGTCGGCGTCGTCGGCGTCGCAACCGACGGCGACACGCTCTCGAACGGGCTCGCCGGCCGGCACGGCGGCAACCTCGACGACCACTGGCACGGCAAGGGCGCGCGGATCTACTTCCCGGTGCGGCAGCCCGGCGGGCTGTTCGCGGTCGGCGACATGCACGCGGCGATGGGCGACGGCGAGATCTGCTTCACGGGCGTCGAGATCGCCGGCGAGGTCGACGTCCGCTTCGACGTGCTGAAGGGGAAGCAGGCGACGTGGCCGGTGACCGAGCTCGACGACGTCTGGCTGCCGCACGCGACGCACGACACCTACGAGGGCGCGGCGCAGCTCGTGTCCGAGGAGGCGGCGAAGCTGCTCGTCGACGAGCACGGCTTCTCGCCGGAGGACGCCTTCATCTTCCTCTCGGTCGCCTGCGACCTCGGCGTCGCCCAGGCGTGCAAGCCGGCGCCGGGCGGCTTCGGGACGATCGCGCGCTTCGTGATCCCGAAAATCGACGCCTGCCCGGTACCCTTCCTACAATGAGCGGCATCGCAGTCCGCACGATGAACACCGTCCACGACGCCGCCACCTGCGGGGTCGCCGCCTGCGCCGAGATCATCGGCGCCAAGTGGACGGCGCTGCTCGTCCACGACCTCTCCGAGGGGCCGCGCCGCTTCTCTGAGCTCGAGCACTCCTGCTCCGGGATCAGCCCGCGGACGCTCGCCGAGCGGCTGCGCGACCTCGAGCACCAGGGGATCGTCCAGCGGCAGAGCTACGCGGAGTCACCGCCGCGGGTCGAGTACAGCCTGACCCCGAAGGGCGAAGCGCTCCTGCCGATCACCGCCGCGATGCGTCAGTTCGGCCACCAGTGGCTGAACTGCGAGCACTACTGACGCAGCGCGTTTCGCAGGCCTGAGAGGGTGCGCTCGCTCTCGGCGAGCAGCTCCTCGCGGCGGTCGAGCCATTCCTCGCGCTCGGCGATCGCCCGCTCACGCTGCTGCACGTAGGCCTGCGCGTCGGCGAACCGCTCGAGCTGCGCGGCGAGGTCGTGCTCGCGCGCCTTCAGCGCCTCTTCGGCCGCGACGAGCACCTGCCCGCGCTCGTCGAGCTCGCGAACGATGCGGGCGAGCTCCTCCTCCCTCGCCGCCGCCTCGACCATCTGCCGCAGCGCGTCGCCGCCTTCGGTGACGAGCGACCGCGCGGCCCGTTCGCGGTGGGAAAGCGCGGTCTCGGCATCGGCGAGGCGCGTCGCGCGCGTCTCGAGCAGCTTCTGGCGGCGGTCGGCTTCGGCGATTCGCTCGGCGGCCGCCTGCTCGGCCGCGAGCGCGCGCTCGACGCGCTCGTCGGCGTCGCGCGCGAGCTGCTCGGCCGCGGGCTCACGCTCGGCGACCGCGGCCTCGCGCGCTGCCAGCTCCTCCGCGGCTGCCGCGACGGCAGCCGCGCGCGTCTCGACGACGGCCTCGGCGACGAGCACGTCGTCCTCCGCGCGCGCGACCGCTGCCTCGCGCTCGCCGACGACCGCCTCGCGCCGCTCGAGGTCGCGGAGGCGCGACTCGCGCACCTCGAGGTCCTCGGCTTCGCGCGCGAGGTCGACCGCGCGCCGGTCGAGCGCGCGCTCGAGCTCGGCCAGCTCGAGCGCCAGGTCTTCGAGCGTCGCGGCACGGTGGTCGACGTCCCCGGTCTTGCGCTCGCGCTCCGCGACCGCCTGCTCGCGGCGGACGAGCTCGGTCTCGGCGATCCGGACCTGGGCCGCGAAGAGCCGTTCCTGCTCGTCGATCCGGGCGCTCCGCTCGTCGAGCTCCGCCATCCGTGCGCGCTGCCGCGCGCTGATCTCGTCCAGCTCGGCGGTGCGGCGGTGGAAGACGTCCTCGGCAGCCATCGTCATACGATGCTCCGTCGGCACGCCTCCGCGTGCCGGCGTCACTCGTTCGAGGGAACGCTACTGCGCCGGCAGGCCGGCAAAGGCCGTGTAGAGCTCGGCCGCCGTCTGGACGCCGGCGTCGAAGTAGCGCACGAGAAACTTCTCGTTCGGCGAATGGACGTTCGACTCCGGCAGCCCGAAGCCGCTGACGACCGTCGGGATGCCTGCGTCGGTCAGCGCCGGCACGATCGGCAGCGTGCCGCCGGCACGCGTGAGCAGCGGCCGGCTGCCGACGGTCTTCTCGAACGCGTCCAGCGCGAGCTGGATCACCGGCGACTCCGGATTCACGATGCCCGGCGGCGTCCCCTTCCACGTCACGTCGACGTCGGCGCCGGCGGGTGCAGCCGCGCGCACGAGCTGCTCGGCGGCGCGGCCGATCGTCTGCACGTCCTGGCCCGGTGCGAGCCGGATCGTGAACTCGCCCGCGGCGTGCACCGAGAGGGTCGTGTTCCGCATCCCGGGCTTGCCGCCGATGATCCCGTTCACGTCGGCGGAGGGCTCGGCGAACGTCCGGGCGTAGAAGTCCTTCCCTGCGTTCGGGTAGAGCGGACGCGCGCCCTGGTTCGCGAGCATCTCGGCGCCGGGCGGGAGCGCCGACCAGCTCGACAGCTCGGCGTCCGTCGGCGCGATGATGCCCGCGCGCAGCGGTTCGGGCAAGAGCCCGTTCTCGTCCGCGAGCACGGACTCGAAGCACCGCATCAGCACGTGGATCGCGTTCAGCGCGGCGCCGCCGTACATGCCCGAGTGCATGTCTCGGTCGCCGGTCGCCACCTTGACGTCGAACGCGATCAGGCCGCGCACGGCGAGCTCGATCTCCGGCTGGTCGACGGTCGTCATGCCGCCGTCGAAGATGATCCCGGCCTGCGCATTCAGATCGGCGCTGTGCAGGTAGTCGACGATCGTCGTGCCGCCGATCTCCTCCTCGCCGTCGCACGCGAAGTGGAGGTTGACCGGCAGCGCGTCGTTCTCGACGAGCGTCTGTGCAGCCTTGAGCATGATGAACAGCTGGCCCTTGTCGTCGGTGACGCCGCGCGCGTACGCCCACTCGTCCTTGATCGTCAGCTCGAACGGATCCGTCTCCCACAGGTCGAGCGGCGCGGGCGGCTGCACGTCGAAGTGGTTGTAGACGAAGACCGTCGGCGCGTTCTGCGGGTCGCTCGACGCCGGGACCTCGCCGAGCGCGAGCTCCTTCTCCCCGAACGGCGTCAGCTCGGCCGTGCCGCCGCACTTGGTGCGGATGAAGTCGCAGACCCACTCGCCTGCGCGCTTGACGTCGTCGCGATGCGCGGGGTCGGCGCTGACCGACGGGATGGAGATGAATTCACTGAGCTCGCGCTGCCAGGTCTCGTTCATGGGGCGAGACTCTACGCAAGTAGTGCGCGCCGCCGCCCAGGCCTGCCGCCTCGTCGTCGGGATTGAGCAGACCGCACGTTCGCAACGACAGGCACCCGCACCCGATGCACGTCGTCAGCCGGCCGCGGATCGCCTGCAGCGTTGCGATGCGCTCGTCGAGCTCGCGCGCCCAGCTCCGCGACAGCCGTTCCCAGTCCTTCTTCGTCGGGCCGGTGCGCGGCAGCGTCTCGAGCGCAGCGTGGATCCGGTCGAGCGGGATGCCGGCCGCCTTGCCCGCCTGGATCAGCGCGACGCGCCGCAGCGTCGTCGGCACGTAGCGGCGCTGGTTGCCGTCGGTGCGTGACGAGTGGATCAGTCCCTGCCGCTCGTAGAAGCGGAGCGCCGACTGCGAGACGCCGCTGCGGGTCGACAGGTCACCGATCGTCAGCTCACGGGCCACTTGACTTGAACATTAGTTGAGGTTCTACGGTGTCGGCCGTGGAGCTTGCACCGCTGCTGGAACGGCTGACCGGGGACGAGAAGCACGACTGGAGTGCGCTCTCGACGCTGGACGTGCTCGCCGTGCTGTACGACCGCGTGCTGCAGGACGACGATCGTTTTCTCCTCTCGAAGGGGCACGGGCCGCAGGCGTACTACGCCGTGCTCGCTGCGAAGGGCCTGATTCCGCACGAGTGGCTCGACGACTGGGGCGCGTTCGACTCGCCGCTCGGCTACCACCCCGATCGCGTCGTGCTGCCCGCGGCGGCGATCTCGAGCGGCTCGCTCGGCCACGGCCTGCCGATCGCGGTCGGGATGGCGCTCACCGGGCGCCGCACGTTCGTGCTCGTCGGCGACGGCGAGCTCGACGAAGGATCCAACTGGGAGGCGATCCAGTTCGCCGGGCGCGCGCACGTGCGCGGGCTGACGGCGATCGTCGTCGACAACGCCTCCGCGACGCACGGCTGGCCGGGCGGCATCGCCCGCCGCTTCGACCTCGAGGGCTGGGAGGCCGTCACGGTCGACGGACGCGACCACGATGCCCTGGCGTCGGCGCTGTCCCGCAACGGCGTTGCCGGCCCCATCTGCGTGGTGGCGGAGGTGCGTGCGTGACGATGCGCTCGCGTTTCTACGCACTCGCGGCCGAGGCGCTCGAGGAGGACGAGCGGACCTGGGTCGTCCTCGCGGACATCGGCGATTCGGAGCTGCCGCGGCAGCCGCGGCTCGTCAACGTCGGGATCCGCGAGCAGCTGCTGATCGGTCTCGCCGCCGGCCTCGCGCTCGAGGGGAAGCGGCCGATCGCCCACTCGTATGCGACGTTCCTCGTCGAGCGTCCGTTCGAGCAGATCAAGCTCGATCTCGGCCACCAGGATGTCGGCGCGATCCTCGTCTCGAACGGGGCCTCGTACGACGCGTCGCGCGCGGGCCGCACGCATCAGGCGCCCGGCGACGTCGCATTGCTCGCGACGCTGCCGGGGTGGCGCATCGAGGTGCCCGGGCACGCGGACGAATTCGAGGTCGCGTTCCGTCGTGCCCGAGCGGGAAACGACCGGGTCTACATCCGGACGACGGTCGAGGCGAACCACGCACCGGTGAACCGCGACGGCTTCGTCGTGCTGCGGCAGGGATCGCCGCTCGTGCTCGCGGTCGGGCCGACGCTGACGCCGACGCTCGACGCGACGGCCGACCTCGACGTCGGGCTCGCGTACCTGACGACGGTCCGGCCGTTCCCGCGCGCCGCGCTCCGCGAGGCGCTCGACGGCAACGCGGAGGTGGTGCTCGTCGAGCCCTACCACGCCGGCACGTCGGCGGCGGAAGTCGCCGCTGCCCTCGTCGACCGGCCGCACCGGCTGCTCGCGCTCGGCATCACGAACCCCGAGCTACGGAAGTACGGCGAGCCGCACGAGCACCGCGCGGCGCACGGGCTCGACGCCCGCGGCATTCGCGCGAGCGTCGAGCGGTTCGTGCTCAGGCTCGAAGCGGCGCCGGTGCCCTCTACGCGACGTCTTTGAGGCTGAGCGAGTCGGCCAGCGCCCGCAGCTTCTTCAGGCTCTGGTTCTCGATCTGCCGGATGCGCTCGCGCGTCACGTTGAACGTGCGGCCGACCTCGTCGAGCGTCCGAGGGTGCTCGCCGTCGAGGCCGTAGCGCAGCTCGAGCACGCGGCGCTCGCGGTGCGAGAGCGTGCCGAGGATCTTCTTCAGCGTCTCGGCCCGCATCGTCACCTCCGCCGCCTCGTCCGGCAGCGGCACGTTCTCGTCGGTGAGGAAGTGCCCGAACTCGGACTCCTCCTCGTCGCCGACCGGCTTCTCGAGCGAGACCGGCGTCTGTGCGCTGCGCAGGATCTGCTCGACCTCCTCGACCGGCAGGTCGAGGTCGAGCGCGATCTCGAGCGGCGTCGGCTCGCGGCAGAGCTCGGCCCGGAGCTTCCGTTCCGTGCGCACGATCTTGTTCAGCTTCTCGACGACGTGCACAGGCATGCGGATCGTGCGCGCCTTGTCGGCGAGCGCGCGCGCGACCGCCTGGCGGATCCACCACGTTGCGTACGTCGAGAACTTGTAGCCCTTGCGCCAATCGAACTTCTCGGCTGCGCGCACGAGCCCGATCGTCCCTTCCTGGATCAGGTCGAGGAACGGCAGGCCCTGGTTGCGGTAGCGCTTCGCGATCGAGACGACGAGGCGCAGGTTCGCCTCGACCATCTCCTGCTTCGCGCCGTGGTCGCCGCGCTCGATGCGCTTCGCGAGCTCGACCTCCTGCGCGGCGGTCAGCAGGTCGACCTTGCCGATGTCCTTCAGGAACAACTGCAGCGAGTCGGTCGAGACCTCGCGGGCTTCCGCCTGCGCGACCTCGCGCTCCTCCGCCGCGTCGTCGACGGCCGCGACCACCTCGACCTGCAGCTCGTCGAGCGTGCGGTAGAAGTCGTCGATCTGTCCTGCGTCGAGATCGAGCTCGTCGAGTGCGAGCGCGATCTCCTCCTGGCTCACCGAGCCGGCGGCCTGGGCGGCCTCCAGCAGGTGACGGGCTTCCTCACTCTCGAGCGCCTCGGCTGCAGGCGTTCGCACCTCCGCTGCTGTGCTCAATCCCGTGCTCCCCCTCGTAGCGATGCCGCACTATGCCCGTCGGGGTATTCCCTGCGCCATGGGCCGTTCGGCTCATATTTTCTTTACTTGGTCCCATTCGGCACCAGCGCCGAAAGCAGCCTCGTTGCCTCTTTCGCGTAGAGCGAATCGGGGTCCGATTTGACGACCAGCCGGAGCTGCTCCGTCCCCTTCTGCACCTGCCTCGTCCAGAGGAGGAGGAGGCCGAGATGGAAGCGCACCACAGCGGCCTGCGGAAAACGGCCGGTGAGCGGCCCGAGCCGTGCGAACGCGGCGGTCGGATT
This sequence comes from Gaiellaceae bacterium, assembly GCA_036503495.1. Taxonomy (GTDB): domain Bacteria; phylum Actinomycetota; class Thermoleophilia; order Gaiellales; family Gaiellaceae; genus Palsa-739. The sequence goes on from DASXWV010000074.1 coordinate 25,267, forward strand.
GCGCTTGGTGAACGCCGAGACCGCGGCGGCGGTCAGCGTGTACGGGTTGGGCTCCCGGCGTGCCGCCGCCTCGAGCCACCGGCGCGCGGACACGCGATGGTCGAGGCGCCAGAGCATGACGCCGTAGACGAGCTGCGCCTGTGCCCCGCCCCGCTTCGCCGCGCGGGCGGCGAGCTGGACCTGCCGCGCGAGCGTGGACGCGCTCGGCGGCGAGACGGGGATGATCAGGTAGGGCAGGCCGGGGAAGTCGCGGGCGTAGAGAACCGACTCTGCGTCGACGGCCGACTGGGAGTCGGGGAACCGCGATTGCACCTGGCGGAGCGTCTTGACGCCGTCGGTATTCCTCCCGGCCCAGACGAGCGCCAGTCCGAGATGGAGCTGCGCCACCGGGCTGGCCGGGTTGTGCGCGGCGAGGCTCTCGACGTCGTCGAGGTCGGGCCACTTCGCGAAGGCGGCGCCGAGCTGCGCCTGGAGCGAGTGGTAGCGGCCGAAGATCGCCGCGGCCCGGGCGCGCTTTCCGTCCCGCAGCAGCTTCGCCCCGTTTGCGAGCGCTTTCGACTCGGCGTCGTTGCGGAGGCCGAAGTCGAAGAGGAGCGGCGGGACGCCGGCCCGTGGGTGGAGGGCCGCGGTCGTCGTCTCGCCGCGGGCCTGCAGCCAGGCGACGCCGGCGGTCGCGCCCGCGACGAGCACGGCGGCCGCGCCGACGACCGCGAAGACGCGTGCGCGCGCGCTCACGTAGCGGAGCCTAGCGCCGCTATATTTCCGAAAGTCATGCCGGGGTACAGGGATCTACTGGCGCAGCTGCGCGGCGAGATCGACGAGGTCGACGCGCCGCGCGCCCACGAGCTCGACGGCGCGCTCTTCATCGACGTCCGCGAGCAGGAGGAATGGGACGAGGGGCACATCCCCGGCGCCGTCCACGTCTCCCGCGGGCACCTCGAGTCGCGGATCGAGAACGCCGCGCCGGACAAGGCGCAGCCGATCGTCGTCTACTGCCAGTCGGGCAACCGCTCCGTCTTCGCGACGCGAACGCTGGAGGAGCTCGGCTACGAGAACGTCACCTCGCTCGCGGGCGGCTACACGGACTGGAAGCGCAACGGGTTCCCGACGCAGCTCCCCCGCTCGCTCGAGCCCGACCAGCGCTCCCGCTACAGCCGGCACCTGCTCATCCCGGAGGTCGGCGTCGAGGGGCAGCTGAAGCTCCTGCAGTCGCGTGTGCTCCTGATCGGCGCCGGCGGGCTCGGCTCCCCCGCCTCGCTCTACCTCGCCGCCGCCGGCGTCGGCACGCTCGGCATCATCGACGACGACCGCGTCGACGCCTCGAACCTGCAGCGGCAGATCGCGCACTCGACGGAGGCGCTCGGCGACTGGAAGGTCGACTCCGCGAAACGGACGCTCGAGGCGCTCAACCCGGACGTGAACGTCGTCACGTACAAGGAGCGGCTGACCTCGGAGAACGTCGAGCGGATCCTGGCCGACGGCTGGGACGTGATCCTCGACGGCGCGGACAACTTCCCGACGCGCTACCTCGTCAACGACGCGTCGGTGTGGCACGACGTGCCCGTCGTCCACGGCTCGATCTACCGCTTCGAGGGCCAGGTCACCGTCTTCCAGCCGAAGGAAGGGCCGTGCTACCGCTGCCTCTTCCCGCAGCCGCCGCCGCCCGAGCTCGCGCCGAGCTGCGCCGAGGGCGGCGTCCTCGGCGTGCTGCCCGGCATCGTCGGCTCGCTGCAGGCGAACGAGACGATCAAGCTCCTGCTCGGGATCGGCGACTCGCTCGCCGGCCGGCTGCTGCTCTTCGACGCGCTCGCAACCGAGTTCAGCGAGGTCAAGCTCCGCAAAGATCCGGCGTGCCCGGTTTGCGGCGAGCACCCGACGATCACCGAGTACATCGACTATGTGGAGTTCTGCGCAGGGAGGCCGACGCACGCATGACGACTGTTCGCATTCCCCCCACGCTTCGCCCCGAGGTCGGCGGCGAGCGCCACGTGCCCGCGCGCGGCGAGACGGTGCGCGAGCTGCTCGACGATCTGATGTCGCGCTTCCCCGGGCTGCGCACGCAGCTCGTCGAGGACGACGACATCGCGCCGTTCGTCAACGTCTACGTCGAGGGCGAGGACGTCCGGACGCTCGAGGGGATCGAGACGCCGGTACGCGAGGGCGCGACGGTCATCCTGCTGCCGGCGATGGCCGGTGGCTCGTAGCGTCGTCGCAGACAGCCTCCTCCAGCTCGTCGGCAACACGCCGCTCGTCGAGCTGCAGCGGCTGACGCCGAAGCCCGGCGTCCAGATCTACGCGAAGCTCGAAGGGCAGAACCCGACCGGGTCGATCAAGGACCGCGTCGCGAAGGCGATGCTCGACGACGTCGAGCTCGAGCCCGGCCGCATCCTGCTCGAGCCGACGTCGGGGAACACGGGCATCTCGCTCGCGCTGATCGCGAAGCTGAAGGGCTACCCGCTCACGTGCGTGATGCCCGCGAACGCGACCGCCGAGCGGCGGCAGCTGCTCGAGCTGTACGGCGCGACGATCGTCGATTCGCCCGCCGACCAGGGGTCGAACGGCGCCGTGCAGCTCGCGCTCGAGCTGGCGGAGCGCGACGCGCGCTACTTCATGCCGTTCCAGTACGCGAACCCGGCGAACCCGCGCGCGCACTACGAGGGGACGGGCGCGGAGATCGCCGAGGCGCTCGACCGCGTCGACGTGCTCGTCGCCGGCCTCGGCACGGGCGGCACGCTGATGGGGACGGGCGCGCGGCTGCGCGAGTCGTTCCCGGACGTCGTCGTCGCCGCGGCCGAGCCGCTGCCGGGCGACCCGGTGATGGGCCTGCGCTCGCTCGACGAGGGCTACGTGCCGCCGATCCTCGACGTGTCGAAGCTCGACCGGAAGCTGCTCGTGTCGAACGAGGAGGCGGTGCGCGCGGTGCGCGCGCTCCTCGACCTCGAGGGGATCTTCGGCGGCGTCTCCGCCGGCGCCGTCGTCCACGTCGCGCGCAAGCTCGCCGAGGAGCTCGACGAAGGCATCGTCGTGTGCGTGCTCGCCGACGCCGGCTGGAAGTATCTGAGCGCCGACTTCTGGCGCGCCGACGACGTCGAGAAGTCGATGGAGTCGACGCTCTGGTGGTGACGATCCCGCCGGCCGTGCGCGAGGAGCTCGTCGCGCACGCGCGCGCGGAGGATCCGAACGAGGCGTGCGGGCTCGTCGTGCTGAGGGACGGCGTCGCGGAGCGCTACGAGCGCGGCCGCAACGCGGCGGCGTCGCCGTACCGGTTCGAGCTCGAGGTCGCGCCGGAGCTGTGGTTCCTGGAGGACGACGGCTACGAGCTCGCCGTCTTCCACTCGCACCTCTCGTCGCCGCCGCGCCCGTCGCGCACCGACGTCGAGAACATCGGGCTGTGGGAGGGCAAGGCGTACCTCATCTACTGCGTGAAGGACGACGATCTCGCCGCCTGGACGATCCAGGACGGCGAGATCGCCCCGTTGTCCCTCAGCGGGTGACGCGGAACGTCCCCTTCATGCCGGCCGCAGCATGGGGGTCGCACTGATACGTGTACGTGCCGGGCTTGAGCGTGACCCGCCACACCTTGTCGCCCTCGAAGGCGACGCTGGTCGACTTGTTCACGCCCGGGCCCTTCAGATGGAAGTTGTGGATCGAGGCCTTGTCCTCGACCTTGATCCGGTAGGTGCCGGCCTTGATCTTCTTCAGATCGCGACCGTTCATCGTGACCTCGATCGAGAACCCGGGACCGACCTCACCCACGAGACCGGCCGACCCGGCGGTTCCGGCCTGTGCGAACGCCGCGGTCCCGAGGACGGCGGCGAGAACGAGTGGAATCGAGATGCGTCGCAATGTCATACCGGTGGTACGCGCTGCGACGCATCCCGGATTTCCTACTTGACGGTGAACGACCCCTTCATGAACGACTTGTGCGGGTCGCACACATACTTGTAGACGCCCTTCTTCAGCTTCAGCTTCCACGTCACGACCTTCTTGCCGCTGACCGACGTCGTCTTGTTCACGCCCGGCCCGGTGATGTGGAAGTTGTGCGCGGACGTCTTGTCGGTGACGACGAGCAGGTACGTGCCCGCCTTCAGCGTCTTGACCTTCTTGCCGCTCTTCGTCACGGAGATCTTGAACTGGTCGTTGACCATCCCTGCGAGCTTCGGCGTCGCAGCACCGGCGCTGCCGGCTGCGACGGCGGCAGCGGTGACGACCGCCGCGATCGTGCAGATGCGCTTCAATACAAGCTCCTTTCGAACTGCTGACCCTTCGGCCAATGTAGCCGGAGCCGCAGCTACTGGACTTCGTCGTCGGCGGCGAGGAGATCCTCCATCGCCTCGCGCGGCGTCGGGCGCTGCAGGAACGTCACGGACATCCGCTCGATGCGCGACCCCTCGACCTCGAGCACGTCGAACTGCACCGGCCCTTCCTCGACCGTGTCGCCGATCTCGGGTGCGCGCCCCAGCTGGCCGAAGACGAAGCCGCCGACCGTGTGGAAGTCCTCGCCGGGCAGCTCGGTGCCGAAGCGCGCGTTGAAATCGTCGATCGGGAACATGCCGTCGAGCCGGTAGGTGTCATCGTCGATCTGCTCGATCTGCTCCTCGGCGACGTCGAACTCGTCCTCGATCTCGCCGACGATCTCCTCGATCAGATCCTCGAGCGTGCAGATGCCCGCCATGCCGCCGTACTCGTCGACGACGACGGCGAAATGCTGGTTCGTGCGGCGGAAGTCCTGCAGCAGCGACGCGAGATCCTTCGTCTCCGGCACGACGTACGCCTGGCGCAGCAGCTCCTCGAGCTTCACCGACGCGAGCCCGCGCTCGTGCATCGCGGAGAAGAGATCGCGCACGTGCAGCACGCCGACGATGTCGTCGAGCGTCTCGCGGTACACCGGATAACGCGTGTACGGCGAGTCGAGCACCGAGGCGAGCGCCTGCTCCGGCGGCAGCGTGATCGAGACGGCCACGACCTCCGGCCGCGGCACCATCACGTCGGCTGCGTCCTTGTCGCCGAACACGAAGACCTTGTCGATCATCTGCTGCTCCTCGTGCTCGATCTCGCCCTCCTGCGACGAGCGCGACAACAGCATCCGCAGCTCCGCCTCCGACAGCGGGTCGCGCTCGGCGCCGGCCTCCTCGAGCCCGAACAGGCGCAGCACGACGTTCGTCGCGACGCGCAGGAACCAGATCACGGGCCGGAAGACCGTGAAGAACGCGCGCACCGGCGCCGACACCCAGAGGGCCGTGCCCTCGGAATGGCCGAGCGCGACGCCCTTGGGCACGAGCTCGCCGAGCACGACGTGGAAGAAGGTCAGAACGATGTACGCGAGCAGGATCGCGAGGATCGTCGCGAGCCAGTTGTCGAACTCCCGCGTCAGCGTGTGCTCGCCGAGGGCGCCGATGCCCAGCGACGTGAGCGTGACGCCGAGCTGCATCGCGGCGATGAAGCGCGGCGGATCGGCGGTGATGCGCAGGACGCCGCGTGCGCGCCGGTCTCCCTGGTGGTGCAGCTCGACCATCCGTGTGCGGCGGGCGGTGACGAGACCGTATTCGGCTGCGACGAAGAACGCGTTCAGCAGGATGAGCGCGGCGACGCCCAACAGTTCGAAGAGGAGTCTCACGCCCGGTCCTCCCGGGCTCTGGTACTAGAGGGGAGCTCGTCCACCTGAGGAGGGCGCAGTATAGGCAACCGTCCGGTCGTCCTCGTGCCGGTGCGCGCGGCCGGTGGCGACGAGCCGCTCGAGGTGCGACAGCGTCTCGGCGATCGCGAAGCGGCGCTGGATCGGCGGCAGCTCGCGGCCGAAGAGGTCGTACGAGATCGCGAAGCCGGTGCGCGGCTCTTTGCTCAGGAAGGCGACGGTGCGGTCGAGGCGCTCGGCGTGATGCTGCGCGATCTGCCGCGCGCGCGGCGCGGGTTGCGCGATCGTCTCGCCGTGCCCACCGTACGACACGCGCGGCGCGAGGCGCTCGATCTGCTCGAGCGTGTCGAGGTAGTCGCCGAGCGGGTCGGGGCGGCTCTCGGGATAGAGGCCGATCGCGGGCGTGATCGGCGCGAGCAGGCTGTCGCCCGCGACGAGCACGCCGTCGCGATGGAGCGCGAGGTGGCCGTCGGCGTGCCCGGGCACCCAGAGGACTTCCCAGCCGCCGACCGTGTCGCCCGGCTCGAGCAGCGTCGGGTTCCACGCGAAGCGGACGAAGTCGGCGAACACGTGGCCGGACTCGATCAGCTCCTCCGCGACCGCCGGCGACGCGCCCTGGCGCGTGAACCACTCGGCGATCCGCTCCGGCCAGTCGTCCGAGCCCCAGACCCGCTCGCACTGCGTGTAGTCGAGGCGGCCCTGCAGCACCGGCGCGCCCGTGGCGGCCGCCGCCTCGGAGGCGCCGCCGACGTGGTCCGGATGCATGTGCGTGACGACGATCCGCGCGACCGGGCCGTCGAGCTCCGCGAGGATCGCCTCCCACGGCGTCTCCATCAGCCCGAGGCCGGTGTCGACGAGCGTCCAGCCGTCCCCGCCCCGGAGGAAGTAGCAGTGGACGTGCTTCGGCCCCGAGGGCAGCGGCAGCGTCAGCCGGCGGATCCCGGGCTCCACCTCGAACGTGTGTTCGGTAAGCTGGACGGCTTCCATGCCGGTCGAGTATCGCGAAGAGCCCTGTCGCGCGGCGCTCAACCGCGTCAAGGGCATGGGGTTCACGTGGTCGCTGAACCCGTACATGGGCTGCGTCCACCGCTGCACGTTCTGTTACGTGCGCGCCTTCGAGCGGCGCGCCGACCGGCCGTCGGACGACCGCTACGGGACGAGCATCCGCGTCAAGACGAACATCGCGGAGCAGCTGCGGAAGGAGCTCGGACGGCCGTCGTTCGACGGCGAGCAGATCGCAATCGGCGCGGCGACCGATCCGTACCAGCCGGCGGAAGGGCGCTACCGGTTGACTCGCGCGTGCATCGAGGTGCTGCGCGACGCGGCGAATCCGTTCTCGATCATCACGCGCGGACCGATGATCGTTCGCGACATCGACGTGCTGTCCGAGGCCGCGCAGCGCACCGACGTGAGCGTGACGTTCTCGATCCCGACGCTCGACGTCGACATCTGGCGGAAGACGGAGCCCGGGACGGCGCCGCCGCAGCAACGGCTACGCGCACTGGCGAAGCTCGTCGACGCGGGCATTCGCGTCGGTGTCGGCATGGCGCCGATCCTTCCGGGGTTGAGCGACAAGCCGGAGCTGATGGCCGACGTCGTGCGGGCCGCCCGCGCCGCGGGCGCATGCGGCGTGTGGGCGAACCTGCTGTACCTGAAGCCGGGGACGAAGGAGCACTTCCTGGCGGCGCTGGAACGCGACTGGCCCGAGCTGCTGCCGCAGTACGAGCAGCTGTACGGACGGAAGGCGTATGCCGATTCGACCGCCGTGCGCGCGCAGGTGCGCGAGCTGGCGCGGGAGCACGGCATCCGCGACCGCCGGCGCGTGAAGCTGGAGCCGCCCGCCCCGCCGGAGCAGCTGAGCCTGGCAGTTTGAACGGCCTGTACCCGGTACCGTCACGAAAGTGTGACGCTGCCCGATTTCCCGCAAAGAGCAGCCGTTGCGCCGCTGCCGCCGGCGATCTCGTGACAGTTGCGTTGCGGTAGCAGGTACCGGCCGTTCGGCTTCTAGTCCTCGCGCGGGCGGACGTCCTCGCGGTCGATCTGCCAGTGGCGGATCGTCGCGAGCTGCCACCCTCGCTCCTCGCGGCCCAGGCCGTAGCGCGAGATGACGCGCTGGCCGCCCTCGTAGTCGCCGTAGAGGACGTCGACCGAGAGGTACCCGCCTTCGATCGCACTGAGCAACCCGGCGCGCATCTCCTCGTTGTCCTCGTCGGCGCGGAACGCGATCTGCCAGTAACCGACGTCGCCGGGCGGGATGTAGAGGTCTCGCGTCATCCTCCGGAACTCCTGGAGCGGCACGTGGTCGACCGAGCTCACGCGCCGCTCGGGATAGACGTAGCCGCCGTGGAGAACGGCGATCCCCGTGCCGACATTGCGCAGGGACGTGACGATGTAGATGTTGTCCTCGATGATCTCGACGGCGGCGCCGCCGCCGGGGACGTTGATCCCGGCGACATCCTTGAAGTTGACCCGGAGCGCCCGGTCGTCGTCGAACGACTCGACGAGGAGCGGCCGCATCGCCGCCAGGAGGGAGAGCTCGGCGGTCCTGGCGGCGCGGTTCGCGGAACGGACCGAGGCATAGGTGGTCGCCGCGAGCGCCAGGGTGCCGCCGGCGGTCGCGAGGGACGAGATGGCCACCCAGTCCGCCACGCGCTATACGATCTCAAACCGGGTTGAGCAGCGACGGCGAAACATCCAACGAGATCACGTGCCTCATCGTCGACGACCACGAGGTCGTCCGCGAAGGGCTGCGCCTCTCGCTCTCCCGCGCGCCGCACATCCGCGTGATCGGCGAAGCCGGCGACGGCGAGAGCGCCGTCGCGCTCGCCGAGCGCCGCCGCCCCAACGTCGTGATCATGGACGTCCGCATGCCCGGGATGGACGGGCTCGAGGCGACGAAGCTGCTGACCGACAAGGTGCCGGACAGCGCCGTCCTCATCTTCACCGCGTACAGCGAGCGCAGCCTGCTCAGCCGCGGGCTCGAGTCCGGGGCGAAGGGGTACATCCTCAAGGAGGCGCCACACGCGACGCTGCTCCGCGCAATCGAGAAGGTCGCGTCGGGCGAGGGCTACGTCGACCCGGCGCTGATGCCGGCGTTCCTCACCGGCCGCGACAAGGACGACATGCTCACCGGCCGCGAGCGGGAGATCCTGCAGCTGCTCGCCGACGGGATGTCGAACGCCGACGTCGCGACGAAGCTCTTCATCTCGCAGGAGACGGTGAAGAGCCACGTGCGGCACATCCTCGCGAAGCTCGAGGCCGACACGCGCACGCACGCGGTCGCGATCGCGCTGCGCGAGTCGATCATCGACTAGCCGTGGACACGCCGCGCGAGGCGACCGAGCAGGTCCTCGCGGCGGAGCAGGACGAGCGCCGGCGCATCGCCCTGTTCCTCCACGACGGCCCGGTGCAGTCGCTGGCCGGCGTCGCGCTGCTGCTCGACGCCGCGACGGACTTCGTCAGGCGAGGCGAGAACGAGCGTGCGACCGAGATCCTCGAGACCGCACTGTCCCGCACGCGGACGACGATCGGCGAGCTCCGCGACCTCTCGTTCAACCTCGAGCCCGTCGTGCTGCGCGACCACGGCTTCTCGAGCGCGGTGGCGGCGCTCGCACAGGACAAGGGGATCGAGCACGGGATCCAGGTGAACGTCGACGTCGCCGCCGCCGAGTCGCTCGGCGAGCGCGCGCAGGCCGCGCTCTACCAGATCGTGCGCGAGGCGCTGGAGGGTGCGATCCGCCGCGGCCCGCCGAAGACGTTCACGGTCGCGATCACGCGCACGGCGGACGACAGCCTCGACGTGACGATCCACGACGACGCGCCGAGCGAGCGGCGCCGCCGCTCGATCGAGGTCCTCGAGGAGCGCGCGCGGACGCTCGGCGGCGCGCTCACGGTCGACCAGGAGGACAGCGAATCGACGATGCGGCTCGTGCTGCCCGTGTACGCCGGCACGGAGTAAGCTGCCGCGCGAAATGGCTGACGGGCATCTGCTCTTCGTGTGGAAGCCGACGGGCTACGAGCTCCGCGAAGCGGAGGGCGACGTGCCGGCGATCGGCGCCGAGGTCGAGCAGGACGGCCAGACGCTGCGCGTGACGAAGGTCGCCCCGTCACCGCTGCCGGGCGACCGCCGCCCGTGCGCCTATTTGATGCGCGCGTAGACGGCGCCGATCACGCGCGAGACGGCGAGGCTGCCGCGGGTGACGAACGCGTAGACGAGGAACGAGCCGCTGAGGAGGTTCATGAGGTGGGCCACGGGCGGATCATCGTCGACCGCCGCCTGGTTGATCCATCGCTGAACGGGTGGTTCAGCCGGCCGGTTGACTCCCGGCGATCGCCTCGGCGGCGGCGAGCCCGAGGACGAGCGCCTGCGCCAGCCCGCTCGCGTAGCCCCCGGTCGCGACCCCGCCGGCGTCGACGCCCGCCGCGTACACGCCTTCGACGCCGGCGACGCGGGCATTCGTGTCGACGGCGAGGCCGCCGATCGTGTGCGTGACGGCGGCGGCCACGTACACCGCGATCCGCCCGTCGTCGCGCTCGACGACCGTGGCGCCGGCTGCACGTGCCGCTTCGATCCGCTCGTTCAGCTCGTCGACGACGTACCACGCGCGCTGCCCGATCAGGCTCGCGAGGTCGTTCTCGTGCCACGCGACACTCGACGGCGTGATGTCGCGTCCGTCCTCCGTCAGCACTTGCGCCTCGCGGCCGTACAGCTGGGCGAGCGGCACGAAGTCCTCCTCGCGGATCCGCGCCGGCGGCGCCGGCATCACGCGCCCGTAGAACTCGTCCATCCCATCGGTGACGCGTGCGCCGCGATGCAGAGCGAAGCGGAGCGCAGCGCCGTCGCTCCACGGATTCGCGCGCAGGAGAAGGCCGCGCTCCTCGGCGAGCCGCTTGCCGAACCCGCCGCAGGCGAGCACGAGCGGCGGCTCGGCGTCCGGCGGCAGCGGCGTCCCCAGCTCGACGTCGTCGGGGGTGAGCAGCTGGGTCAGCCGGCGCGGGTCGAAGCGCTTGCCGGTCGTGCGCGGGTTCTCGGTGTCCTCCCAGACCGGCTCCGCGCCGAGCGAGACGAGCCAGTCCAGCGCGTCGTCGAGCCGCTCCCAGATCAGCCGCTGCAGTGCCGGATCGCCGTGCGGACATTCGGCGCGGAAGGCATCCCACTCGGAATGCCGCCAGATCACACACGAGGAGAGCAGCATCGAGCCGCCCGGCCGCGTCCCCTTCTCGATCAACCGCACGTCGCGGCCGAGCTCGCGCAGCCGTGCCGCGCAGACGAGGCCGGCCATGCCGGCGCCTGCGACGAGGACGCTCAGACCAGCGAGAACGTCGGCTTGTGCTCGACGTACTCGATCCGGACGCGCTCGGGCCCCCAGACGAACACGGCGTACGTGTTCGGCGCATCGACGACGTTGTCGATCTCGACGCCGAGGTCGTTCGCCGCGGCGATGCTCTCGTCGCACGAGTCGACGAGCACCGCGAGATGGTTGAGCAGCGGCTTGTCCGGCACGCCCGGGTCGCCCTGGTGGAACTCGACGAACGCACCGCCGACCTGCACTCGCGGCGCGCCGTCCGCGGACGGCTCCGCCGGCTCGAAGCCGAGGCTGAGATAGGCCTCCGCGGTCTCCTCCGGGCTCGCGGAGTAGAGGGCGACGTGGTCGAGGTCGAACTCGACGTCGGTCGGCGCCTCGACGACGCAGAGCCGGACACCCTCGCTGCCGACGTCGAAGCAGTCGGTGTCCAGCCCGGCAGCCTCGCGGCTCGAGACTCTGAGGGCGACGTGCTTGAGCGCGCCGCGCTGGCGCGGGCCCGCGGCATCGAAGAGGGTGAGCTTGCCGCGCCGCGCGTTCGAGCCGACGAGCGTGAAGGTGTCGGTCCGGTCGATGATGTGCATCCCGAGCCTGGACGTGACGAAGTCCGCGACCTCGTCGCGGTTCGCCACCCAGTAGGCCACGTGGTCGAGCTTCGTGGGGTTCACGAGGCCGACGGTACCCACCGGACCAGTGGTTATGCGTCGCTTATTTGCGGCGGTCGACCGCGCGCTGGAGCTGGGCCTTCGTCATCGTGGAGCGGCCTTCGATGTTCATGTGCCGCGCCTCGTTGTAGAGCTGCTCCTTCGTGCGGCCCTTCTCGCGGTTCGTGCCGGAGCGGAGCCCACCCCGGCGCCCCGACGACATGTCGGTGCGCGAGAGGCGCGACGACTCCCTCGCCTCGCCCGTCCGGGCGCGCTCCTTGTTGACGGTGCGGGCGGCGATCTCCTTCGCCTTCTTCTTCGGCGTGCCGCGCTTCTCGAGGCTGCCCTCGATGTGCTCGTACTGCCGCTCCCGCTTTGCGGACCATGCCTGCTGAGGCATGCGAATCACCTCCTTGCAGGTGTAACGCGCTACTCGAGCGGCTGGTTCTGCACGTTGTTCTCGGTGGCGTACTTCTCGGTGAGATCGTTGACGACGTCGAGGCCCTTGCCGTACGCGTAGTTGATCTCGACGAACGCGTTCCACTTGTCCGGGAGCGCGTCCTCCGGGAAGATCGCCTCGACCGGACACTCCGGTTCGCAGGCGCCGCAATCGATGCATTCCTCCGGATCGATGACGAGAATCCGGTCGGCTTCGTGGATGCAGTCGACCGGGCAGACGTCGACGCACGACCTATCTTTGATGTCGATACAGGGCTCGGCGATGATGTACGTCACGCCGTCGACTTTATCGACAGGGTTACCCGGAGGGCGTCAGTTCCTCGACGAGCTCTCGCGCGCGCTCCACGAGCGCCGACTTTGCGACAACTTGATCGAACCCGGCCGCATGGGCGGCGCGGAGGCCGGCGGTGTCGGTGTGGTTCGTGTAGCCGAGGATCGGCACGTCGGCGTAGGCGTCGGCGACCTCCTCGGGATCGACGCGGGCGATGTCGACGATCACCAGATCGGGCAGCTCGGCGCTCTCGACGGTGATGAAGTGGTGCTCGGGCAGCAGGGCCTCGAGCTTCCCGCGGAAGAAGAGGTCGACCCCACAGAGCAGGATCGTCGCCACGCCGCGAACCTTAGAGCCCGTGTCTGACGCGTACAACCTCGGCCTCGCCCACATTCGGGCGGGGCGCTACTTCGAGGCGCACGAGGAACTCGAGCTCGCCTGGCGGGCGGCGGCGCCGGAGGAGCGCGACTTCTACCAAGGCCTCGTCCATGTCGCGGTCGCCTGGTACCAGGCCGGCCGGGGCAAGCCGGTCGCAACCGAGCGCCAGCTCGAGAAGGCGCTGCGCCGGCTCGCGCCGTACGAGCCGGAGCACCGCGCCGTCGACGTCGCCGCGCTGCGGGCGCAGCTCGCCGAGCTCCGCGCTGCCGGCACGCTCAGCCTGCCGCCGCCGATGATCTGACGCCGACCTCGACGGGATCGCCGGTGTCCTGGGCGACGGTGTCGGCGCCTGCGCTGCGCAACGGCGATACGCGGGCCGGCATTTCCTACGGCGAGGTCA
>DASXWV010000075.1:0-54387 GCA_036503495.1 Gaiellaceae bacterium
AATAGGACAATCGCGGACGTGCGGGTCCTCGACCTGACGCACGCGTTCGACAACGGCATGCCCGTGTTCCCGGGCCTGCCGGATCCCTCGTTCGAGCCGATCGCGAAGGTCGAGGACGACGGGTACGCGATGACGCGCTACTCGATGCTCAACCACATCGGCACGCACGTCGACGCGCCGGCGCACCAGATCGCGGGCGGCGACACGCTCGACGAGATCGGTCTCGAGCGGCTCGTCACGGACGCGATCCGCATCGACGTCTCGCACCGCAACCCGCACGGGCCGATCCCGCTCGACGAGCTGCGCCCGCACCTCGACGACGTGCGCGCGGGCGACATCGTCCTCTTCTACTCCGACAACGCGCGCAACTACGGCACCGATGCCTACTGGACGGGCTGGTCGTTCCCGGACGCCGACGCGTCGCGCGCGCTGATCGAGCGCGGCGTCTCGGCGGTCGGCTTCGACGGGCCGAGCGCCGATCCGGTCGACTCGACGACGTTCGACCTGCACCGCGTCTGGCTCGGCGCCGGCCGGATGATCCTCGAGAACGTCAACAACCTCGACCGGCTGCCGGCGCGCGCGCAGCTCGTCGTCGCCCCGATGAAGGTCGCGCGCGCGAACGGCGCACCAACTCGCATCTTCGCGCTCCTTCCCGACTGACAGGAGGACAGGATGGATAGCCGGATTGGCGAACTGCGGCACGGCATCCTCGGCGTCGTCGACGCGCTCGCGCAGTCGATCGCGCTGCTCTCGCTCGCGCTCGGCGTCGCGTTCGCATCGTCGGCGGCCGCGGGTGAGGCGGGGATCGCCGCGCCGTTCGCGTATCTGATCGCCGGCGTCGGCAGCCTCTGCCTCGGCTCGGTGATCATCCGCTTCACGCGCCGCATGGCGAGCGCCGGCGGCCTCTACACGTACATCTCGCGCGGCCTCAACCCGAGCGCCGGCTTCCTCGGCGGCTGGCTGTACGGCGGCGCGTTCGCCGTCGGCATCTCGTTCGTCCTCGTGATCGGCGCGTTCTTCATGTCGATCGCGTTCACGGCGCACACGAGCCTGCACTGGGGCTGGTACCCGTGGTTCTTCATCATGCTCGCGGCGCTCGCGCTCGTCTCGTTCCTCGACATCCGCATCTCGACCCGCATCCAGCTGATCGCCGCAGCGGTCGGCGTTGCGGCGATCCTCTTGCTCGCGCTCGACATCCTCGTCGAGGGTGGCGACTCCGGGCTGACGCTCGCGCCGCTCAACCCGGCGAACGCGACGTCGACGAGCGACCTCTTCCTCGCGGTCGTGCTCACGTTCACCGGCTTCATCGGCTTCGAGGCGGCGGCGGTGCTCGGCGAGGAAGCGGCGGATCCGCTACGCGCGATCCCCAAGGCGATCCTCACCGCGGTGATCGTCGCCGTCGTCTACTACGTGTTCGTCACGTGGATGATGGGCGTCGGCTTCGGCGACGCCGGCAAGTGGGCCAAGGACCCGGCCGCGCTCGACACGCTCGCGACGCGCTACGTCGGCAACTGGCTCGCCGTGATCATCGACTTCTCGGTCGCGGCGTCCGGCTTCATCGCCGCGCTCGCGGGCACGCACCTGACGTCGCGGACCGCGTACGCGATGGGACGTGAGGGCGGGCTGCCGCGCGCGTTCGCGTGGACGCACCCGCGCTTCCGCACGCCGTGGGTCGGCATCGCGTTCTCACTCGTCGTGACGCTGCTGCTCGGCGTCTTCTTCGCGCACCACTACGATCCGATCACGTACTTCATCTGGATGGCGACGTGCGCGACGATCGGGATCCTGATCACGTACATCCTGATCGCGCTCGGCGGCATCGCGTACTTCGCGAAGGACAGAACGGCCTGGAGCCCGGTGCTCGACCTCGTCATCCCCGCGGGTGCGATCGCGATCTGCGGCTACACGCTCTACAAGTCGATCCACCCGACGCCCGCGTACACGGGGATCATCAAGTGGGCGCCGTGGGTGGCGATCATCTGGCTCGCGATCGGCGTCGCCGTCGACGTCTGGCTGACGATGACGAAGCCCGACCGCGTGCGCTCGTTCGGCTCGATCCTCGGCGCGTCGGAGGGCGCGCCGGCTCCGCCCGAGGCGCCGCCCATCCCGGCGCCGTAGCGCACCCGTATCCGCGGCGCGCCCTTGGACGTTTTCTAGACGGACAATGGCGCGCCGCCCCGTACCTGCCGACCTCGAGGACGCGCTCGCCGCGAGCCCGGCCGCGCGCGACCGCTTCTGGGCGCTGCCGCCTGACCAGCTCGACCGCTGGGTTTCGTACGTCGAGCGGGCGCGCTTCCCCGGCCAGCGCCGCCGCCGCATCGCCGAGACGGTGCGCCGGCTCGGCGGCGCGCGCGTCGCGACCGAGGCCGCCGACGGCGGCATCGTCGCGCTGCCGCGCGACGACGTCTGGACCTGGGTGATCGGCGCCGCGCTGCTGCTCGGCCTCGCCGCGTTCCTCGTCTGGCTCACCGTCTACCGGCACCACAACGACAACGCGTCGACCTCAGCCGTGGTCGTCACCGCGAAGTCGCCCGTGCCGAAGGTGACGGGGATCCGGCTCGAGGCGGCGGTGTTCCAGCTGAAGGAGGCGAAGCTCGGCGTCAAGGTCGTCCGGCGCGACGCGAAGAAACCGAAGAACATCGTCGTCGGGCAGGCGCCGAAGGCCGACAAGCAGGTCGTGCAGGGCACCGTCGTGACGCTGCTCGTCTCGAAGGGGCCGGCGGGCGCGAAGGTGCCGAAGCTGACGGGCCTCGCCGCCGCAGACGCCGTCCGCAAGCTGCAGGCGCTCGGGCTGACCGCGACGCTCTCGCAGCAGGCGGCGCAGGGCGCCGCGCCCGGCACCGTCGTCGCGCAGTCGCCGAAGCCCGGCAAGCGGGTCAAGCGCGGCACCGCCGTCGACCTCGGCGTTGCGAAGGGCGCGGCCGCGGTCGTCGTCCCCGACGTCACCGGCCATTCGCAGGCGGACGCCGAGCACGACCTGCAGCAGCGCGGCCTCAACGTGACGATCGCGAACGTCCCGTCCGCGAAGCCGGCCGGCACCGTGGTCGCGCAGAGCCCGGCGGCCGGTAGCAAGGTGCAGCAGGGCTCGACGGTGCGGCTGAACGTCGCTGCGAGCGCGCCGGCGCAGACGACGACACAGCAGCAGCCGACCACGACGGCGACGACGACGCCCGTCCACCAGGGCTCGGGCAACGACTATCGCGGCATGCGGCTCGCCGCCGCCGTGCAGAAGATCGCGCAGGGGCGGCAGCAGGTGGTCGTCCAATACGTCGCGTCCACGCAGCCGGCGGGCGTCGTCGTCGCCAACTCGAGCGCCGGCGGCAAGGTGAATCTGCAGGTCTCCGCCGGCCCGCACCCGCAGCCGGCGACCGCGGTCCCGGACGAGACCGGCCAGGATGGGCAGGCCGCGCAGAGCGCGCTCACGAACGCGGGCTTCTCGGTGATCGCGGTCGACTGGCCGGTCAGCGACGCTGAGAGCGACGGCGTCGTCGTCTACCAGACGCCGACCGGCGAATCGCCGCGCGGCTCTGCCGTCGTCGTCTACGTCGGCTCGGCGCAGTAGCAGCCGTTTTACGGGGCTTTTACATCCCCGCGGCGTGCCTTTCGACGCGACGGAAAGACCCTTCTCAACGAACGATGAGGAGGACAGATCACATGAAGAAACTCTTGATCAGCGTCGTCGCCGCCGCAGCTCTCGTCTTCGCGGCGACAGCGGCCGCGGCGCTCGAGCCCAACGTCTTCGACCCGGGCCACACCGGCTGCGTCAGCTCGTCGTACAGCAACGGCGTGCTCCATCTCGCCAAGAACTGCCCGACGGCGACGAACGCCGCGGCCCAGGCCGACATCACCGGCCTCACCGGCCAGACGTTCCAGTCGGCGTCGTTCACGCTCGCCAGCGCGGCGCAGTGCCAGGGCGGCTCGCCGCGGTTCGACATCTACACGACCGGCGGCATCTTCTTCCTCGGCTGCAACAACGTTTCGCCGACGATGAACGCCGACGGGACCGCGACGTACACGTTCTCGCCGGCCAATCTGCAGCCGCAGGTCGCGGGCACGACGCCGGGGACGATCACCGCAGTCCAGGTCCTGATCGACGTGCAGGGCACCGCCGATCTCACGAACATCGTCGTCAACGGCGAGCTCCAGAAGCCGCTGTCGGCGAGGCAAGCGGCGATGGCGAAGTGCAAGCACGGCGCCTGGAAGACGTTCACCGCTCCGAAGTTCAAGAACCAGGGGCAGTGCGTCTCGCACTTCGTGCACCAGCTGAACAGCGCGAAGCAGGCGGCGAACACGCACAAGCACCACAAGTCGTAAGGCGCCGCGAGGGCCCGGGCTATGACCCGGGCCCTCGTCTTTGACCGCCGGCCGCCGAGCACGAGAACTGTGCGAGTGCTCCGATCCGTACGAGGCGGTCCGCGCGCACGGCGACTGAGTCGGGCCGGTTCCGGGCATGGGCACGGCAATGCAGGGCACGTCGAGGAGCGACCTCGCAGTCGAGCTCGAGCGGTGCGCGCGACTCTGCGAGGACACCGCCGAGCGATACGTCGACGAGCACGGAGAGAGGGTCGGCGCGGACGTCGTCTCCGCACTGATGCTCGCTGCGGCGGCAATGGACACCGCGGCCGGCGCCGACGACCACGGCGGCCCGGTGCGGGACACCGCACTGCTCATCACCGCGACGCTCGCGGTCGACGCAATCGACGCCGCAGAGCGGCACGGGCTCGACGAGGGCCTGCTGCTCTGCGTCGCATCGCTGCGGCGCGTTTCGGCTCGATGCGAAGCGGCGATCCGCTGCTGAGTGCCTTCGCGCTACCTGCCGATCTATCTGAACGACCATCTCGCCGGCTCGACGCTCGGCGTCGAGCTCGTGCGGCGGACGCGCCGCGCGAACGAGGACGGCGAGCTCGGTGACTTCCTGCGCTGGCTGGAGGGGCAGATCGTCGAGGACCGCGCGGCGCTGCTCGCGCTGCAGCGGCGCCACGGGATCGAGCCCTCGCTCGTGAAGGCGGGCGGCGCGTGGGTCGCCGAGAAGCTCGGGCGCCTCAAGACCAACGGGCACCTGATCTCGTACTCGCCGCTCTCGCGGCTGCTCGAGCTCGAGGGGCTCGCGGGCGGCATCGAGGCGAAGCTCGCGCTCTGGCTCGCGCTTGCCGAAGCGGGGATCGACGTCGAAGGGCTCGCCGACCGGGCGCGGCAGCAGCGGTCGCGGCTCGAGCCGTTCCGGCTGGCCGCCGCGCGCGAGGCGCTCTCGGTCGCCGGCGCCGGTTGATTCATCCACCTCGGGCCGCAGCCACGTCGATCTGAACTGG
Source organism: Gaiellaceae bacterium (assembly GCA_036503495.1). Classification (GTDB taxonomy): domain Bacteria; phylum Actinomycetota; class Thermoleophilia; order Gaiellales; family Gaiellaceae; genus Palsa-739. Next base: position 5,310 of record DASXWV010000075.1, read on the forward strand.
GTAACCGGCGCGCAGCACTGCCACCGTCGACGGCGGCGTGATGACGTCCGCATCGCCGCTCACCGGCCTCGCCTCCGGCCGTCCGTAGCCTTCCGTGGTCCAGGCGACGACCATGTCACCGACCACGAGCTTCGGGGCGCCGGCCAGCATGACGAACGTGCCATCCGGAAGCTGACGCCACGGGTGACGGTGCAGTCGACGACGGTGGGTTCCGCGGACGATGCGCTCGGCGTGCAAATGCCGGTTCATCTCTCGAGCCGACGGAGCTCCGACGCGGAGGCCTGCCGCCCATGCATCGCGATACGCGACATAGGCATCACGCCTGCACTCGCCACAAGGCCGGCGGCCGGCCGCGAACGCGACCGCCTCGTCGTGGAAGAAGAGCCACGTGAAGCGGCCGGGCCGCCACAGCTCGCTGCGGCGGCCACGGAACTCGAGTGCGCAAACGATCCACAGGTCGCCGGCATGGAACCGGACGATCTCAGTCCCACGATGCAGGCAGCCGCGGTTGCCTGTCCAGGCGCCACGCAAAGAGGTGGAGACGATTTCGCCCAACGGCGTCACGCGATTGCGCGCACTCATCCGTCGCAGTTTGCGCCGAGCCGGCCGGCCGGCGTCGCTCCGTTCACTTTGTCAGTTCCCGCGCTGATCCTGCAGATGGCCGCCTCGTCTCTCGAGCCCGACTTCCAGCCTGCGCGGGCGGCGCCTTCGCCTCACTCAGCGCCACCAGCGTCAGGCGTCCTCGAGCATCGCGCCGGCGTCGACGAGACGCCCGTACGACGCCTCGAATTCAGCGAACGGAGCGGCGCCGGAGTCGAACCGACCCAGCGACGGGTTACGCCGCCTGACGCGTTTTGAAGACGCGCTGGGCCACCGGGCCCGTGCCGCTCCGCCGCGCAATCTAGCGTCGGGCTAGACCAGGTTCACGTCGACGTCGTAGTGCCGCACCTCCAGCTCGCGCTCGATCAGGTACCGGTCGTCCTCCTCGAAGAACACCGCCGCCTCGAGCTCGTCTCCCGCGAAGCCGCGGACGTCCTGGAGCCTGTCGAAGAGCAGGATCGTCTCGAACTCCGCGTAGCCGCCGCGCACACGGCGGAGGACGAGCGTGCCGCGGCTGCCCGGGATCTCGCGTGCGTTGCGCATGCCGGTCTCCTCGAGGTATGCCGCGTACGCATCGCCGTCCTCGGCGAGCGTTGCGCCGCGCCACACGCGCGCGATCACGTCTCGGCCTCGAGGTACTGCGTGTCCCAGCCGAGCACCTCGTACGGCCTGCCGCGCAGCGAGCCCATCGCCACGACGACCGTCTCGTCGACGGTCGCCTGCGCGGCGCGCTTCGTCGCCGGGTTCTCGAGATAGAGGAACGTGCCGGCCGGCGCATCGACCTCCTCGCCGTCGATCGTGAAGCGGGCGTTGCCCGTGGCCACGTAGAAGAGCTCGACGTGACCACTGTTTGTCTCGTCGTGCTCCGGCACTGCTGTCGCGCCGGCCTTCGCGCGGTATGCGTTGACGCCGAACGCGTCGATCCCGAAGAAGTGACGGACGGGAATCCAGTGCGGCCACTTCTCCGCCGCGATCTCGTCGAGGTTCGCCTTGCGGTACGCGCTCATCTCGCCTCCTGGTCTAGTAACCGGTGATACCGTAACAAAGGTTATGCAGGCTTTGGACGTGATTCGCGATTTCGTCAACACCGCCGATCTCGAGGGCGGGACGGACTCTCTCACGGATGCGGGTGCGCGGGCGGTGCGGGAGGCGATCCGTGTCCTGCTGCGGGCGAACAACGGCGTCGGCGGCGACGTCGCGGCTGCCTCGGCCGTGCTCGATCGCGCCGGGCACCGGGCGGGGCTCCGGGTCGGCTTCGCCGACGGCACGCTCGCGTTCGAGTCGCGTGAGCCGACCCAGCTCGCCGCCGTGCTCGCGGCCGTCGCCGAGGCGATGGCCGACGGCTCGTGGGCGCGCCTGAAGGCGTGCCGCTCCGACTCGTGCCAGTGGGCGTTCGTCGATACGGCGCGGAACCACTCGCGCCAGTGGTGCGACATGGCGGTCTGCGGCAACCGCGCGAAGGCCCGCCGCTTCCGGAGCCGGCATGCGTAGAGGGATGCGCGTCGCGGTGCCGCTCTTTCCGGCGGCCGCCGCGCTCGGCGCCTCGTTCGGCGTGCTCGCCCGCACGGCGCACCTCGATGCCGCCGCAGCGGTCGTCATGTCGGCGACGACGTTCGCCGGCTCGTCGCAGGTCGCCGCCGTCTCGGTGCTCGGCGGCGGCGGCGGCGTGGCGGCCGCCGTCGCGGCGGCGCTCCTGCTGAACGCGCGCTACGCGCCGATCGGGATCAGCGTCGCGCGGTCGTTCCGCGGGTCGATCGCGAAGCGCCTCGCGCAGGCGCAGCTCGTGGTCGACGAGTCGTGGGCGCTGTCGGGCGGCGACCGCGGCGTGCTCCTCGGCGTCGGCGTGATGCTCTGGTTCGCGTGGGTCGGCGGCACGGCGGTCGGCGCGCTCGCCGGGCAGGCGATCGGCGACACCTCGGCGTTCGGGCTCGACGGCGCGTTCGCGGCGCTCTTCTTCGCGCTCCTCGTGACGCTCGCGCGATCGCGCTCGCGGGTCGTCGTCGCGATCGTCGGCGCCGCGATCGCCGCCGTCCTGATCCCGTTCACCGCGCCGGGCGTCCCGATCATCGCGGCGACCGCCGCCGCGCTCGTCGGCTGGCGGCGGGCATGAGCGCGGGCTGGGCGACGGTGATCGCGGTCGGCGCAGGCACGATCCTGCTCAAGGCGGTCGGCCCGGTCGGTGTCGCCGGGCGCACGCTGCCCGCGTCGCTCGAACGGCTGCTCGAGCACGTCGCGCCTGCGATCCTCGCCGCGCTCGTGGTCGTCGAGACGTTCGCGAGCGGACGCCACCTCGTCGTCGACGCGCGGCTCGCCGGCGTCGGCGCGGGAGTGCTCTGCGTCCTAGCCCGCGCGCCGCTGTGGGTCGTCGTGCTGTGCGGCGCGCTCGCGACGGCCGGCGTCCGCGCGCTGCAGTAGCTCCGCGGGCGGGAGGTCGGCGAGCGAGTCGACGACGAGGTCGGCGGCATCGAGGCCGACCTCGCGGGTGACGTCGTTCGGGACGCCGACGACGAAGATGCCCGCCGCCTTGCCCGCCGCGACGCCGTTCGGCGAGTCCTCGAACACGACCGCCTCGTCCGCGTCGACGCCGAGCAGGTCGAGCGCCTCGAGGTACATCGTCGGATTCGGCTTCGCCCGGCCCGCGTCGCGGTCGGCGGTGAGGATCGCGTCCCAGCCGACCGCCTGCTCGAGCCGTTGCAGGTGCATGTCGATCCAGCGCCGCGACGAGCTCGAGACGATCGCGCGCTTCAGGCCGTGCTGCTGGGCGTACGTGAAGTAGTCGAGGATGCCCGGCCGCAGCCGCTCCGCCTCCAGGAGCGAGAGCTCGTGCGCATAGCGCTGCTCGTTCCACGCGTCCCGGTCGAGCGGCTCGCCGATCAGCTCCTCGAGATGGCCCCAGATGTCCCACGAGCTGTGCGTGCCGACGACGGTGATCCACAGGTCGTCGGGCAGCTCGTGCCCGTGCTGCTCGAACAGCCAGCGCCAGCCTGCGCGCGACGCCGTCTCGGTGTCGAGGATCAGCCCGTCGAAGTCGAAGAGGAACGCGCGGATCGGCACGGCGATGCAGAGTAGTGGGGTGGCGATCCTGGGCGTCGACGTCGGCGGGACGTTCACCGACGCCGTTCTGATCGACGGCGACACGCTGCGGACCGCCAAGGTGCCGACGGCGCGGCGCCAGGAGGAGTCGGTGCTCGCCGCCGCCGAGGCGGTCGGCGCGCGCGACGTCGAGCGGTTCGCACACGGCACGACGGTGGTGACGAACGCACTCCTCGAACGGCGCGGTGCGCGCACCGCGTTCGTCTCCAACGCCGGCTTCGAGCATCTGCTGCACACGCGCCGGCAGACGCGCGCGCACCTGTACCGACTCTGCGAGCCCCATCCCGAGCCGCTCGTCCCGCTCGAGCGCTGCTTCGGCGTTCCCGGCCGCATCGGGCCGGACGGCGAGCTCGAGCCGCTCGGCGCAGTCCCGGACGTCGGCGACGTCGATGCAGTGGCGCTCTGCCTCCTGTTCTCGTTCCGCGACCCGTCGCACGAGCGCGAGGCGGCGCGACTCCTGCGCGAGCGCAACCCGGGCGTGCACGTCGTCGCCTCGCACGAGGTCGCGCCGGAATTCCGTGAGTACGAGCGCGCGTCGACGACCGCCGCCGACGCGTATCTCGCGCCCGTCGCGTCGCGCTACCTCCGCGCGCTCGCCGACGCCGCGCGCAGCGCCGGCCTGCCGGAGCCGCTCGTCATGCTCTCGTCCGGCGGCGTCGCCACGATCGACGAGGCGGCCGCGCATCCGGCGACGATCCTCGTCTCGGGCCCGGCGGGCGGCGTCGTCGGCGCCGGGCTGCTCGCGTCGCGCGCGGGCTTCGCGAACGCGCTCGCATTCGACATGGGCGGAACGTCGACCGACGTCTGCCTCCTGCCGGGCGGGCGCGCAGCGCGGGTCGCCGAGCGCGAGATCGGCGGCTTCCCGATCCGGCTGCCGACCGTCGACCTGCACACGGTCGGCGCCGGCGGCGGCTCGCTCGTCCGGCGCGATGCGGGCGGTGCGATCCGCGTCGGCCCGGAGTCGGCGGGCGCCGAGCCGGGGCCGGCGTGCTACGGCCGCGGCGGCGGCGCCACCGTCACCGACGCGAACCTGCTGCTCGGGCGATTGCCGGCCGAGCTGCCGGGCGGCCTCGTGCTCGACCGCGCGGCCGCCGCGCGCGCGTTCGCCGGCATCGACCCCGCGGCTGCCGTCGAGGTCGTCAACGCGGAGATGCTGCGGGCGCTCCGCGTCGTCTCGGTCGAGCGCGGCCACGATCCTCGCGACTTCGCGCTCGTCGCCTTCGGCGGCGCCGGCCCGCTGCACGCGTGCGCGCTCGCCGAGGAGCTCGGGATCGCGGCCGTCCTCGTCCCGGCGGCCGCAGGCGTGCTGTCCGCACTGGGCCTGGCCGCGAGCGAGGAACGGCGCGACCGGGTCGTCTCGCTCGTCAGGCCGTTCGACGAGGTTCGTGACGATCTGGCACAAGCCGGCGAGGCCGATCTGCGCTACCGCGGGCAGTCGTTCGAGCTGACCGTGCCGCTCGGCGGCGACGTCGCGGACACGTTCCATCGCGCGCACGAAGAACGCTACGGCTACGCCGAACGGGGCCGCGAGATCGAGGTCGTCGCCGTCCGGACGGCAGAGGTCCGGCCGGGACCGCCGCTGCCGAGGCTCGTGACAAATCGTCACAAGGCCGCCGGGCCCGCGCTGCTCGAGCTGGAGGGGTCGACGTGCTGGGTGCCGGCGGGCTGGCACGGCGAGACGAACGACGACGGGACGCTCGTGCTGGGGCGCGCATGAACGTCGAGCTGCAAGTGCTCGGCAGCGCGCTGCGCGCGGTCGCCGAGGAGATGGGTGCGGTGCTGATCCGTTCCGCGTTCAGCGCGAACATCAAGGAGCGGCGCGACTGCTCGACCGCGATCTTCGACGAGCGCGGGCGGATGATCGCGCAGGCGGAGCACATCCCGGTCCACCTCGGCGCAATGCCCGATGCCGTCGCGGCCGTCATGGACCTGCCGGGAACGATCTGGATCCTCAACGACCCGTTCACCGGCGGCACGCACCTGCCGGACGTGACGCTCGTGTCGCGGGCGCCGCTCGGCTTCGCCGTCTCGCGCGCGCACCACGCCGACGTCGGCGGCATGGAGCCGGCGAGCCTGCCCGCCTTCTCGCGCGAGCTCTACCAGGAGGGGTTGATCATCCCGCCGACGCAGCTCACCGACGAGGTGATGCAGCTCTTCCTCGCCAACGCGCGCAACCCGGACGAGCGGCGCGGCGACCTGCGCGCGCAGATCGCCGCGCACCGCCTCGCCGAGCGGCGTCTGCAGGAGCTGTGCGAGCGGCGCGGCCGCGACCGCGTCGCGGCGGCGATGGACGAGCTGTACGCGTACTCGGAGCGGATGGTCCGCGCCGCGATCGCGCGGCTTCCCGACGGTCGCCGACAGGCGGAGGATTTCGTCGAGGCGGTCGAGGGAGAGCTGCCGATCCGCGCGACGGTGGAGATCGCCGGCGACGAGGTCCACATCGACTTCACGGGCACGGCGCCACAGCATCCCGGCAACCTCAACTGCCCGCTGTCGGTGACGAAGTCCGCGTGCTACTTCGTCGTTCGCTGCCTGACGGAACCGGATCTGCCCGCGTCCGGCGGTGCATTCGCGCCGGTGCACGTCACCGCACCCGCCGGCTCTCTCGTCAACGCGCGCGCGCCGGCGGCGGTTGTCGCGGGCAACACGGAGACGTCGTCGCGCATCACCGACGTCGTCTTCGCGGCGCTCGGCGGCCGCGCGCAGGGCCAGGGGACGATGAACAACGTCGCGCTCGGCAACGACCGCTTCACGTACTACGAGACGATCGGCGGCGGCCAGGGCGCGTGCGCCGACGGCGACGGGCCGTCGGGCGTGCACGTCGCGATGTCGAACACGCTGATCACGCCGGTCGAGGCGCTCGAGCTGTCGTACCCGCTGCGTGTCGAGCGATGGCATCTGCGCGCCGGGAGCGGCGGCGCCGGGGCGCAGCGCGGCGGCGACGGGATCGTCCGCGAGCTGCGCGTGCTCGAGGACTGCCGGCTCTCGGTGCTCGCCGAACGGCGCGCCCGCGCGCCGCGCGGCGCCGAAGGAGGCGCCGACGGCGCCCGCGGCCGCACGCTCGTGAACGGCGAGGAGCAGCCGGCGAAGGTGACGCGGCAGCTGCACGCGGGCGACGTCGTCCGCATCGAGACGCCCGGCGGTGGCGGCTACGCGAGCGGCAGGTCGATGTAGAACGTCGCGCCGCGGTCGCGGCGCAGCAGGCCGATCCGCCCGCCCATCCGGTCGACCAGCTCGCGCGCGATGTAGAGGCCGAGGCCGATCCCGCTCACACCCGAACGCTGGTCCGGGTCGAGGCGGTAGAACTTCTCGAAGATCGCCTCCTGCTCGGCGGACGGGATGCCCGGGCCTTCGTCGCTGACCGTGATCCGTGCCGAAAGGTCGCGCCGCTCGACCCGGACGTTGACGGCATCGCGCGAGTACTTGAGCGCATTGTCGAGGAGGTTCGTCACCGCCTGGCGGAGGTGGTCGAGATCGCCGCGCACGCGGATCTCCTCGGCGTCGATGATCAGCCGGTGCGTCTCGCGGGACGCCGACTGCAGCCCCGTGAACGCCTCACGGATGTCGAACACGCCGATGTCGGGCCGCGTCTCTTCGGTGTCGAGCCGGCTCGTCAGGAGGATCTGGTCGACGATCGTGCCGAGCCGGTGCGCCTGCTCGACGACCATCTCGAGCAGCGTCTGCCGCGACGCCGGGTCGAGCGCGTCGCCGCGCGCGAGCAACGTCGTTGCGGCGCCGTACACACCGGTCAGCGGCGTGCGCAGCTCGTGCGAGACGATCGCGACGAGCTCCGTGCGCAGCTGCTCGAGCTTCCGCTCCGAGGTGATGTCGCGCACCGTGTAGACGACGCCGTCGCCTGCATCGACCGCGGCGACCGCGAGCCACTGCTCCTCCGCGCCGTGCCGGCGCGGGACAACCTGCGCCGGCGCCAGCTCCGGCGTGCGTGCCGGCGGCGCGCTCGCGGCGAGCTCCGCCCAGCCTTCGATCCTGTCTGCCGCCGCACGGCCGACGACGTCGGCGGCGTCGATCCCGAAGATCAGCTCGGCCGCCGCGTTCAGCAGCTCGATGCGCCCGCTCGGATCGACGAGCACGACGCCCTCGTTCACGTGGCCGAGCGCGAGCGCCGAGCGCGCACGCAACTCCGCGTCGGCGCGGGCGCGCAGCAGCTCGCGCTCGTAGCGGCGCCGCTCCGACGCATCGAAGAACGTCGTGCGCACCATGCGTGGGCGATCGTCTTCGTCGCGGACGAGGGTCGAGCTCATCAGCACGGGCAATCTGCTGCCGTCCGCGCGCACGAGCTCGACGGCGATCTCGCGCACCTCACCCTGCATCTGCAACAGCGGCGCATAGTGCGTCTCGTAATAGATGCGCGCGCCGGGTGCGAGCAGATCGTGCAACCGCTTCGACCCGACGAGCTCGGATCGCGCGTATCCCGTCCACTGCTCGAGCGTCGCGTTCGCCTTGACGATCACGCCGCTGACGAGCGACGAGAGATGTGCGACGGGCGCGTGCTCGTACAGTTCCTCGACGCTTTCTTCGAGCAGCGACCGGAGCGCCTCGTTGCCGATCGCGTCGTCTCTCTCCGACACGCCGTCGTCAGAGGAAGTCTCGGATTGCGGCGACCGTCTCCTCCGGCGCGCTGAGGTTCGGGCAGTGCCCGGTGGCCTTCATGTGCACGAGCTCGCTGTTCGGAAGATGACGGTGGACGTACTCGCCGACCGACGTCGGCGCGATCACGTCGTCGCTGCACTGCAGCACGAGCGTCGGCGTCGTGACCGTCTCCAGGTCGGCCCGGTTGTCGGAGGTGAAGGTGACGTGCGCGAAGTGCTTCGCGATCGCCGGATCGGTCCGGCAGAAGCTGTTCGTCAGCTCCTCGCCGAGCTCCGGCGCGTCGGGCCTGCCCATGATCACCGGGCCGAACGCGTGCGACCAGCCGAGGTAGTTGCTGTCGAGCGACTCGAGCAGGCCGTCGATGTCCTCGCGCGTGAACCCGCCGACGTAGTCGTCGTCGTCGATGTACCGGGGCGACGGGCCGACGAGCACGAGCTTGGCGAAGCGATCGGGCTCTTTCGCCGCGGCGAGCAACCCGATCATCGAGCTGACGGAGTGGCCGACGAAGACGACGTCGCGCAGCTCGAGCTCGCGGCAGATCTCGAGCACGTCGTCCGCGTAACCCTGCAGCGACGAGTACTTCTGGCGGTCGTAGGCGGCGAGGTCGGACTTGCCCGCCCCGACGTGGTCGAAGAGAACGATCCGGTACTCGTCGTCGAATGCCGGCCAGACGTGGCGCCACATGTTCTGGTCGCAGCCGAAGCCGTGCGCGAAGACCATCGGCTGCGCACCGATCGGCCCGTGGAGCATCACGTTGTTGCGATCGACCACGGCCATGGGAGGCCGATCCTAACGTCGGCTCAGGGGCGACGCCGCGGCCGGTGGGAGGACGAGTAGACGTCCTTCCTGGCGATCAGCCCGTCCCGCAGCGGAAAGACGTCGACGCCGTCCCATTCGAGGACCGCGCCCTCGCGCTCGACCGTCGCCGTCCACTCGCAGACGGCGAAGTCCTCGCCGGCCTGCAGGGAGCGTGTCGTGAAGCGCAGCGTCGGGTTGGTGCGGAAGATCTCGGCGATGTGCGCGCGGACGGCCTCGGCGCCCTCGGCGCGCTCGCCGGCGGTGTGGTTGTGGAAGACGACGTCCGGATGGTGCTGCGCGGCGACCGCGTCGAGATCCTGCGCGTTCCACGCGGCGTTGTAGCGCTCGATCAGCTCGCGGACGCTCATCGCTTCCGACGCAGGACTCTCGCGTCGCCGACGCGGCGTGTCAATCCGTCGGCGTCGAACCGCTCCAGATAGAGCTGGGCCGTCTTCCGCCCGACGCCGAGCGCATCGCGGAATGCGGCGAGCGTGATTCCGTCGGTGAGCACCGCCGCGGCGCGCGCGTACGCATCCTTCGAGACGACGGAGCCGTCACCGAGGCGCACGAGCCGCCCCTGCTCCTCCAGGTAGCGCGCGAGCGCTGCATCGTCCACCTTGACGGGCTCGCTCCCGAGCCGCGCTTCGAGCTCGCGCGCTGCATCGGCACGCGCGCCGAGCTGCGCGGTTGCGCCGGGGCGGTACAGCTTGGCGCCGCGGCGCTCGAAGCCGAGGAGCGGCAGGATCTCCTCCGCCCACGGCTCGGAGGGAGCCGGGACGCCCGGGTCGAGCGGATCGGCGGCGGCGATCGCGCGCTCCAGGTCAGCGCGGAGCTCGTCGAGCCACGCGGGCGAATACGCCCACTCGCCCTCGACCTCGACGCCGAGCCGGCGCAGCTCGCGGGCCGGCACCGGCGCGTGGACGAACGACTCGCCGCGTTCCACGGCGTCCATCCGTTCCGCGCTCGAGTGCCGCGGCGGCGCCGGATCGAGAACGCGGCCGCCGCCGACCGTCGTCTCCGCGCGGAGGACGACGCGGTCGCCGCGCGCCGCGATCACCGGCTCGGCGAGCCGCAGCTGCGCCCAGCGCTCGCCGACCCGGACGACGCGCGCGACGACGGACGCTGTCCCGTGGTGCACCTGCACGCGCGCTGGAACGTCCCCGACCTCGTCGAGTGCGACGTCGAGCCGGTAGCTCGGCGTGAACACGCCCGGCGCGACGAGCGCGTCACCCCTGCGCAGCTCGCTCCGTTCGATCCCCGGCAGCGACACCGCGACGCGCTGGCCCGCGCCGGCACGCGGCGTCGGCGTGTCGTGCACCTGCACGCTCCGCACGCGGACGTCGCGTCCGCGCGGCTCCGCTCGCAACGTGTCGCCGTCGCCGATCGAGCCGGACCAGAGCGTTCCGGTCACCACCGTGCCGATGCCGCGCAGCGTGAAGACGCGGTCGACGTAGAGCCGGGTCGCGGCGCGGTCGCGCGGACGCTCGTTAGCCACCGCGGCGAGCGCCGTCCGCAACTCGTCGAGGCCGCTGCCGGTTCGGCCGCTGACGGCGACGACGGGTGCGCCGGGCACGAGCTCCTCCGCCTCGGCGCGCGCGAGCTCGAGCGTCTCGTCGTCGGCGACGTCCGCCTTCGTCAATGCGACGACGCCGCGCTCGACGCCGAGCAGTCGCAGGATCTGCAGATGCTCGTGCGTCTGCGGCCGCGCGCCTTCGTTCGCGTCGATCACGAGCAGGAAGGCGTCGATGCCGGTCGCGCCCGCGACCATCGTGCGGACGAAGCGCTCGTGGCCGGGGACGTCGACGACCGAGACGCGGCGCCCGTCGGGTAGCTCGAGCGGCGCGTAGCCGAGGTCGATCGAGATGCCGCGCTCCCGCTCCTGCGGCAGCCGGTCGGTGTTGCGACCAGTCAGCGCCTCGACGAGCGTCGTCTTGCCGTGGTCGATGTGCCCGGCCGTGCCGATCGTCAGCGGCATGCGGAAACGGCGTGCGCGACCTCGTCGACCTCGTCGTCGGCGAGCGCCAGGCAGTCGAGGAGGAGCCTCCCGTCGCGGACGATGCCGAGCACGGCCGGGTCGCCGCCGCGCAGCGGCGCCGCGAGCGACTCGTCGAGCGCGCACGCGAAGCTCGGCAGCTCGGCGAGCGGCAGTGCGCCGCCGCCCGCGCGGCCGATCGTCTCCTCGACCGTGCCGCCGGTCAGCGAGGCGAGCCGCTCGGCTCGGTTGCGCACGGTCGCCGCCTCCTGGCGGAGCATCCGCACGACGGGGATCCGCTGCGGGGCGTCGAGATAGAGCCGCAGCGTCCCCTCGAGCGCGGCGAGCGTCAGCTTGTCGGCGCGCAGCGCGCGCTGCAGCGGGTGGCGCCGCAGCTGCTCGACGAGGTCGGCGCGACCGACGACGATGCCGGCCTGCGGCCCGCCGAGCAGCTTGTCGCCGGAGAAGCAGACGAGGTCCGCGGGAGAGTCGCGGATCGACGGCTCGCCCGGGATCGCGTCGAGCGCACCCGAGCCGAGGTCGTCGATGAGCGGCAGCCCGTGTCGCCGGGCAACGGCCGCGAGATCCTCGACACCAGGCTGCTCCGCGAAGCCGACGACGCGGAAGTTCGACTGGTGGACACGGAGGAGCAGCGCGGTCTCCGATCCGACCGCGCGGTCGTAGTCGCGCGCGCGCGTACGGTTCGTCGTGCCGACCTCGACGAGGCGTGCGCCCGACCGCGCGAGCACGTCGGGGATGCGGAACCCGTCGCCGACGTGCTCGCGGAAGGCCGCGCGAGACGATCACCTCGCGGCCTTCCGCGAGCGCGGCGAGCGCCAGCAGCAGCGCGGCCGCGTTGTTGTTGACGACGAGCGCCGCCTCCGCGCCGGTCAGCCTGCGCAGCAGCGCGGCGGCGTGATCCTGCCGGGAGCCGCGGGTGCCGCTGGAGAGGTCGAGCTCGAGATTGGAGTAGCCGCGTGCGGTCTCGACGACCTGCGCGAGCGCCTCCTCGGCGAGCGGCGCCCGGCCCAGGTTCGTGTGCACGAGCACGCCCGTCGCGTTGAGCACGCGCCGGAGCGACGGGGCACGTGCCGCGAGCAGTGCGGCCTGTAGGCGCTCGCTCAGGTCGCCGGGCGACGCGCCGGCGCGTATCTCCTCCCGGGCACGGTCGAGCACCCCCCGCGCCGCCTCGACGGCGAGCGGGTCGTCGACGCCGCGGGCGAGCTCGTCGACCGACGGAAGGTCTCGCAGCTCCACGCTGCGAAGTCTGCCTCAGCGACGCGGCTCGACTTGCCGATAGACGGTCCGTGACCCGGCGCCTCGTGGTGATCGCAGGAGCCGGCCTCGTGGCAACCCTCGGCGCAGCGGGCTTCGTCCTGACCTACCGCGGGCCGGCGGCGGAACCCGCCGCCTCGCCGACGTGGGGCATCTTCACGGATGCGCAGTGGCAAACGCTCGGTGCGCGTCTCGGCGTCCGGGCGTCCGCGCTGCGCATGGTCACGGCGATGCCCGCGCGCGACGGCACGCCCTTCGCGATCGTCAGCGCACCGCGCGCGGACGGCCGTCGCTGCTTCGTCGTCGTGCGGGGGCTCCGCCCCGGACGCTCGATCTGCACGCTCCGTGCGCCGCTCGTCGCGTTCACCACCGTCGAGCCCAAGGCGATCGACGTCATCGGCCTCGCGAGCCGCCGGGTCGCGAGCCTCGTGTCGACGTGGCGCTTGCCCGGCGGACGAACGACCATCTCGGGGTCTGCGCTCATTCCCGCGCCCGGCGCCTGGGGATTCGGCAGCGGCTACTCGGGCCGGCTGGTCGCGCTGACGGCGCGAGACGCGCATGGGCGGGTGATCGCGCGGCTCTACTGCGCGTCGGCCTTGCGCGGCGTGTGCGGCGAGTCCGCGCACCGCCGGTCGTAGCACTCGAGCACCGCGCGCACCGCCTCGTCGGGATCGTCGGTCACCGTCAGCAGCTCCAGGTCGTCCGGCGAGACCATCCCGAGCGGCAGCGCCTGGTCGCGCACCCAGGCGAGGAGCGGGTTCCAGAAGCCGCTGCCGTAGAGGACGACCGGGAAGTGGCGGATCTTCCCGGTCTGGATCAGCGTCAGCGACTCGAACAGCTCGTCGGCGGTGCCGAAGCCGCCGGGGAAGACGACGAAGCCCTCGGCCGCCTTCACGAACATCGTCTTGCGCGCGTAGAAGTGCGAGAAGGTGAGGCCGATGTCGAGGTAGGGGTTCGCGGCCTGCTCGTGCGGCAGCTCGATGTTGAAGCCGACGGAGAGTCCGCCGCCCTCCTTGCAGCCGCGGTTTGCCGCCTCCATCACGCCGGGGCCGCCGCCGGTCACCACCGCCCAGCCCGCCTCGGCGAAGCTGCGAGCGACGCCGCGTGCCTCGTCGTAGGCGGCCGCGCCCTCGCGCACGCGCGCCGATCCGAAGATCGAGACGGCGGGCCGGTCGATCTCCTCGACCGCCTCGAAGCCGGCGAGGAACTCGTCGGCGATGCGTGCGGTGTGCGCGCGCAGCTGCGCGAGCGAGTCGTGCGTCCGGTCGAGGAGGCGCTGGTCGTCGATCACAGCATCCCGTTCAGGCGGGTCGCCATCATCCCGATCACGAGCAGCGCCGCGAGCCCGACGTAGAGGCCGACGATCGTCAGCGCGCGCGCCCGATCCGGCGCGAACGCCTGCACCGGGATGCCGCCTTCGAAGCGGATCACCGGCATCCGCCATGCCTCGCGGGCGGCGCGCACCGTCTGACCGCCGTCGAGGAAGCCGATCGGCAGCAGGTTGAACGCGTTGATCAGGAAGCCCAGGTTCGCGAGCACCTCGAGCATCTGCGAGTCGCGCGAGGCTGCGAATGCCCAAACGACGGCCGACGCGGCGCCGCCGAAGAGCGGCCCGGCGAGTGCGATCAGCGCGTTCTTCCACGGCGTCAGCCCCGCCCGCTCGATCGTCACGAACGCGCCGAAGAACGGGATGAACGTCGGCCACGACACCTGCAGTCCCTGCCTGCGCGCCTCGATGATGTGGCCGAGCTCGTGCACGAAGATCATCAGCGCAAAGCCGACGCCGAACGACCAGTTGTGGAACCACAGCGAATAGGCCGCGGCCGAGATGAAGAACGAGAAGAACTTCGCGAAGACGAAGCCCCACTTGAGCGCCGCGAGGCCGAGCGCGAGGGCGGCGGAGCCGATCCGCTCGAGCGAGTGGCGGAGCCCGCGGTTGTTCACGACCCCCGGCCGATCCACTCCTCACCTCCCACGTAGACCTCTTTCTTCCACAGCGGGATCGTCTCCTTGAGCGTGTCGATCGCCTCGCGGCACGCGTCGAGCGCCGCGGCGCGGTGCGGGGCCGAGACGGCGATGACGACGCTCGGCTCACCGATCTCGACGCGGCCGACGCGGTGGTGGATGGCGATCGCGCCGAGATCGTGCTTCTCGGCCAGCTCGGCGCCGAGGCGCACGAGCATCGGCTCGGCCATCTCCTCGAACGCCTCGTAGTCGAGGTACTGCACGTCGCGGCCGCGTGACGACCGGCGGACTGTGCCGACGAACGACGCGATCCCGCCCGAGTCGTCGCGCTCGACCTCGGCGATCACGCGTGCGACGTCGAGCGGCTCCGCGGTGATGACGAAGTCGCCGCCCGAGACCGGCGGGATGAGCGCGACCTCGTCGCCGTCGTGCAGCGCGTGCGACCGGTCTACGTACTCGCGGTTGACCGCGTACAGGAGGCCGGGCGGCTCGTCGCCGAGATCGAGGCGGCCCCACACATCCGCGGCGCGCACGACGTCGTCGAGCTCGAGCCGCGCGACGCCCGCGCGCTCGCGCAGGCCGGCGAAGAGACGAACGGAGATCCGCACGCCCTGGAGTGTGCCCTACGGCCTACGCTGGAACTCGTGCCGGGACGTCGCTGGGACTTCAGCTCGCAGGAGCCGCCGGAGCGCCCGGCCGATCCCGCGGTGCGCCGCGCGAACCTCCGCCGCGTCGTCGCGCTGTTCCGTCCCTATCGCCCCCGTCTGACCGGCCTGCTCGGCCTGATCGTCTTCTCGGCCGCACTCGGCGTCGTGCCGGCCTTCCTGCTGAAGGGGGTCGTCGAGGCGATCGTCCGCCACGAGGACGAGCGGCTGTCGTGGTTCGCGGGCGGGATGATCGCGATCGCGATCTTCAGCGGTGTGCTCGGCGTCCTCCAGACGCTGCTCTCGAACCAGGTCGGTCAGCGCGTCATGCACGACCTGCGCGCGAAGGTCTTCCGCCACCTGCAGCGGCTGTCGCTCGCGTTCTTCACGCGCACGCGGACCGGTGAGGTGCAGTCGCGCATCTCGAACGACATCGGGGGCGTGCAGAACGTCGTCACGAACACCGCGACCTCGATCGCCTCGAATGTCACCTCGGTCGTGGCGACGATGATCGGCATGCTGCTGCTGAGCTGGCAGCTCGCGCTGTTCGCGTTCGCGCTCATCCCGCTGTTCGTCTTCTTGACGCGCCGCGTCGGCGACGAGCGGCGCAAGATCGCAAAGACCACGCAGGAGACGCTCGCCGACATCTCGAGCCTCGTGCAGGAGTCGCTGTCGGTCAGCGGCATCCTGCTCGGCAAGACGATGGGACGCACGGAGGAGCTCGCCGACCGGTTCGAGCGCGACTCGCTCCGGCTCGCCGACCTCGAGGTGCGGCAGCGGATGGCGGGCCGGTGGGTGATGGCGTCGATCCAGACGAGCTTCTCGGTGATGCCCGCGGCGATCTACTGGTTCGGCGGGCTGACGCAGCTCGTCTCGATCGCGACGATCGTCGCGTTCACGACGCTGCAGACGCGGCTGTTCTTCCCGGTCGGCTCGCTGCTCGGCGTCTCGCTCGACGTGCAGACGTCACTCGCGCTCTTCGACCGCATCTTCGAGTACCTCGACGAGCGGATCGACATCGACGAGGGGACGGTCTCGAGCGCCGACGCCGGCGACGTCGTCTTCGACAGCGTGTGGTTCCGCTATGCCGATACCTGGACGCTGCGCGACGTCTCCTTCGTCGTCCCGGCCGGGACGACGACCGCGCTCGTCGGCGAGACGGGCTCGGGGAAGACGACGCTCGCGTATCTGGCCGCACGCCTGTACGACGTCGAGCGCGGCAGCGTCTCGATCGGCGGCCGTGATCTGCGCGACCTGACGTTCGGTGCGTTGACGGACCTCGTCGGCGTCGTCTCGCAGGAGACGTATCTCTTCCACGCCTCGGTGCGCGAGAACCTCCGCTTCGCGAAGCCCGACGCGACCGACGAGGAGATCGAGCGCGCGGCGGCGGCTGCGCGCATCCACCACGTGATCGCAGCGCTGCCCGAGGGCTACGACACCGTCGTCGGCGAGCGCGGCTACCGCTTCTCGGGCGGCGAGAAGCAGCGGATCGCGATCGCGCGCACCGTGCTGCGCAACCCGCCGATCCTCGTCCTCGACGAGGCGACGTCCTCACTCGACACGGAGACGGAGCGGCTCGTCCAGGAGGCGCTCGACGGGCTTGCGGCCGGCCGGACGACGATCGCGATCGCCCATCGCCTCTCGACGATCCGCGACGCCGACCAGATCGTCGTGCTCGACAAGGGCGAGATCGTCGAGCGCGGGACGCACGACGAGCTCCTGCTCGCCGGCGGCCGCTACGCGACGCTCGCGCAGCGCGACGCCGAGATGATCGAGGCCTGAGGGCGGCCGGCGCCGCCCTCAGGCGAGCTCCCGGTCAGCGGAAGCGGAGCGAGCGGCTGCGCAGCAGGCTCAGACGCCCCTGTGCGTCGACCGCCCGCAGCGACGCCACGTAGCGGCCGTGCGTGCGGAACTTCGACGCGAGGCGCCAGCTCTTCGAGTAGACGTTGCACGAGCTGACGAGCGACACGCGGAACCGGTGCGTGACCGATAGGACGCGTGCCTTGTTGTCGCGGGCGATGATCTTGATCGTCCCGGTCTGGTCGTCGCAGACGCGGAACCGCACGAACACGCGGGCGCCGCGGGCACGCAACGACAGGAACGTGAGCGCCGGAGCGCGGTTCCCGGGAACGGTCGTCGTCGAGGTGGTCGTCGTCACGACGGTGGTCGTCGTGCTCGTGCCCGCGACGACCGCGGACGGGTTGGACGCGACGATCGTGCTGCCCGAGGACGTCCGTGCCGTGACGAGCGCACGGAGCCGCTGCCCGACGTCGGTGCTCCGGACGCCGTAGGTCTGGCCCGTCGCGCCCGCGATGTTCACGCACGACGCACCGCCGGCGTCGCATCGCTGCCACTGATGCGCGAACGAAGTCGGCGTGGGCGTCCAGCTGCCGTTCGAGACGCGCAGCGTCCCGCCGACGGTCGCCGAGCCGCTGACCGCCGGGCGAACCGTGTTCGTGGGGCCGTTCGCCGAGCTGATCGGCGCAGTCGGCTCCGAGACCGCCGCCGTGCGGCCGTCGGTGTTCACGGCCGTGACGACGACGCGCAGGGCGTGCCCGACGTCCCCCGTCGACGGCGTGTAGGTCTTCGACGTTCCGGCGGTGATATCGCCGCAGGACCGGCCGTCGGATGCGCACCGCTGCCACTGGTACGTGAACGACGTGGGCGAGTTCGTCCACGTCCCGTCGCTCGCGGTCAGCGTCGAGCCGGCCTTCGGTGTGCCGCTGATCGTCGGCGGCGCCGTGTTCTGCGGGACCGCCGCACTCGCGACGGCCGCGAAGACGCCGCCGGCGGCGAGCGCGAGGACTGCCAAGAGTCCGAGAATCGATTTCTTCATCATCGTCAACCTCCTGGGATTCGCCTCTTCCAGAGATGCGTCCCCGGGGCGCCGTTTCCGATGCGCGTCTCGCCCGGTCTTTACCGCACCCTTACTCGTACGATTGCCGCGTGCCCCGGGAGTTCAAGCCGGTCTACTCAGCGGACGACGCGCCGACTCCGCTCGAGCCGCCGGGCGACTATCCGTTCACCCGCGGGCCGTACCGCGACATGTACCGCGGCCGCCCGTGGACGATCCGGCAGTACGCCGGGTTCGCGTCGGCGGAGGAGTCGAACGAGCGCTACCGGTATCTCCTGTCGGCGGGGCAGACCGGCCTCTCGATCGCCTTCGACCTGCCGACGCAGCTCGGCTACGACTCCGACGATCCACGCGCGCTCGGCGAGGTCGGGCGGACGGGCGTCGCGATCGACTCGCTCGCCGACATGCGGGTGCTGCTCGACGGCATCCCGCTCGACACCGTTTCCACGTCGATGACGATCAACGCGCCGGCGTCGTTGCTGCTCCTGCTGTACGAGCTCGTGGCCGAGGAGCAGGGGGTCGCGCCGTCGGAGCTGCGCGGGACGGTGCAGAACGACATCCTCAAGGAGTACGTCGCGCGCGGGAACTACATCTTCCCGCCGAAGCCGTCGATGCGGCTGACGACCGACCTGTTCGCGTACTGCGCCGAGCGGATCCCGCGCTGGAACACGATCTCGATCTCCGGCTACCACATCCGCGAGGCGGGCGCCTCGGCGGCGCAGGAGCTCGCGTTCACGCTTGCGAACGGCATCGCGTACTGCGCCGCGGCGGTCGAGGCGGGCCTCTCGCCGGACGACTTCGGCGCACGGCTCTCGTTCTTCTTCAATGCGCACAACGACTTCTTCGTCGAGGTGGCGAAGTTCCGCGCCGCACGGCGGCTGTGGGCGCAGATCATGAAGGAGCGATTCGGCGCGACCAATCCGAAGGCGCTCGCGCTCCGCTTCCATGCGCAGACGGGCGGCTCGACGCTGACGGCGCAGCAGCCGGAGAACAACATCGTGCGCGTCGCGGTGCAGGCGTTCTCGGCGGTGTGCGGCGGCGCGCAGTCGCTGCACACGAACGGGTTCGACGAGGCGCTCGCGCTGCCGACGCAGCGCTCGGCGAAGCTCGCGCTGCGGACGCAGCAGGTGCTGGCCCACGAGGCGGGGACGCTCGACACCGCCGACCCGCTCGGCGGCTCGTACTTCATCGAGGCGCTGACGGACGAGCTCGAGCGCGGCGCGCGGGAGCTGATCGGCCGCGTCGACCAGCTCGGCGGTGCCGTCGAGGCGATCGAGCAGGGCTTCGTCCAGGACGAGATCGAGCAGTCGGCGTTCGACTGGCAGCAGGAGGTCGAGCGCGGCGACCGCGTGATCGTCGGCGTGAACCGCTACGCGGATGAGACGGACGAGCGCGTCGAGCTGCACCGGATCGACCCCGACGTCGAGCGGCGGCAGCTCGAGCGGACGGCGAGGGTGCGGAGCGAGCGGCCTGCCGCTGCCGCGTCGGCGGCGCTCGCTGCGGTGGGCGACGCCGCGCGCGGTGAGGCGAACCTCCTGCCGGTGCTGCGAGACGCGCTGCGGGCGCTCTGCACCGTCGGCGAGATCTGCGAGACGCTCCGGGCCGAGTGGGGCATGTACGACGCGGTCAGGGCGCGGCCCTGAGCGCCGCGACTCGCGCCAGGCTCTCCTTCGGCCAGAGCTTCTCCGGGTCGTAGTAGGTCGCGAACGCCGGTGTCGATTCCGGCAGCTGCAGCCACGGCACCTTCGACCGTGTGTAGATGTGCACGTCCGGCTCGACGGCGGACGGAACGTCGAGCGTGCCGGCGCGGACGAACCAGACGCTCGCCCGCGTGTACGTGCTGTACACCGCGATCTGGCAGGTCGGGCACCGGTAGACCTGCTGGCGCCGCTTCCCGGTTCGCACGACCGGCACGCGCACCGGCTCGCCCGACAGCAGCTCGACGCGCGACGCCTCGATCAGGATGTTGACCACGAAGGCGCTGCCCGTCTGCCGCTGGCAGTTCAGGCAGTGACAGCAGTGCACGAACAGCGGCTCCGCCGTGAGCCGGTACCGGATCTCGCCGCACGCGCAGCCGCCTTCCACGAGCCGAGGCTAGCGAGGTTCAGGCCCGCACGACGCGGGTAGGCCAAACGAGTTCGTCAGACACGAAGGGGAGGGTCATGCGCACGAAGAGACTCGCGCTGCTCGCGCTCGTCGCAGCTGCGTTCACGCTGCTGGTCGTCCAGGCCGGCACGGCGGCGTCGCCGCTGAAGAAGAAGCCGCCGAAGCCGCATCACGTCAAGAAGCACGGGAAGAAGGCTCCGAAGCCGAAGCCCGGAATGAACGCGGCGCAGAAGCTTGCGCACGTCAAGCACATCGTCGTCATCTACGAGGAGAACCACAGCTTCGACAACCTGTACGGCGGCTGGGAGGGTGTCCGCGGACGCTCGTCGGCCGATGCCGCGCACACGACGCAGGTCAACCAGGCCGGCACGCCCTACACGTGCCTGATGCAGAAGGACGTCAACCTCGCGGCGCTGCCGCCGACGTGCACCGACAGCACGACCGGAACGACGTTCACGAGCCATTTCACGAACGCGCCGTTCCTGATCGACGACTTCCTGAAGCCGACCGACACGACGTGCCCGCCGGATCCGAACAAGGCGTTCAGCTCGCCGGACGGGTTCGCGAAGGGGACGGGGTCGCCGGGCGGCTGCACCCGCGACATCGTCCACGAGTTCTACCAGGAGCAGTACGACCTGAACGGCGGCGCTCAGAACCGCTACGTCACCGGCAGCGACGCGGTCGGCCTCGTGATGGGGCAGTACGACACGAAGAAGCTGCCGATCTACACGTACCTGCACGGCCCGTCGCACCCGAAGTACGTGATCCTGGACAACTTCTTCCAGGCCGCGTTCGGCGGGTCGTACCTCAACCACCAGTGGCTGATCGCCGCGGCGACGCCGACGTATCCGAACGCGCCGGCCAACCTGCACTCGATCATCGACTCGAACGGGATGCCGGTCGCCTATCCGCTGTACAAGCCGACCGGGCCGGTGCTCCGCGGGCCGCTCACGGTCACGTGCCCGTCGCCCGTCGCGAACCGCGCGTGCGGCGACTACTCGGTGAACACGCAGCAGCCGTCGCAGCAGCCGTTCGGCGCGTTCGGCGCCAAGCTGCCGCTGCAGACGCACGCGACGATCGGCGACCGCCTGACGGCGAAGGGCGTCGACTGGGCGTGGTACGCAGGCGGCTGGTCGAACGCCGCAGGCATCGTCAACGGCCCGGGGTGGACGAACGGCTCGGGGCCGAACTGCTCCGACCCGAACGTCATCCCGAAGTCGCCGTACCCGTATTGCCCGGACGGCCTGTTCCAGTTCCACCACCAGCCGTTCAACTACTTCGCCGCGTACGGCCCCGGTACGCCGGGCCGTGACCACCTGAAGGACGAGGCGGAGTTCCAGAGCGTCCTCTCCGGCTCGTCGAAGAGCTGTGGGCTGAAGCCGGTCAGCTTCGTCAAGCCGATCGGCGAGGAGAACGAGCACCCCGGCTACGCGAGCACGACGAACGGCGACTCGCACCTCGTGACGCTGCTCAAGGCGATCGAGGGAAGCGCCTGCGCCAAGGACACGATGGTCGTCGTCACCTACGACGAGTTCGGCGGGCAGTGGGATCACGTGCCGCCGCCCGGCCAGGCCGGCGGCGCCGCGGGGCCGCACGACATCTTCGGCCCCGGGACGCGCATCCCGGCGCTCGTCCTGTCGCCGTACCTGACCGTCCCGTTCGGCGTCGACCACACGGAGTACGACACCACCGCGATCCTCAAGACGATCGAGCAGCGGTGGGGCGTCGCGGCGCTGTCCAGCCGCGACGCGGCCCAGAACAGCCTCGCGAACGTCTTCAACGCGAAGCGGTAGGACCCGACGCGCTCCGGCGCGGGCGCGCTATGCGCTCGCGCCGGAGTAGCGGCTCAACCCGAACCGCCAGAACCGCCGCGTCACGACGAAGACGACGGTCGTGAAGACGAGCGCGACGACGACGGTCACCCAGTGCAGGCGGTGCGTCAGGGCCTGCGCCGGCACCGTGACCGCGAAGCCGATCGGCACGAGGTACGTCATCGAGTACCGCAGCCAGCCCGGATAGACGCCGATCGGCCAGCGACCGACCTGGTAGACGCCCTCGAACAGGTCGGAGAGGAACCACATGTTGATCACCCAGAACGAGCCGGTCGCGAGGATCAGCCAGAAGCAATAGAGGAGCGACGCGCCGACGAGCAGCAGCGCGAGGAAGGCGAAGGCGTGACCGACGCCGACCGCCGTCTGCAGCCGCGAGACGCCGACGGCGACGACGATCGCGCCGGAGACGACGTCGACGAGCTGCCAGAGCCGCAGCTCGCGCAGCGAGATCATCAGCTGCGAGTCCGCGGGCTTGGAGAGCAGGAAGTCGAGCTTCCCGTCCTGCACGTCCTGCGTCAGCCGCTCCATGTTCGGCTGCACCGACGCATGGATGACGCCGCCCAGCAGGATCTGCACGCCCAGCACGACGAGCAGCTCCGACTGCGTCCAGCCGTGCAGCGCGTCCGTGTGCGAATAGACGAGCGCGAGCACGGCGATCGAGACCGCGACGCCGAGGAGCGACTGGAAGATGGCGACGAAGAAGTTCGCGCGGTACTGCAGCTCGTTCAGCACGCCGAGCCGCGTGTACGTCCACGCGAGCTGGAGCCCGCGGCGCATCAGTTGCCGACCGCGGAGTAGTGGCGGACGGAGAGGCGGAAGGTGACGAAGACGAGCGCGCTGCCGATCGCCGCCCACAGGCACTGCCAGAGGAGCCCCGTGAGCAACGTCTCCGTCGACATCGCGCCGACGAGCGACTCGATCGGGAAGTAGAACGTCCACTTGAACGGCAGCCACGCCGCGATCGACTGCGCCCACTGCGGCATGAACGTCAGGGGCACGAGCCGGCCCGAGACGAGCAGCTCGGTCAGGAACCAGATCTGGAAGAGCGCGGTCGCCCGCGTCGTGAACAGCGTCAGCATCCCGAGCACGAAGTGGTTGAGCGAGCGGATGACGTATGCGCCCCAGATCGCGACGAAGAAGACGACGACCTCGAGCGGCCGCGGGTGCAGCGACGGATGGAAGATCAACCCGAGTCCGACGGCGAGCGGCGCGTACATGACGAGCCACGGGATCTTCTGGCCCGCGAACGTCGCCATGTCGTAGTGGACGGGGTGGATCGGGCGGAGCAGCTGCGCCGACAGCTCGCCCTCGCGGATCCGCCACTCCCAGCCGAACGGCGTGAAGACGATGTTGAACGTACGGACGAGCGTCCAGATGATGTAGTACGCGGCGATCTGCCCGCCGCCGATCCCGTTCAGCGTGCCGCCGTGCTGGTTCGCGATCGTCCGCCAGACGACGAGGTAGATGACGGGCTCGGAGAGCATCCCGATCGTGTACATGTAGGTCGCGGCGCGGTACTGGAACCCGATCTGGATCTGGGTCCGCATGCCGGTCAGGTAGAAGTCGACCATCGAGCGGACGGCGCCCGCTTGCGGGCTCATGACGCTCATGATGCGAAGACCTGCTCGATCACGTCCTCGATCGGCGGATCCTCGACCGTCAGGTCGTGCACCTCGTTCTCCGCGAGCAGGCGCGCGGTCGCGGCGGACGTCTCGTTGCGCGGCACCTGCATGCTGATCGTCTCGCCGTCGGCGAGCACCGCTTCGATCGTCTTGTACGCGCCGAAGCGGTCGGCGAGCGCCTCGAGCCTGCCGTCGAACAGCAGCTTGCCGTGGTGGATGACGATCACGCGCTTGCAGAGTGCCTCGACGTCGGCCATGTAATGCGAGGTGAGGAGGACGGTCGCGCCGTAGCGCTCGTTGTACGCAGCGATGAAGTTGCGGATCCGCTTCTGCATCGTCACGTCGAGCCCGATCGTCGGCTCATCGAGGAACAGCACCTGCGGCAGGTGAAGCAGCGACCCGACGACCTCCACCTTCATCCGCTCGCCGAGCGAGAGCTGCCGGACCGGCTTGCGGACGAGATCGCCGATGTCGAGCAGCTCGATCAGTTCGTCACGCGTCTCGCGGAACGGCTCGCGCGGCAGCCGGTAGATCGCGCGGTTCAGCTCGAACGAGTCGAGCGCCGGCAGGTCCCACTGCAGCTGGTTGCGGTTGCCCATGACGAGCGTCATCCGCCGCAGGTACTCGCGCTCGCGCCCCCACGGCACGTGCCCGAGAACGCGCGCCTCGCCGCCGGTCGGGTGGAGCAGGCCCGACAGCATCTTCAGCGTCGTCGTCTTGCCGGCGCCGTTCGGGCCGAGGAAGCCGACGACCTCGCCGGCCTCGACGTCGAAGCTGACGCCGTCGACGGCGCGCACTTCGCGCCACTGCCGGTTCACAAGGCTGCGCAATGACGCGCGCAGGCCCGCCTCGCGCTCCGGCACCTTGAAGACCTTCTCGAGCGCATCGACGTGCACGACCCCGGTCACGCGGGGCAGCTTAGAGATCGAACCAGAATGAACGACTGTGCCGCGCGGCCGCGCTATGCGGCGCTCCCTGCGTCCGTGCGCTGCACTCGCCTATGCCACGCGTCGATCCGGCCCAGCGCGACGGAGCGGCCCGTGCTCGTGTCGGCGTCAGCTCGTACGCTGCGCCGGTGCGGATCCTGCTCGTCTCGCAGATGTATCCGGGGCCGGACGCGCCGGACCTCGGCACGTTCGTCGCGCAGGTCGAACGCGCGCTCCTCGACCGCGGACACGAGATCGAGCGCGCCGTTCTCGACACGCGCGCCGGCGGCAAGCTCCGCTACCTCGAGCTGGCGCGGCGCGCCGCGCGCGCGTCGCGGCCCGACGTCGTGTACGCGCACTTCCTCGTCCCGTCGGGGTTGGTCGCGGCCGTCGCAGGCCGAGCGCCGCTCGTCGTCACCGCACACGGGCGCGACGTTCGCAACATCGGCGAGCTGCCGGGCATCGGAGCCGCGACGCGGCTCGTCGTCGCGCGCGCGGCGACCGTCGTCTGCGTCTCCGACTACCTGCGGCGCGAGCTCGAGCTGAAGATTCCCGCCGCGGCGGGGAAGACCGAGGTGGTCTCGAGCGGCATCGACCTCGAGCGGTTCATTCTCGCGCCCGCGCCCGACGGGCCGACGCGCTTTCTCTGCGTCGGCGCGTTGAGCGAGCGGAAGAACGTCGTCCGGCTCGCCGAGGCGTTCGCGCGGCTCGACGCCGGGACGCTGACCTTCGCCGGCGACGGGCCGCTGCGCCGTGCGCTCGAGGGTCGCGACCACGTCATCCTCCTCGGCCGCGTCGCGCACGACGATGTCCCGCACCTGCTCGCCGCATCGCACGTCCTCTGCCAGCCGAGCGTGCTCGAGCCGCTCGGTCAGTCGCTGCTCGAGGGGATGGCCGTCGGCCGCCCCGTCGTCGCGACGCGCATCGGCGGCCCGCCCGAGTTCGTGCCGCCGGAGGCGGGCGTGCTCGTCGATCCGCTCGACGTCGACGGCCTCGCGCGCGCGCTGCGCGCCGCCGCTGCGCTGCCGATCCCGAACGACGCAGGGCGCGCCGCCGCGGCCGAGCACGATGTCAGGCGTCAGGCGGAGCGGATCGAGGCGATTCTCCGTCGCGCGGCGGCAGGTCGGCGAGCCTGACCTCGACGAGCGGGCGGATGCGTTCCTCGAGCCCCGCTTCGCGCGCGATCGCGAGCGCCTGCTCCCAGCTCTCGCGCGCCTTCTCGGGGTCGACGCCCTGCTTCAACCGGTTGTCGCCGGTGACGAGAAGCTTCTGGATTCGATCACGCGCGTCGGCGCCGCCCTTCACAAGCCGACCCTAACAAGGCACACTCGATCTCTCCGGGTCGGGGGGACGATGGCGTCTATTCGCGTGCTCATAGCGGACGATCACCGCCTCTTCGCGGAGGCGCTCGAGGTCATCCTCGCCGGTGACGCGCGGATCAGCGTCGTCGGCCACGCGAGCGACGGCGGCGAGGCGGTGCGGCTCGCGAAGGACCTCAGGCCCGACGTCGTCCTGATGGACATCTCGATGCCGGTGATGGACGGGATCGAGGCCGCCCAGGCGATCCGCGAGGACGACGGGAACGCGTGCATCCTCATGCTCACCGGCTCGAACTCGCGCAGCGACGTCGACCGCTCGCGCCAGGCGGGCGCGGCCGGCTATGTCACGAAGGACCGCATTGCGTCCGAGCTGATCGACGCGATCGTCGAGATCGCGGCCCGCTAGCGGCTACCCTGACGGCGCAATGACCAGCGTGCTCGCCGTCATCCAGGTGCTCCTCGTCTTCGTCCTCGTCGGGCTCGTGCTCATGCACAGCGGCCGCGACGCCGGCATGGGCGGCATGGGCTTCACACCCGCCTCGCAGGGCGGCACGCACATCGTCGAGCGGAACCTGACCCGCGTCACGGCGGTGATCGGGATCCTCTTCTTCATCAACTCGATCTTTCTCTTCCGCGCGCTTCGGTAGGGGCTACACTGGGCGCGCCCTCGCGCTGGTGGCGGAATTGGTAGACGCGCTAGGTTGAGGGCCTAGTGGCCGCATAGGCCGTGGAGGTTCAAGTCCTCTCCAGCGCATGCTCTGGGTCGCCGTCCTCGGCGGCCCTTTTTCTTTTTCGTGTTGACGCCGTCCGAAGGACTCTCTACCCTTCCGTCGAACACACGTTCGACCACCCGACCCCGAATCCAGGAGCGAATTCGTGGAGCTGACCGGCCGGCAACAGGAGATCTGGAGCTTTCTCACCGAGTACGTCGATGCGCACGGCTATCCGCCGACGGTTCGCGAGATCGGCGAGGCGGTCGGGCTCGCGTCGCCGTCGACGGTGCACGCGCACCTGGCGAATCTCGAGCGGGCAGGCCTCCTCCGGCGCGACCCGACCAAGCCGCGCGCGCTCGAGTTGAATCGGGAGAGCACGTCCCAGGCCGGCGCAAGGCTGCCGAAGCTGCCGCTCGTCGGCCAGATCGCCGCCGGCGGCCCGCTGCTCGCCGACCAGAACATCGAGGACGAGATCGCCGTGCCGGAAACGCTTCGCGGCGACTTCCTCCTCCGCGTCCGCGGCGACTCGATGATCGAGGCGGGCATCCTCGACGGCGACATCGTCGTCGTCCGCCGCACGCAGGACGCGCGCAACGGCGAGATCGTCGTCGCGCTCGCAGGCGACGACGAGTCGGCCGACGAGGCGACCGTCAAGACGTTCTACCGCGAGAAGGGCCGCATCCGGCTGCAGCCCGAGAACAGCGCGCTCGAGCCGATCTACGCCGACCACGTCCAGATCCTCGGGACGGTGACGGGAGTGTTCCGCGAACTGTGACGATTGCGCCCCTGCACCGGACGCTCGAGCAGGAGCTGTTCGCGCTGCTGCGCGGCGCCTCGCTCGAGTGCCCGGTGTGCGGGGAGTTCGTGCTGCACGACGGCGCGGTCGTCCGCTGCCCGGAGTGCGGCCTGAAGCTACACGGCCGCGTCGACGAGCTCAGACTGCCGGCGCGCGTCACCGCGTAGGAACGCGGCCGCTCGCTCCGCCACCATCAGCGTCGGCAGATGCGTGTGCCCGCGCGGCACGCGCGGCAGCACCGACGCGTCGACGACGCGCAGCCCGTCGACGCCGCGGACGCGCAGCTCCGCATCGACGACGTCGCCGATGCGGCACGTGCCGACCGGGTGGTAGAGCGTGTGGGCGCGCTCGCGGATCGACGCGTGCACCGGCGTATCGCCCGGCTCGAGCTCGTCGCCGGCGATCCCCGTGAACGCTGGCATCGAGACGATCCGCCGTGCGAGCTCGATCCCGTGCACGAGCACCTCGAGATCGGCGGGATGCGAGAGGTAACGCGGGTCGATGGCGGGCGGCTCGAACGGATCGGACGAGCGGAGCCGGATCACGCCCGTGCTGAGCGGCTGCAGGGCGACGACGCCGACGGTGAAGCCGTGCCCGCGGGGCGGCGTGAGGCCCGCGTCCTCGAACAGCACGGGCGCGAACAGGAGCTCGAGGTCGGGTGCGCGCAGCTCGGGGCGCGAGCGGACGAACGCTGCCGCCTCCGCCACGTTCGAGGTGAGCATCCCCTTGCGGAGCACGAGCCAGCGCACGAGCTGCAGTGGTTTCTCGGCCGCATACAACGACGTCGGCCGGAGCGACTCGACGAGGATGCCGCCGGCGAGATGGTCCTGGAGGTTCGCGCCGACGCCGGGCGCGTCGTGCACGACCCGGATGCCGTGCCGCTCGAGCTCCGCGCGCGGGCCGATGCCCGAGAGCAGCAGCAGCTGCGGCGAGTTGACCGTGCCGCCGCAGAGCACGATCTCGCGGGCGCGCACGACCTCGCCCTCGACCTCGACGCCGACGGCGCGCGTTCCGTCGAAGGCGATGCGCGTCACCTGCGCGTCCGTCCGCAGCTCGAGGTTCGGCCGCGCGAGCGCCGAGCGAAGGTAGGCGTCGGCGGCGGAGCGGCGGCGTCCCCGCCGCTGCGTCACCGGCGTGAGCCGGACGCCTTCGAGGTCGGTCGGCGAGAGCTGCGACGGGGCGAGCCCGGCCTCGCGCGCTGCGTCGAGGAACGAGAGCGTCAGCGGGTTCGGGTCGCGCAGCTCCTCGACGGCGAGCGTGTCGCCGACCTGCGCGTAGTACGGCGCGACGTCGTTCCACGACCAGCCGTCGCCCCACGCCTCGTAGTCGGCGCTGTGCCCCGGGATCGCCATCATCGCGTTGAGGGACGAGGAGCCGCCGAGCACCCGGCCGCGCGGCCAGTAGATGGAGCGGCCCGCGAGCTCCGGCTGCGGCTCGGTGTCGTAGTTCCAGTCGACGTCGCTGCGGAACAGCTTCGAGAACGCAGCGGGCACGGCGATCTCGCGCTTCGTGTCCTTCGAGCCCGCCTCGAGGAGCAGGACGTCCACGCCGGGGTCCTCGCTCAGCCGCGCGGCGAGCACGCAGCCCGCCGACCCGGCGCCGACGACGACGTAATCGAGCACGAAACCAACGCTACAATGTCCGCGCAGGCCGGGTGACCGCGGCGCTCACGAGCGTCGAGGAAAGTCCGGACACCGCAGGGCAGGACGCTCCCGCGAGGGAGGCGGCGAAAGCCGACGGAAAGTGGCACAGAAAACAGACCGCCTGCGTCGCAGCTCCGGAGGCGACGCAGGTAAGGGTGAAACGGTGGGGTAAGAGCCCACCAGCGGCCGCGGCGACGCGGTCGGCTCGCCAAACCCCGTCCGGTGCAAGGCGAACAGGCTCCGCTCGAGGCGGCCCGCCGAGGAGCCGGGTAGCTGCACAGATGGATGGTCACCCTCGACAGAATCCGGCTTACAGGCCTGCTACGGAGAAAGCCCCGGAAACGGGGCTTTCTCTATTGCGGCCCACACGGTTTCGCTCCCTCCGCGTAGCACGCGGCGGTCTCGTGGAACGCTCGGCCCCGGGCGCCCCGCTCAGTTGTCGTCGCGCAGCTGCTGATCCCGCAGCCGATCGAACCGCTCGTCTTCGCCGACGACGAGCCCGGCCTTACGTCCGCCTGACGTATCCCGCGCGCGCCTCGAACGTTCGAGGGAAGAACCAACGCACCACAAACGCGCAGAGGGAGGAAGAAACGATGTTCGTCCCACGCAAGCTCCGGCTCGGGCTCGTTGCCGGTACGGCAGCGGTCGCAGTCGTCGCATCGGCGCAGGCCGCCACCGCACCGCCTGCGAACACGTCGCCGCCGCAGGTCTCCGGGACGCCGCGGCAGGGCGCGACGCTCACCGCGTACCCCGGCACCTGGTCGAACTCGCCGACGAGCTACTCCTATACCTGGATCCGCTGTGACGCGAACGCGGCCAACTGCGCGTCGATCGGCATCCATCGCCGGCAGTACACGCTGACCGACGACGACGTCGGGCACCGCTTCAAGGTCTCGGTTACCGCGTCGAACAACGCCGGCAAGTCGACCGCGACGTCGTCGCCGACGCCGACCGTCACGCCGTCCGGCTCCGCGCCGGCGAACATCGTCAAGCCCGTGATCGGCGGCGACCCGCGCGACGGCGTCACGTTGACCGCCTCGCCCGGAACCTGGACCGGGACGAAGCCGATCTCGTTCACGTACCAGTGGAGCCGCTGCGACCAGAACGGCGCGGCGTGCGCCGCGCTCGCCGGCGCGACCTCATCGAGCTACACGCTCAACGCCAACGACGTCGGCCACCGGATGCTCGTCCACGTCACGGCGAAGAACCCGAAGGGCTCGGCAGGCGCCGACAGCGACCCGAGCGCAATCGTCGCGCCGGCGAAGTCGGGCGGCGCAGGCGTCTCCGTCTCGACGATCAGCCTGCCCGACCGGCTGATCGTCGACAACGTGAAGTTCAGCCCGAACCCGATTCGCACGCGAGGTCCGGTGACGGCGCGGTTCCACGTCTCGGACCTGCGGGGCTTCGCCGTCCAGGGCGCGCTCGTCTATGCGCTCGGCCTGCCGTACGGCTGGGTCCGCAACTCGCCGGAGGTCGCGACCGACTCCAGCGGCTGGGCGACGGTCACGATGCGGCCGACCTCGGCGATGCCGCTCCGGGCAGGCGCACTCGTCGTGTTCGTCCGCGCGCGCAAGCCGGGGGAGAGCCTCCTCGCCGGCGTGTCGACCCGACGGCTCGTGCAGGCGTCGATCCGGTAGCGAGCAGCGAGAGCCCCGTCGCTCGAGGCGGGGCTCTCGCGTCAGCTCAGTACGCCTGTCCGGCCAGCCACTTCGCGAGAGCGAAGCTGACGCCGATGAGGATCGCCGCGAGCATCACGATCGTCACGAGCGCGGCGGGCAGCAGCCGCCAGGGGTGGTCATCGAAGTCCGGGTGCGGCGCATGGGGATGCGGCACGTGCAACGACATCGGCACCTCCTTGGTGCCGAACGATACTACGTGCGGAGCACCACCTCGAGCGCCGTGCCGCGCCCCGGTGCGGAGCGGAGCGAGAACCCGCCTTCGATCGACTCGGCGCGGGCTCGCATGTTCCTGAGGCCCTGGCCGGCGCCGGCCTCCTCGCCGTCGAAGCCGTCGCCGTCGTCGCGGATCGTCACGAAGCGCTCCCCGTAGGGCCGCTGGCCGATCTCGACCTCGGCGCGCGTCGCGTTCGCATGCTTGCGGACGTTGGCGAGCCCCTCCTGGACGATGCGGAAGATCTCGATCTGCTCGTCCGGCGCGAGCCGGATCGAGGGGTCGACCTCGAGCTCGACCTCCAGGGCGCCGTCGGCCGTGAGGAACTCGACATACCGCCGCAGCGCCGCGTCGAACGGTGCGTTGCCGGCGGCGGACGAGAGCGCGAGGATCGCGAACCGCGCCTCCTGCTGCGCGAGCGACGCCGCCTCCTTGAGGCGCGGCGCAATCTGCTCGACAGGAGCACCGGTCTCGAGCATCGATGCGTGCGTCGACACGGCGAAGAGGTACTGCGCGAGGCCGTCGTGGATCTCGCGCGCGACGCGGGCGCGCTCCTCGGCGACCGCGCGGCCGAACTCCGCCGAGCGGATCGTCCGCCACGCGCCGATCAGGATGACGAAATACGCGAGCATGCGCAGGAAGTCGCCCTGCGAGACGTAGTCGCCCGCGAGCACCGGCTGGAAGACGAGGTGCAGGGAGGCGAACAGCATCAGCGTGAACCCGAGCGCGAGCCAGCGCGCGAGGTCCTCGCCGTGTCGCAGGAACCGCGCGCCCCAGCCGACGAGCGCGATCAGCGTGATCAGCGCCTGCAGCGCGAGCGTGCCGGTGAGGTAGAACGGCTGCGGGTCGGAGCCGGTGATCGTCACCGTCGGCAGGGCCGCCCCGAGCGCTCGGAGCATCGACCAGGCGACGAAGAGCCCGATCCCGACCGCGGCGACCGCGTTCGCGATCGCCCAGTCGCGGTACTTGCTGCGGCCCGTCGAGAACGGTGCGGCCGCGATCAGCGCCATCCCCGCGATCGCGCCGATCAGCGCCGACCATCCCTCCGCCGGCCGGACGTCGCCGCCGCCGAGGCGCGGCCCGATGCCGAAGGCGATCGCCGAAAGGGCCGTGATGAAGAAGCCGCTTGCGAGCAGCAGGTCGACCCGGCGCGCGTCGGCCGAGTAGCGGGCGGCGCCGAGCACGGCGACCAGGAGGCCGGCGCCGGCCATCGTCGTCTGGAGCACGAGCCGCAGCTCCGGCAGGTCGTACCGGGTCTGGAGCACCGGATAGACGAGGAAGAGCGCGAGGCTCGCCCCGAGCAGCCCCGCGAGCAGGGTCTCGCCCCAGAGCCAGTTCTGGACGTCGTTCCGCTCTCGCTTCACCTTCCTCTTGTCGGCAGAAGGGTTCCTGCCGATAAGAGTCGGGATGGGCGCCCGGATCCTGATCGTCGACGACCACCCGCTCACCCGCGACGCCCTGGCCTCGCTGCTCGGCGCGCACGGGCTCGACGTCGTCGGCTGCGCGTCCGACGGCGACGAGGCGATCGTCGAGGCCGAGCGGCTGCAGCCGGATCTCGTTCTGCTCGACCTGTCGATGCCGGGGATGGACGGCCTGACCGCGTTGCCGCGCCTCCGGCATGCCGCCCCGCGCTGCGAGGTCGTCGTCCTCACCGCCTCGGGAACCGAGGAGAACCTGCTCGCCGCGATTCGCGCCGGCGCGGCCGGCTACCTGCTGAAGAGCGAGCCGCCGGAGCGCATCGCCGCCTTCCTCGACGGCGTCGTGCAGGGCGAGGCCGCACTGTCGGGCTCGATCGCGCGGCGGCTGCTCGACCAGGTTCGGCACACGAACGGCCGCGGTTCCGGCGTGCCGGACGGGATTGCCTCGGCGCTCTCCGCACGGGAAGTCGAGGTGCTGCTGCTCCTCGACGAGCATCTCGGTACCGACGAGATCGCGAAGCGGCTGTTCATCTCCGAGCACACCGTTCGCTCGCACGTCAAGAGCCTGCTGCGCAAGCTCGGCGTCTCGTCGCGCCGCGAGGCGCTCGAACAGCTCGCGGTCGCCCGCGCCGCGTAGCGGCGCAGATCCCCCGCGGTGGGGGATTCGGTTCCCCAAATCCGGGTCGCGACTAGCCGCAGCGCGCGGCCGATGACCTGGTCAGCGAGCTTCCCTCTTCCACGCGTGAGGGGACATCAGACGGATAGGCAGCGAGCGGCCCCCCGAAACGGGGCCGTTTGCATTTCTACGACGAGAAGCCCTCGAGTGCCGCCTCGACGAGACCGGGCAGCGTGTCGAGCTCGTAGCCGCCCTCGAGCACGGCCGCGAGCTGCGGCGCGAGCTGCGTGCAGCGGCGCGCCAGGTCACGGAAGCCTTCCTCGGTGACCTCCATCTCTGCGAGCGGATCGTCGACATGCGCATCGAACCCTGCCGAGACGAGCAGCAGCTCCGGCTCGAACCGGCGCACTGCGGGCTCGACGATTTCAGTGAATGCGGCGGCGTAGTCCGCGTCGCCGCTCCCGGCGCGCAGCGGGACGTTGACCGTCGTCTCGCGCTGGTCGTCCGGCCCGCCGCTGCCCGGATAGAACGGCCACTGGTGCAGCGACACGAACAGCACCGAGTCGTCGTCGAGGAAGATCGCCTCCGTGCCGTTGCCGTGGTGCACGTCGAAGTCGATGATCGCCACACGCTCGCACCCGGATGCGCGCGCGGCGACGGCGACGTTGTCGTAGAAGCAGAAACCCATTGCGCGCGCGGGCAGCGCGTGGTGGCCGGGTGGGCGGACGAGTGCGAAGCCGCCGCTCCGCGCGGCCTCGATCGCCGTGCCGGCGGCGAGGCGCGCCGCCTCGTCGGTCGTCGGCCCGGCGATCGTGTCGCCGCCGTCGAGCACGACGAGCTCGTCGATCGTGGCGACCCACTCGACGTACTCGCGCGCATGGCAGGCGAGCAGCTCGTCGTCGGTCGCGGCGCGGCCCTCGTCGAAGCCGGGAAAGCGGTCGAGAAGCACCGCGAGCCGCTCGCGTCGCTCCGGGTGGCCGCCGAACGTCGGGTGCAGGCGCGCAAGCGCCGGGTGGCTCAGGACGTCGATCGAACGAGCTCGGCGAGCTCGGCGAGCGTCCGCTCGCCTTGCGCACGGCCGAGGAGGTAGCAGAGCAAGGGAGCGTTCGTGCGTGCGCCGCTCTCGTGTGCCGCGTCGCCGGCGAGGTTGAGCAGCAGCGAGATCTCGTCGGGCGCCAGATCGTCGACGCCGAGAGCGCGCGCGCGCGTTGCGAGCCACTCGTTCACGCGAGCGAATCTACCCGCTTCGCCGACGCCTCCAGCCCGAGCTCGCGCAGCTTCGCGGACGCCTCCGCCCATGTCGGCGTCCGGCCGGAGAGGGGAGGAAGGGGAGCGGAGGCGTCCATCTGCGCGATTCGGCGGTACAACCGCAAGTCCTCCGCCTCGACGGCGAAGCGCCCGGCTGCGAGGGCATCCTCGAGCGTCCGGTACTGCGAGAGGAGCTCGGCTGCCTTCTTCGGCCCGACGCCGCGGGCGCCCGGCAGCTTGTCGGAGGGGTCGCCGCGCAGCGCGATCAGGTCCGGCACCTGTTCCGGATCGACGCCGTACCGCTCGCGCACCTCGGCGACGCCGATACGCGCGATCTCGCTCACGCCCTTCACCGGCTGGAGGATCGTCACGCGGTCGTCGACGAGCTGGAACGCGTCGCGGTCCGACGTGGCGACGAGTACCTCGCCGGGCCAGCCTGCCGCCGCGGCGGCGAGGAAGTCGTCGGCCTCGTAGCCGGCGCCCTTGCCGACGGCGAAGCCGAATGCCTCGCAGAGCGAAGGCAGCAGCGCGAGCTGTTCGAGCAGTGACGGGTCGAAGATGCGGCCCGATTGATACGGCTTGTACGCCTCGTGGCGGTACGTCGGCACCTCGAGCGTGTCCCACGCGACGAGCACCGCATTCGGCTTCGACTGCTGGTACAGCCCGACCAGCATGTTCGTGAAGCCGACGACCGCGTTGTAGCGGATCGACTTCGGCATCGAGTGGTACGCGCGGTGCGCGAACGAGTCGCCGTCGATCGCGAGGAGCGTTTCCACCTACAACGACGCCTCGAGCTCGAGGATGCGTGCCATCAGCCGGTCGGTCGCCTCGTGCGCGACGTTGGCGACGTCCTCGTTGCGCAAATCGTCGAGGTCGACCGGCGGTCCGTACGCGATGCGCAGCTTGCGAAACCGCAGGAGCCCGTCGGTGCCGGTGACGGCGGCGGGCACGAGCGGCACCCCGCCTTCGAGCGCGATCCGCGCGGCGCCGCTGCGCGGCCGCGCCTCGAACTTCTTGACGAGACCCTTCGTGCGGCGCGTGCCTTCCGGGAACATCGCCACGACATGGCCCTCGCGCACGAGCGCGACCGCCGTCTCGATCGCCTCCGTGTCGCGCTGACCGCGGCGGACGGGAAACGCGCCGGCGCCGTTCAGGACGTAGGTCAGCGGCCACCAGTACAGCTCCGATTTCGCCATGAACCGGAGGAATCGCTTCGGCCACAGCGGTATCCCGAGCGGCCACGGGTCGAAGCTCGACACGTGGTTGCACGCAAGCACGAATCCACCCTCTGCGGGCAGGTTTTCGAGCCCACGCGCGCTCAGGCGATACGCGAGACGGAGCAACGGCCAGGTGAGGATGGCCACGGCGCTGTACATGGTGGTCGGACGCAACAGCGCTATCTTGACCGGCCATGGCAGGTAAGCGTCTGGTGATCGTCGAGTCTCCGGCAAAGGCGAAGACCATCGCCGGCTATCTCGGCAACGGCTTCGTGGTCGAATCGAGTGTCGGCCACATTCGCGACCTGCCTGAGCGCGCCGCCGACATTCCGGCCGAATACAAGAAGGAGAAGTGGGCGCGGCTCGGCGTCGACGTCGAGGACGACTTCCGCCCGCTCTACGTCGTCGATCCCGACAAGAAGAAGAAGGTCAGCGAGCTGAAGCGGCTTCTCAAGGACGCCGACGAGCTCCTGCTCGCGACGGACGAAGACCGCGAGGGCGAGGCGATCGCATGGCACCTGTTCGAGGTGTTGAGCCCGAAGGTGCCCGTGAAGCGGATGGTCTTCCACGAGATCACGAAGGAGGCGATCGACCGCGCGCTCGAGCAGACGCGCGAGATCGACGAGCGCCTCGTCAACGCGCAGGAGACGCGACGCATCCTCGACCGGCTCTACGGCTACGAGATCTCCCCCGTCCTCTGGAAGAAGATCACGCGCGGTCTCTCCGCCGGGCGCGTGCAGTCGGTCGCGACGCGTCTCGTCGTCGAGCGGGAGCGCGAACGCATGCGCTTCCGCGCGGCGGGCTGGTGGGACATCGCAGCAACGTTCGATCCCGAACGATTCGAGTCGCGGCTCGTCACGGTCGACGGCCGCCGCCTCGCGGTGGGCCGCGACTTCGGCCCGGACGGCAAGCTCCGCAACGCGGAGGCGCTGCAGCTCGACGAGGACGCTGCGCGCGGCCTTGCCTCGCGCCTCGAGCAGTCCTCGTTCGCCGTCGCACGCGTCGAGCGCAAGCCGTACTCACGCCGCCCGAGCGCGCCGTTCATGTCGTCGACGCTGCAGCAGGAGGCGAGCCGCAAGCTGCGCTTCACCGCGCAGACGGCGATGCGCATCGCGCAGCGCCTGTACGAGAACGGCTACATCACGTATATGCGCACCGACTCGACGACGCTGTCGGAGTCGGCATTGACGGCGGCCCGGTCGCAGGCGCGCGACCTGTACGGCGCCGAGTACGTGCCGGACGCGCCGCGTCGCTACGAGCGCCGCGTCAAGAACGCGCAGGAGGCACACGAGGCGATCCGTCCGGCCGGCGACTCGTTCCGGACGCCGCAGCAGGTGAAGAACGAGCTGTCGCGCGACGAGCACGCGCTGTACGAGCTGATCTGGATGCGCACGATCGCGTCGCAGATGAAGGACGCCGAGGGACAGACGGTGTCGCTGCGGATCGCGGGGACGTCCTCGTCGAGCGAGCAGGTCGAGTTCGGTGCCTCGGGGACCGTGATCACGTTCCGGGGCTTCCTCGCCGCGTACGAGGAAGGCCGCGACGAGACGCCCGAAGGCGACGAATCGGAGCGGCGGCTGCCGAACGTCAGCGAGGGTGACGCGGTGCAGCTGCTGACGCTCGAGCCGCAAGGCCACGAGACGAACCCGCCCGCGCGCTACACCGAGGCGACGCTCGTGCGCACGCTCGAGGAGCTCGGGATCGGCCGCCCGTCGACGTATGCGTCGATCATCGGCACGATCCTCGACCGCGGCTACGTCTTCAAGAAGGGCACGGCGCTCGTGCCGTCCTTCCTCGCATTCTCGGTCGTCGAGCTGCTCGAGCAGCACTTCGGCCGCCTCGTCGACTACGGCTTCACCGCTTCGATGGAGGACGACCTCGACCGGATCGCCGCCGGCGACGAGGAGCGAAACCAGTGGCTGCACCGCTTCTACTTCGGCGATGGCGCCGAGGCTGGAAGCGCCGGCGGCGAAGCCGCCGACGCCCGGCCAAAAGTCCGGGCCGCCTCCGGCGGCCTGGGCCTCCACGACCTCGTGCAGGACCTCGGGGCGATCGACGCGCGCGAGGTGAACTCGTTCCAGATCCCCGACAGCGACATCATGGTGCGCGTCGGCCGCTACGGCCCATATCTCGAGCGCGACGGGCAGCGCGCGAACATCCCCGACGACGTCGTCCCCGACGAGCTGACCGTGGCGAAGGCAGAGGAGCTGCTCGCACAGCCGTCCGGCGAGCGCGAGCTCGGCCTCGACCCCGAGACGGGCCGGCAGGTGGTCGCGCGCAGCGGCCGCTACGGGCCGTACGTCACCGAGGTGCTCGAGGACGGATCGAAAGAAAAGCCGCGCACCGCATCTCTCTTCAAGAGCATGTCGCTCGACACGCTGACCCTCGAGGATGCGTTGACGCTGCTCTCGCTGCCGCGCGTCGTCGGCGTCGCGTCGGACGGCGAGGAGGTGACCGCGCGCAACGGGCGCTATGGGCCGTACGTGCAGAAGGGGAAGGAGTCTCGCTCGCTCGAGACGGAGGACCAGCTGCTGTCGATCGACCTCGACGCCGCGCTCGCCGTGCTCGCACAGCCGCGGCAGCGGCGCGGCCAGCGTGCGGCGACAGGTCCGCTGAAGGAGCTCGGCAACGACCCCGGCAGCGGCAAGCCGATCGTCGTCAAGTCCGGGCGCTTCGGTCCGTACGTCACCGACGGCGAGACGAACGCGAGCCTTCGCCAGGGAGACGACCCGGAGTCGATCACGCAGGAGCGCGCGCTCGAGCTGCTCGCCGAACGGCGCGCGAAGGGGCCTGCGACGAAAAAGCGCACGACGCGAAAGCGCGTGTCCTGACGGTTCAACTTTTCGCAGCCGGAGGCCGTCGTAGAATGCAGACGGAATTCGGCACCGGAGGACAGCGTTTCCCCTGGCAGGAACAGGATTTCGCTCCTAAGGTGAGAAGGTCCTCCGACGGCCAGCGACGCAGCACTGAAAGGACTGAGTAGACCCTGACGCAGAACCAGCTGCATGAGTTGCTCGAGACGGATCAGGCGCGGGCGATGGTCGAAGGCGCGCAGGAGCGCGGCTACCTCGATCCTGCCGAGCTGGAAGCGTTCTGCGTCGAGCTGGACCTGGACGACCAGGATGTCGAGGACCTGACGGCCGAGCTCGAGCGGATCGGCCTCGAGATCGCGACGCCTGCTGCGATCGCGGAGGCCGAGCGGGAGAAGGAGGCGCAGAAGGAAGCCGAGCTCGCCGCGGCGGAGGCAGCCGCCGCCGTAGGCGGCGCGGGCGACAGCCTGCAGCTCTTCCTCGCCGACGTCGGCAAGCACAAGCTGCTCACCGCGGCGGACGAGGTGATCCTCGCGAAGGCGATCGAGCGCGGCGACCCGACCGCGAAGCGCCGGATGATCGAGTCGAACCTCCGGCTCGTCGTCTCGATCGCGAAGGGCTACCGCGGGCTCGGCGTCCCGTTCCTCGATCTGATCCAGGAGGGAACGCTCGGCCTGAACCGCGCCGTCGAGAAGTTCGACTGGCGCCGTGGCTACAAGTTCTCGACGTATGCGACGTGGTGGATCCGGCAGTCGGTGCAGCGCGCGGTCGCGAACCACGCGCGCACGATCCGCGTCCCCGTGCACGTCGTCGAGCGCCAGCAGAAGCTCTCGCGCGCGGCGCGGCGCCTCGAGGTCGAGCTCGGGCGCGAGCCGACGAAGGAGGAGCTCGCCGAGGCGACCGGCCTGCCGATGCAGCACATCGACGAGGCACTCGGCGCCGCGCACGCATCCGTGTCGCTGAACCAGACGGTCGGCGCCGACGACGAGGGCGAGCTCGGCGACCTGTTTGCCGACCGCGAAGCAGCCGATCCGTTCGAAGAGGCCGAGGAGTCGCTGCGCCGGCAGGGGGTGCGGCGTGCGCTCGACGCCCTGCCCGAGCGCGAGCGGCGGATCCTCGAGCTGCGGTTCGGCTTCGAGGGCGAGCCGTGGACGCTCGAGGCGATCGGCCACGAGCTCGACCTGACGCGCGAGCGGGTGCGGCAGCTCGAAGGGCAGGCACTCGCCCGGCTCGGCGCACTGCGCGATCTCATCCACGTCGCCGCGTAGTTCGTACTCCTATACGGTTGTCGGGCCTCTAGACAGCCCCACGCCGACTCCCCATACTCGTGCGCCAAGGGAACCTTCTGGAGGGAGGCACGGCCCGTGGCAAGACTTCGCTCGAAGCTGCTGCTGCTCGCAGCAGTTGGCGCTGTGTGCGCGCTGGCCCCGTCGGCCAACGCGTCGCATCACGAATCGGCCGCGAACGGCACGATGATCTACGCCGGCGCATCGGACCCGACGTATCTCGACCCCGCACTCGTCTCGGACGGCGAGTCGTTCCGGATCACGAAGCAGATCTTCGAAGGCCTCGTCGACCTGAAGCCGGGCACGACGACGGTCGTCCCGAAGCTCGCGGTCTCGTGGACCGTCGACAAGTCGCGCATGGTGTGGAACTTCAAGCTGCGCCCGCACGTCAGGTTCCATGACGGCACGGCGTTCAACGCGGCGGCGGTCTGTTACAACTTCGACCGCTGGTACAACTTCTCGGGCCCGTTCCAGGACCCGGGCGCGACGTTCTACTACCAGTCGATCTTCTACGGGTTCAAGAACAACGGCAGCTCGTCGCTGAGCCAGTCGCTGTTCAAGGGGTGCCGGACGCACGGCCCGCTGCGGGTGACGATCACGCTCACCAAGCCGAACGGGCCGTTCCTGCCGTCGCTCGCGCTGCAGTCGTTCGCGATGCAGTCGCCGACCGCGCTGAAGCAGTACGACGCGGACTCGGCGACGATCACAAACGGGTCGTTCCGGCCGACCGGGTCCTACGCGTTCCAGCATCCGACGGGCACCG
This sequence comes from Gaiellaceae bacterium, assembly GCA_036503495.1. Taxonomy (GTDB): domain Bacteria; phylum Actinomycetota; class Thermoleophilia; order Gaiellales; family Gaiellaceae; genus Palsa-739. The sequence continues at coordinate 45,327 of DASXWV010000075.1, forward strand.
GCCCGTTCAAGTTCGGCGGCTGGACGGTGAAGGAGAAGGTCGTCCTCCTCCGCAACGACAAGTACTGGGGGCCGAAGGCGAAGCTCGCACAGGTCGTCGTCCGGCCGATCGCCGACAACTCGGCGCGCGTGCAGGCGCTGCAGACCGGCGAGATCAACGGCATGGACCTGCTGCAGCCCCAGGACGTTCCGGTCGTGAGCAACAACGGCAACCTCAAGGTGCTCAACCGGCCGTCGTTCAACGTCGCGTACGTGACGATCAACCAGGCGAGGCCGCCGACGGACAACCTGCTCGTGCGGAAGGCGATCGCCTACGGCCTCGACCGCAAGTCGGTCGTCAACGCGTTCTATGCCGGCCGCGCGCAGGTGGCGACGCAGTTCCAGCCGCCGCAGCTCTTCGGCTGGTCGCCGAATGTCGTCAAGTACGAGTACGACCCCGACAAGGCGAAGGCCCTGCTGCGCCAGGCCGGGCTGTCGCTGCCGGTGACGATCGACTTCTGGTACCCGACGGGCGTCTCCCGGCCGTACATGCCGGACCCGCAACGGAACTTCGAAGCGTTCTCGGCCAGCCTCGAGAAGTCCGGCTTCAAGGTCGTCGCGCACAGCGCGCCGTGGCGGCCGGACTATGTCGCGAAGGTCAACTCGGGTGAGGCGGGCAACATCAACCTGATCGGGTGGACCGGCGACTACGGCGACCCGGACGACTTCATCGGCGTGTTCTTCCAGAAGTCGAACCCGCAGTTCGGCTTCTCGAACGCGAAGCTGACCGCGCTCCTCGACAAGGCCGAGGGCGAGACGAATCTCAAGACGCGGATCAAGCTCTACCAGCAGGCGAACGAGATGATCATGCGGGACATCCTGCCGGGCGTCCCGTATGCGCACAGCATCCCGGCGCTCGGTTTCCAGCGGACGGTGAAGGGCTACATCGCGAGCCCGATCGGCACCGATCCGTTTGCGACCGTGAGCGTCGGCGGGCAGTAGGGCACGAGCCGGCGGCCGACGACAACGGATGCTTCGTTTCGTCGTCCGCCGGCTGCTTCTGCTCGTCCCGATCCTGCTCGGCCTCTCGGTCCTGATCTTCGCGTGGATCCACGCCCTGCCCGGCTCGCCGCAGCAGTCGCTCCTCGGGGAGCGCGCGACGCCGGAGCTCGTGCGTGAGTACAACCACCGCTACGGCTTCGACCGCTCGCTCCCGGAGCAGTACTGGGAGTATCTGAAGACGACGGTCAGCGGCGACCTCGGCACGAGCATCGCCACGCACCGCACCGTCGTCGACGAGTTCGCGAACCGCTTTCCGGCGACGATCGAGCTCGCGACGGCGGCGATGCTGTTCGCGATCCTCTTCGGGATCCCGCTCGGCTTCATCGCGGCGAAGCGGTACGGGACGATCTTCGACCACGCCAGCCTCGTCGCGTCGCTGATCGGCATCTCGACGCCGATCTTCTTCCTTGCGCTGATCCTCAAGTACATCTTCGCGGTCCGTCTCGCGTGGCTGCCCAGCGTCGGACGAATCGACATCCTCGACACGACGAAGCATCCGACGAACTTCTATGTCATCGACGCGCTCATCCAGGGGAACTGGGCGACGCTGTGGGACGTGCTCAAGCATCTCGTGCTGCCGGCGATCGCGCTCGGCTCGATCCCGCTCGCGATCATCGCGCGCATCACGCGCGCCGCGGTGCTCGACGTGCAGAACGAGGACTACGTCCGCACCGCGCGCGCGAAGGGGCTGGCGCCCCTGACCGTCGACGGACGGCACGTCCTGCGCAACGCGCTCCTGCCCGTGACGACGGTGATCGGGCTGCAGACGGGCCTGCTGCTGTCGGGCGCGATCCTCACCGAGACGGTGTTCGCACGGCCCGGCGTCGGCACGTGGCTCTCGGAAGCGATCTTCAACCGCGACTACCCGGTCTTGCAGGGCGGGATCCTCTTCGTCGCCGTCGTCTTCGTGGTCGTGAACCTGCTCGTCGACGTCTCCTACGCCGTGATCAACCCGCGCATCCGCTATTCGTGATGTCGGTCGCCGAGCTCGAAGCGGTCGAGATCGCGGTCGAGGCGCCGACCGGCCTCTGGTCGGATGCGTGGTTCCGGCTGCGCAGGAACCCGGGCGCGATCGCCGGCTTCCTGCTCGTGCTGCTGTTCGTCGTCTGCGCGGTGTTCGCGCCGTGGATCGCGCCGCACAAGCCGCTCGACCAGGATCTCTCGCTCCTGAAGAACGGCGTGCCGCCCGGGCCGTCGCTGAAGCACTGGTTCGGCGTCGACACGCTCGGCCGCGACGAGTTCTCGCGCGTCATCTACGGCGCACGCCTGTCGCTCGTCGTCGGCGTCGTCTCCGTCGCCGTGGGGCTGTCGATCGGCATCGTGCTCGGCTCGATCGCCGGCTACGTCGGCGGCGTCGTCGACACGCTCGTCATGCGGTCGATGGACGTCGTGCTGGCGATTCCCGGCCTGCTCTTCGCGATCGGCGTCGTCGCGCTGATGGGGCCCGGCCTCTTCCACATCATGATCGCCGTCGGCGTCACGCAGGTGCCGATCTTCGCGCGGCTCCTGCGCGGCTCGATCCTCGCGCAGCGCGAGAACGATTTCGTGCTCGCCGCGCGGTCGGTCGGCGTCCGCGGCCGCACCATCCTCGTCTCGCACATCCTCCCGAACGCGATCTCGCCGGTGATCGTGCAGGGGACGCTCGCGCTCGCGACGGCGATCATCGAGGTGGCGGCGCTCAGCTTCCTCGGCCTCGGCGACCAGAATCCGGCGCGGCCGGAGTGGGGCGCGATGCTGACGGAGACGAACGCGTATCTGCAGACGGCGCCGTTCCTCGCGATCATCCCCGGCTGCGCGATCGTCGTGTCGGCGCTCGGCTTCAACCTGATCGGCGATGCACTCCGCGAGGCGCTCGACCCGAAGCTGCGGGGGCGCACATGAGCCTGCTCGCGGTCGACGGCCTCAGCGTCGAGTTCTGGACGCAGCGCGGCACCGTCTACGCCGTCAACGGCGTCTCGTTCGACATCGCACCCGGCGAGACGCTCGGGATCGTCGGCGAGTCCGGCTGCGGCAAGAGCGTCACCGCGCTCGCGTTGCTCGGCCTCCTGCCGCGGGCCGGCCGCGTCACGGCGGGCAGCGCGACCTTCGACGGCCGCAACCTGATCGAGCTGTCGGACGCGGAGCTGCGGCGGATCCGCGGCCGCGACATCGCGATGATCTTCCAGGACCCGATGACGTCGCTCAACCCGGTGCTGACGATCGGCCGGCAGATCCGCGAGCCGCTCGAGACGCACTTCGGCAGCTCGCGGAAGGTTGCGCAGGCGCGGGCAGTCGAGCTGCTCGAGCAGGTCGGGATCCCCGAGGCGCGGCGGCGCGCGGACGACTACCCGCACCAGTTCTCGGGCGGCATGCGGCAGCGGGCGATGATCGCGATGGCGCTCGCCTGCGAGCCGAAGCTGCTGATCGCGGACGAGCCGACGACGGCGCTCGACGTGACGATCCAGGCGCAGATCCTCGACCTGCTGCGCACGCTCGTCGCGGAGCGCGACGCCTCGCTCATCCTGATCACGCACGACCTCGGCGTCGTCGCCGGGATGTGCGAGCGCGTGCACGTGATGTACGGCGGGATGGTGATGGAGACCGGCGGCGCCGAGGACGTGTTCGCGTCGCCGCGGCACCCGTACACGCTCGGGTTGCTGCAGAGCGTGCCGCGGCTCGACACGCCGCGCGGCCGCAGGTTGCGGCCGATCGAGGGCGCGCCGCGCGACATGCTCCGACCACCCGCCGCCTGCCCGTTCGCCCCGCGCTGCGCGTACGAGGTCGAGAAGTCGCGCCTCGAGGTGCCGCCGCTCGTCGAGGTCACACCCGGCCACAGAGTCGCCTGCTTCAACCCGGTGCCGGCGGATGCGTGGGCGCGCGAGGTAGTGGGCGCATGAGCGACGCGCTCGTCGAGATCGAGGATCTCAAGGTCTGGTTCCCGATCAAGAGCGGCCTCGTGCTCGACCGCCACGTCGGCGACGTCAAGGCCGTCGACGGCGTCACGCTCTCGATCGCGCGCGGCGAGACGCTCGGCCTCGTCGGCGAGTCGGGCTGCGGCAAGTCGACGCTCGGCCGCGCCGTGCTTCGGTTGTACGAGCCGACGAGCGGCCGGATCGTGTTCGACGGCGAGGACATCTCGCACGTCTCCGGGGAAGGGCTTCGCGCACTGCGGCGCCGCATGCAGATGGTGTTCCAGGATCCGTTCGCGTCGCTCAACCCGCGGCACAGCGTCGGGCGCATCGTCGGTGAGCCGCTCCGTGCGCACGGCCTCGGGACGCGCGGCGACACGACGCGCCGCGTCCGCGAGCTGCTCGACGTCGTGGGCCTGCCCCCGGATGCGATCGGCCGGTATCCGCACGAGTTCTCCGGCGGCCAGCGTCAGCGTGTCGGGGTCGCGCGAGCGCTTGCGGTCGGGCCGGACTTCATCGTCGCCGACGAGCCGGTGTCGGCGCTCGACGTCTCGATTCAGGCGCAGATCCTCAACCTGCTCGAGACGTTGCAAGACGACTTCCAGCTGACGTTCCTCTTCATCGCGCACGACCTCGCCGTCGTCCGCCACATCTCGGACCGGATCGCGGTGATGTACCTGGGGTCGGTGGTCGAAGTGTCGCCGTCCGACGACCTCTACGCCAACCCGCTGCACCCGTACACGATCTCGCTGCTCTCGGCCGTGCCGATCCCGGACCCGGTCGTCGAACGGCAGCGCGAGGCGATCCTCCTGAGCGGCGACCTGCCGAGCCCGGCGAGCCCGCCGTCGGGATGCCGGTTTCACACGCGCTGCCCGTACGTGCAGCCGACGCGCTGCCGCGACGAGGTACCGCCGCTGCGGCCCCTCGCCGCCGGGCACACCGTCGCGTGTCACTGGGCGGAGCAGATCCGCGCCGGAGCGCTGCGGCCGCGCGAGCGCCCCGTCGTCTTTGAGCCGGGGCTGCAGCTCGAGCCCGAGCCCGTTCCGCCGCCGACCTAGAAGTTCGCCACCTCCGCCGCCGCGCGCAGGATCGCCTCCCGCTCGAGCGGCACGATCCGCAGCTCGGCCGACGGCCGCCGCAGGAACGTCCCGATCAGGAACAACTCGTCCAGATCGACGTCACCGTCGCGTCGTGTCGCCGCGAGCCCGGCTTCGATCTCGAGGTACGCGCCGCCGCCCGGCGGCAGCGTTCGCTCGGCGCAGACCCGCCCGTTCGCGACGAAGAACGCCTTCGCGTGCGCGGGCTCCGGTGCCGGCGCGACGATGCACCGCCGCACGGAGCACAGCCGAGCATGCCGGTCGAGCTCGCGGCACACGCGCTCGAGCGCCTGCAGCCGGTCGCGCAGCCGGGCTGCATCCTCGAAGCGGCGCGCGTCCGAGAGCTCGGCGAGCCTTCGCCGGACACGCGGTAGCGCACGCGCGGGGTGCTCCAGCTCGTCGGCGAGCAGCGCCCGCGCTGCCAGCTGGGCCCGCCGGCGCGAGCGGAGCGGTCCAATCGCCGACGGTTGCGTCGAGCAGACGACGCCGTCGCCGCGCTTGCGCAGCCACACGTAGCGGTCGGGCCGCGCTACGCGCGCGTTCGCGGGAGGGCGTAGCTCGCGGATCAGCCGCAGCTCGTCGAGCGCCGCCTCGAGCTCGCTGCCGCGTACGTTCCAGTCGATCCGCTCGACGGCGCCGAGCGCAGCCTCGACCGCGGGCCGCTGTCGGTCGCTTCGGAAGTACGAGCGGAGGCGCGCGCGCAGGTCGTGCGCGCGGCCGACGTACAGCACCTCGTCGTTGCGGTCCCGCCACACGTAGACGCCGGGCCGCGGCGGCGCGCCGTGCACGAGATGCCGCTTGTCGTAGACACGCCGCGTTCTCGTCGCGCCGAGGGCGACGAGATCGGCGATCGTGCGCGCGCCGCGCTCCTGGGCGAGGCCGACCAGCACGAGCAGCACCTCGGCAGTCGCCTGCGCGTCGGGGAGCGCACGGTGGCACGGCTCGACCGACGTGCCGACGAAATGCGCGAGCTGCGCGAGCGAGGCGCGCGGCACGCGTCCTGCGAGTAGCCGACGCGCGAGCGAGACGGTGTCGACGACGGGATTGGCGAGCCGCGACCCGGTCAGGCGCTCCGTCTCGCGGTCGAGGAACGAGAGGTCGAAGCGCGCGTTGTGCGCGACGAGCACTGCGTCGCCGGCGAACGCGAGGAATCGCTGCACGGCGACCGACGGCGGGGGCGCGCCGCGCAGCTGCCGGTCGGTCAACCCGGTCAGCGCGGAGACGACGGGGCCGAGCGGCTGCCGCGGGTCGACGAGCGTCTCGAACTCGTCCGTCAGCTCGAAGCCCGACACCCGCACGGCGCCGATCTCGCAGATCTGCGACGAGCCCGGCCGGAGGCCCGTCGTCTCGAGATCGACGACGACGTACGTCGCGTCTTCGAGCGGGAGCTCGGCGCCGAGCGGCGTGGCGAGCGAGACGGCGTCGCCGTTCCACGTCAGCCGCGCGTCCGCCTCGACGACGTCGGCGAGCAGCGAGCGGGCGAGCGCGACCGGTGCCGTGCGGAGCGCGAACAGCCGGCGCGCCGCCTCGTCGGCGACGACCGGCCCGCGCCGCTCCTCCACGAGCTCCACCAGCCGGTCGGCCGCGTCTAGCCTCAGCTGCATGACCGAGAGCCTAGGCGAACATACGTTCGCTCGCCACCTGGCAGCGGTGCGCGCGGAACCGCGCGACGACGCCGAGCAGGTGACACAGCTGCTGCCCGGCGAGCCGCTGACCGTCGAGGAGCGGATCGGCGGCTGGGCCCGGATCCGGACGGCGTACGACTACCCGGGCTGGGTCGATGCCGACGTGCTCGGCGGCACCGCCGATCCCGGGTGGCTCGAGCCGCAAGACGGAGACCCTGTCGCGTTCGCGCGCACATATCTCAATTCGCGATATCTCTGGGGCGGCATGACGGCCGCAGGCATCGACTGCTCCGGGCTCGTGCACATGAGCTTCCGCGCAACAGGCCGGCTCGTGCCGCGCGACGCCGACCAGCAGGAAGACGCCGGAAGCACCGTTGACGAGCCCCGCCCGGGCGATCTGATCACCTACGGCGACGCCGACGGGCGCGCCGACCACATCGCATTCTGGCTCGGCGACGGGCGGATCCTGCACTCGACGCAGCGCGACGGCATCGACGGAGTGATTGAAGAAACGGAGCCGGAGGAACTACGAAGGTGTCGGCGCCGCGTGTTCCGGCTCTAACAAGATCCGTACATTCGGCGTCGGTATCGGCAGTCTGAAACAATTCCCCGCGCGCTAGGCACACAGGCTGCGCCTGCCGCGACATGCGATACGACCGGGGAGGTACCCACTTGACTCGCAGAAGGAGATGGCTGGTCGCGACCGCCGCCTTCGCAGCCGCCGGGCTCGCGCTCGTTGCCGCCGGATGCGGCGGGAGCAGCAATAGCAGTTCGAGCGGCAACAGCACGTCGACCGCGTCTTCGGGGTCGTCGTCCACCGGCAAAACGTTCCCGAACTTCCGCATCGCGTACGACACCGGCATCGACTTTCTCGATCCCGCTCTGTCGTACACGGTCGAGGGTTGGCAGATCATGTGGAACGTGTACTTGCCGCTGATCGGCTACAAGCACGCCGCCGGCCCGGAGGGCGCGACGATCGTTCCGTATCTCGCGCAAGACCTGCCGAAGGTGACGAACGGCGGCAAGACGTACACGCTCACGTTGCGCAAGGGTGTGAAGTACTCGGACGGCACGCCGGTGAAGGCAAGTGACTTCAAGGCGTCGATCATCCGGGACTTCAAGGTCGACTCGCCCGGCGTCGGTTTCTTCGGGAACATCGTCGGCGCCGACAACGCCAAGAACGGCGACATCAGCGGCATCACCGCGAACGACAGCACCGGCAAGATCACGATCAAGCTGACCGCACCGCAGGGCGACTTCCAGAACATCCTCGCGACGACGTTCGCCGCCCCGCTGCCGGCGAGCACGCCCGCGAAGGATCAGTCGACGCATCCCGCCCCGTCGACGGGCCCGTACATGATCAAGTCGTACAAGCCGAACAAGTCGGCGCTGGTCGTGCGGAACCCGAACTTCAACGCCGACCTGTTCGACGGGAACGTCCCGACGGGCAACCCCGACAAGATGACGATCGACATCATCGGGGACGACAGCGTTGCGCTGCAACGGACGATCAGCGGGACTGACGACTACGACTTCCATCAGATCCCGCCGGACCGGCTCGCGGCGACGCAGCAGAAGTACGGCGACCAGATCAAGGTCTACACGCCGGCGAACACCTACTACTTCTTCATGAACGTGAAGACGCCGCCGTTCGACAACCTCAAGGTGCGGCAGGCCGTGAACTTCGCGGTCAACCGTGAGGCGCTCGTGCGCATCTACGGCGGTCTGGGTCAGCCGACGGAGAACGTGCTTCCGCCGACCTATCCGCAGTACAAGAAGTTGAACCTGTACCCGCACAACCTGGCGAAGGCGAAGCAGCTCGTCGCCGCGTCGGGTGACAAGGGGATGGCGGTCACGGTCTGGAACCACGACCGGGGCACCGATCCGAAGGCGACGGCGTACCTCGTCGACGTCCTCAACTCGATCGGCTTCAAAGCCAAGGAGAAGATCATCAACTCCGCGGTGTACTGGACGACGGTCGGCAACCAGGCGACGAAGGCGCAGATCGGCTTCGCCGACTGGTTCCAGGACTACCCGCACCCGCTCGACTGGTTCGACGTCCTCCTGAACGGCAACCGGATCACGCAGACCCACAACAACAACTACGCGAACTTCGACGACGCGGCGGTCAACGCCAAGATCGAAGCGCTGAAGAAGGAGCCGACGCTGAACAGCTCGGTGAACTCGCAGTGGGCCCAGGTCGACAAGATGGTCGACCAGCAGGCTCCGTGGGTCGTGTTCATGAACCGGCAGTTCACGGACTTCTTCAACTCGGGCATGGATCTGAGCTGCTACCAGAACCACGTCCTCTACCAGTTCGACTTCGCCTTGATCTGCAAGAAGTAGGCTGAAGGACGAGCGTGACGTCTGGGGCGCGGCGTACCCGCGCCCCAGATGTTCTCGTTGGAAGG